>CAZXUA010000291.1:0-2788 GCA_964643755.1 uncultured Desulfatiglans sp. | reverse complement strand
CAAGATTATTTGCTGACTGGGGTAAGGACGTTGAGAAGGCAACAAATGGAAGGGTTACCGTAACGGTATTTGCAGCCAGCACACTTTCACCGCCCATGCAGGTCTATGACAACACGGTGAAGGGCGTCGTTGATATCGGTACAAATTTGTTGGCATATTCTCCCGGCAGACTCCCGCTTTCCGAAGTTTTGCAGCAGCCATTGGGGTACAAGAGTGGGTATCAGGCAACCAAAGCGGCCAATGAGTATTATAAGAAATTCAAACCGAAAGAATTCGATGATGTAAAGGTTATGTTTCTCCACGGTGCTGCCCCGGGCTTTATTTTTACAAAGAACCCGGCTAAATCTGTTGCCGACCTAAAAGGCCTCAGGATTAAAGCCAATGCAGAGAACGCGGACATAGTAAAAAACCTCGGCGCTTCTCCTGTAACCATGCCTGTTACTGAAACATACGATGCCCTTTCAAGGGGTGTTGTAGATGGAACCCTTTTTCCTCTTGAGGCATTGCAGGGTTTCAAAATTGCCGAGGTTGTAAAGACCGTAATTGAAGACTATCCTATGTCTTATATGACATCCATGTATTGCATTATGAATAAAGCTAAATGGAATACCATATCTCCTGATGACCAGAAGGCAATCGAAAAAATCAATGAAGAATATATAGAAAAATTTGGGAAGAAATGGGTTGAGCTTGACGCTAAGGCAGTTGAGTTTGCCAAATCAAAAGGCGTGACCTTTGTCAAAGTTTCCAAAGAGGATGAGGAACTTACAGCTCAAAGGATGAAACCAATCCTCGATGACTACGTTAAGATGGCAAAGTCAAAAGGTCTGCCGGGTGATGAAGCTTTGAAATTCGTTCAGGACTACCTGAAGACTCATCAGTAGAACTATTTTTCGTAAAAGAGGGCTGGCAAATAACGCAGCCCTCTTTAAATATTCATTATACTGATATAGGAAACGTGATTGTGAGCTTTGTTTTTTTGACAAGTCTGGAGGTATAAGATGAAGCGTTTTATAGCAGGTATTGCCGGGATTGACAAGTCATTATATGTTATCGCCGGTAGTGTTCTGGCGTTTATGATTATATTGACCTTCTTTGATGTAATCTTAAGAAACTTCGGCCATCCTATTACCGGCTCTATGGAAATAATTCAGTATGGGGGTGCTATTGTATTTGGATTCTCAATTCCCTATGGTACTATGCTCGGTGCCCAGGTGCTTGTAGACATAGTAACAGAAAAGCTCAGTCCCGGAAAAAAACGCACCATCGAGGTAATCACCAGATGCATCGGCATCATGATCTTCTTATTTATTGCATACAATTTTTTTATTTATGGAATTGACGTTCAGAAAACAGGGGAGCGCACAGCCAGTTTTAAAATACCATACTATCCTTTTGCATTCGCCCTTTCATTCAGCTTTCTCTTGCAGAGTTTCACAATACTCTGCGATCTGATAAAAACAGTAAAAGGAGCAGACAATGAGTGATGTGGCAATCGGAACATACGGAATAATATTGCTGCTGGCCCTTTTCCTTACCGGCCTTGAAATGGCGTATTGCATGATCCTGGTTGGATTTCTCGGTTTTACTTTTCTCATGTCCTTTTCTGCGGCATCCAACCTTGTCGTTAAAGATTTTTTCGATAATTTCACCACTTACAGCTACACGGTAATCCCCCTCTTTATGGTCATGGGTGAGTTTGCCTCAAATTCAAATATCGCAAAAAGACTCTACCTGGGTGCGCACAAATGGTTTGGACACATCCCGGGTGGGCTTGCCATGACAACCGTGGTGGGAGCGACAGCCTTCAAGGCCATGTGCGGGTCAAGCCTTGCCACGGTGGGTACTTTTTCCAACCTCGCCATGCCTGAGATGGACCGTTATGGATACAAAAAGGAGCTTTCCGCTGGGACGATTGCATCTGTCAGCACTCTGGGCATGATACTGCCTCCCTGCACAGTGCTTATCATCTATGGACTTCAAGTTGAACAATCCATAGGCAGGCTTTTCCTCGCGGGTATCATGCCATCCCTGATGATAGCAGCCCTTTTTATGGCAGTTATAGCCGGGTGGGTATTGTCAAGACCTGCTATAGCCCCCAAGGCGGAAAAGGCATCATGGAAAGAGAGGTTTGCTGTTATACCAGATGCGGTGATTGTCGGTATTATCTTCGGCATCGTGATAGGCGGTATGATCACAGGCTTTTTCAGCCCAACCGAATCAGGAACGATAGGAACGGTGGCAATATTTTTTCTGGCCCTTGCACGAAGAGAGGTCAATGTTGATATGATTATCAGATCATTTAAAGGGGCATTAAAAACCTCTATAATGACTCTGATGCTTATTACCGGATCAGCTATTTTTGGCCACTTCCTTGCGATAACGGAAATCCCGATGATTGCGGCAAAGTGGGCTGGGGGACTTCCTGTTCCGGGTTTTTTTGTTATGATCATAATCGTCGCTGTCTACCTCGTGGGCGGGTCAATCATGGATGACCTTGCGTTTATGGTGCTTGCCACGCCCATCTTCTTCCCCACCGCTATTGAACTTGGTTATGATCCTATATGGTTCGGCATCCTGATTTGCGTTACCCTTATGATCGGTGGCCTTATTCCCCCTGTAGCGATTTATGTATTTATATTAGGAAACATAACAGGTCTTCCTTTTGGAACGATCTATAGAGGAGTTATTCCTTTTCTCTCGGCCCTTGTTGTTGCTTTGATAATCCTGTTCGCTTTCCCTCAGATTGCTCTTTGGTTGCCAAATCTCATGATGGGTAAAGGATAAG
>CAZXUA010000290.1:0-3158 GCA_964643755.1 uncultured Desulfatiglans sp. | reverse complement strand
GATGGAATCTCGTGACTGGAGTTCAGACGTGTGCTCTTCCGATCTGGGTATCTGCTATCTCCTTTGAGGTCTTGCCCTGCTTAACCAGGTTACCCACCTGGAGTTCCCTGGGTGTTACATGCATATAACGGGATGTAAGCTTCTGGGCAAACGGGGAGGTTATCTCATGAAGCCCGGATTCAAGCACCTCAAGGTAGTTTTTCTGATTATCGTTCAGGGAGCCTGCCTTCAGCCGGTTGATATAAGGAATCACCAGCTCCTTCACATTAAGAAGTATCTTTTCACTGGTCTCCTCCTTATCCTTTTCCCTTCTGTCTAAAAGGATCTTGAGCGCAGTATTAAGCTCCTCAAGGTTTTTTGTCTTTACCTGCAGCTCTTCATTGGCCTTTGCTATCTCATGGGTGCGTTCAATAACACGCTGCTCAAGTTCATCATGGGCCTTTTTCAGCGCCTCTTCCATTTTTCGCCGCTGGGTAATATCGCGGGCAATGCTTGTAACCTCAAACAGGTTTCCTTTTTCATCATAATGAAAATTGCTTGTCCAGAGCAGATGGCGTATCACCCCTGTCTGGCTTATCTGCCTGTTTTCGAATGTTGCGCTTTTTCCGTTTTTTGCAACTGTTTCATCAATAATGGTTCTGGTACGCAGCTTGTCATCAGGGTGAATACATTTGGAAATGTGCATCCCTAATATATCACTGTGAGGTAGTCCGAATATCCTGTTTGCCATATGGTTTGCAAAAGTGATGCTTCCGGAATTATCCACCTTAATTATCAGGTCATCAGTCTCTTCCACAATCTCCTTATAGCGCTCTTCACTCTTTCTAAGCTCCTCCTCCGCCTGTTTTGACTCTGATATATCAATAATAGATCCCAAGATGGCATCCTTGCCATTATATTTACCCCCGGTTACAATGGCGCCGCCCCAGAAGCTCTCCCCATTTTTTTTAATAAGAAGGATCTCAAATCGTTGTCTATACCTTTCTCCCATCTCAAGATAGGTATCCATTTTTTCTACTATTGAGTCCCGGTCATCAGGGTGTAAAAGGATTTCAAAAGGCTGACCTGTAATCTCCTCTTTTGTATAGCCGTGCATTTCTGCCATCCGATCATTTACGTAAATGAGCTTATTATCCTGACTCACAAAGATGCCGACAATCGGATTTTCTTCAAGTATCCTGAATTTCTGCTCGCTTTCCCTCAGGGCATTTTCTGTTTTCTTCTGCTCAGAAATGTTCTGACAAATAATTGCAAACTGTCCATATGTTGGCTGGTAGGCGGTTATTATAAAGTATCGTCCTGATTTTTGATTGAAAAAATCAAATGAGACAGGCTCTCCTGTAAGCGCCACCCTGCCATAGGTCTCTATCAGAAAAGGATCAATATCGGGCGCGATTTCAAGGGTAGTTTTCCCAAGCAGATCCTTTGCACTGAACCCTGTCATCTCTTCAAATGCAGGATTGACATCAAGATAGCGGTAATCAACAGGTTTACCCCCCTTATCACAGATGATCTCGTGCAGTGCACATCCATTGAGCATCTTGCTGAATAGGGCACGATACCTGTTTTCACTGTCAACCAGGGCCTTTTCGGTCTGCATGCTGTTGGTAATATTCCGGAAGAATTGCACTGAACCGGTATATTGACCACCATTGTTAAAGATAGGGTCTGATATTGCCTGGAGCCACTCATTTCCCTGCCTGAATTCAAGTTTTTCACGGGTATGACTGATCTTTGCCCGGACACACGGACATTCTGAACTGCTTTTCTCCTTGCACCCTGTGACCTCCCAGCAGTATTTACCGGTCATCTCCTCTTTTGGTCTATTGAACAGCGCCTCTGCGGCCCTGTTTGTGCGGAGTATGCGTCGTTCACTGTTCAGTATCCATATAGCATCATTCACAGCATCAAAGGGGATATTCCAGTCCTTTGCAGTAAAAAAGGGGGATTCATCTATAACGCAGTAATTGCTCTCAGGCCTGTCCTGTTCCATAGTGTTACCCAAAGTAAATTCTTAAAATAGGAGCTGATATTATCACCCTTTATCACGGGTGTATTCCCTTTATGCTATACTTTTCTTCATTCCGTCAACATTTACATATATTATAGCGCCATGATCGGGAAGATAGCATATAATATTTTTGGAACTTTTTCTCCTTTCGGGAATCTTACTTAATAAGAGTGAATTTCAGTTTCATAATTCCTGTGTTATTTAAAGTTGATTAAATAAATTTTAAGTGGTAGTGAGATATTGCTTCATGAGAAATATAATCTCTCAACATAGTTTTAAAGCAGCGCCCATTCAGGTTTAATAACCGCCATCAGATTTTTATTTATCGATATTAGTTTGAAGTTTGCTTGTCAAAGGTATGTGATTTTATTTTGCGGGGTAAAAAATGTCTTTTTCACCAGTCATTATTCACAGCAGCGGCAATAGAGCGGGCATTAAGGCGATTGCATCAGGCATGATGAATCAATTATTACATAAGGCGTTATTTATCTTTATTTTCTCCCTCTGTATTTCCTTCATTATGGCAGAGCAGGTTTCTGCCCAGTCGGGATCAGGCTATTACAATCCAAATGATGAGACCTTTAAACTCCTCGGGTTAAAAAGGGCAAAAGAGGAATATGAAAAGGCAAGTAAAGATCTTGAGCGTGTTAAAACACTGTTTCAGGAAGGTCATAAATCTCAGAAAGATCTGGATGATGCGCAGGAATTTTACAGCAACAGAGAGGTTAATTATCAGCAGCAAATGCTTTCGGTAATCTTTGGGAGCCAGTATGTCACAATAAGGCGGGCTGTAAAATACAGCAGTGATAAGGGTGAAAAGATTATGCGCATCACACTTGATAACACTTCAAGCGGGAGTGCCGAGTTGAACAAGCTGGCCAATATTGATGAGAGCCTGTTCAAGACCCTGGAACCAGATGTTATTAACAACATTTATATCTCAATAAAAAATAATGATGGGGCCATCATTGGACAGCCCTATGAACAAAAGATTGAAAGACTGCTCCCCAACCAGCCTAAAGAACTGGATTTTGTGCTGTTGCAGGACCTTGACATTGTCTCTGTCTGCCTCAAATACGGCAATAATATTACAGATCTTGACAGTACCGAGTTCTTGATCTTTTTGGGATCAAAAACTGATGTTAAA
>CAZXUA010000289.1:0-3820 GCA_964643755.1 uncultured Desulfatiglans sp. | reverse complement strand
GTTACTTTAAAATGATAATTAAAAAAAATTAATTTTCCATGTGCTTAATTACAAATTTTGTGCTCTCACCGGAAACGCCGCCAAAGCCGCCACCACCACCAAAACCTACATCAAATCCAGCAGTTCCGCCGCCGCTGCCGCCCTGTCCTCCGGCTCCATCATTAAACCCATCAAAACCAACCCCTCTTGAGCCCCTTGCCCTTGTTTTAAAGGTTAGTTCAATCTCATTATTACTTATTATCTTACCCTTATAAACTACACTCATCTTGGAGCCTCCCAGGACCACTGGCACTTCAAAACTTATTTTATCATTCTTTATCTTGCCATTTTGGATCTCTATCTTGGAATCCCCTGAGCTCAGGTCAAAGCCATAAAGCTTTTTACCTTCAACTTTGAACTCAAAGTTTAAGGCTCCAATTCCCGGATACGTTCCAGCCCATTTTCCGTCTATTTCTGCGGCAAATGTGGTGGAAGAAATTAATAGAATCATCAATGCTAAGAATAGCGATTTCATCTTGTTCCCTCCTTTTCTTTATTAAAAAAATAAGGCAGGCACTAAAAAATATTGTGCCTGCCTTTACTTCTGTTTTAAACTTACAACTCTTTTGGGGCTATCTCATGATACCCTAGAAATTCAGAGTAAATGCAATCCCAAGGGTTCTTGGATCAGCAAAAGTGTAAGAAATAATACCATTTCCGGGTTCAAACCATTGGCTGTTGTCATTATAGTTTTTGCCGATAATCAGTTTATCGAAAACATTATTACCATAAATGCGTGCAGTCCAACGATATCCTTCTGGTACCCATCTGGTTGAATTGTAAGAGATAGATGAATCAACTATCCAGTAAGCAGGATTGCCTGGCAAACGATATTCCTGATCAGTATTTGCCCTCATATCCCTTTTGCGGGTCTTTCCTGTATAAAATCCAGTGGTATTAAATATCAGGAAATCTGTGCCAATAGACCATGTACGGGCATAGCCTACATTACCTTTTAAACCACCACCAAATCTTGCGCCATTCCTGCTATCTTCTTCTGCATATGCAGCCTGAAGAGCTGATTCAGGATAGCTCCAGCCCATTTTAGCCGCATATTCTATCATTGCCTGTGCAACACTGTATTCCTTACGCCTGTTGCTGGAATATGAACCTGTAAGAGTGAAGACATCATTAGCTGTTACCAACCATGTGGCATTAATATTAACGCCCTTTTGTCTTGCTGATCCAACATTGAGTACAGTGTATCTATTCCTTTTTTCACCATCAAAGGTATAATCAACATCCTGTGCTGGGGCATTTGGGTTAATAGCTGCGCATACACCTGGTTGAGGGTTCGGATAATCTGCAGGGTGATCTGCCTGAACTCCATTGGCACAGTCATAAACAGTAACATACTCGTTGGCGTTAGCAGTATCATAAAGATAGCCAGTGGCATTGATCTGTACTGTGCCGTTAAACAACCTGGTCTTGACACCTGCTTCATATGCGTCAAGCTCTTCAGGCGCTACAGGTGTGCCCATCTGCCTGTCAACATTACCTGTCTTTTTTCCAAATGAATACTGAACATATGGCATAATGTCATCGGTTGCCTGCCATGAAATATTTGCCTTATAGGTTGCGTAAGACCATTTACTTGTCGCTGAGTTATATGTTGCAGGATCAACTTCCTTCTCAACCTGATACCAGAAATTGGCAGGATCAGCATAACCGCCATTAATAGTTCCACCAAGAAAGGACTTTTCATCCCATGTATACCTGTAACCACCGGTGAAGTTGATCCTGGCAAAGGGAGCCCATGATCCCTGACCAAAAAGGGCTATTTCATCGAGGTGAACGTCAACCATGCCGTTTTCAAATATACTTATTAATTCAGTAACGTCGTCCTGCATATAAAGGGCGCCGGCTATCCACTCATACTTGTCTCCACCCGCTACATTGGCCTTGGATGCCAGACGAGGCTCTATACTGAATGATCTGGATAATGTAGTTGCTCTTGTTACCTGAGCATCTGTATACTGCCCCGGCATAAGTACTAACTGTGTTACAGGTAATGCCCCCTCGGCATCTCTATCATAATTTCTACCGAGAAAGAGGGTGTAACCATCTGCAACAGGTGATGTCCCTATTGGGGCATATGCATAATCAACACCGAATCTGTATGATCCGGCAGGAGAATATACGCCTGTTGCCGGGTTATAGGTAGCATATGGCATAGGCATCTCACGTTCGTATGATCCAAGAGGCTGTAAAGAAGGCGCCTCAGTCATAGTATAGCTTCTGTTGCTTTCTGATGAGCGATAACCATACTGTACAGTAAGGTATGCAAAATCAAGCTCATTGTCATATGTTGCATTAATACCCCATGACTTACTATCGTAAAACTGTTTTTCAGAGCTTCCCTGGTACCAGCCTAATTTATATGGTGAGCGCACAGGACCTCCCATTGCATATGGGGCCATCTTTGGGTCATAATCCGGGCTTGTCGGGTCTGTGATAGCTGTATTTTCCACTATTTGAACATTGCCAAAGGTAGTGTAATATAGGCCATTACTATCGCCCATTTTGTTTTGTGTCCTATCTGTATCGATTGCAACAACAAGAGACTGACTATCTGTAGGCTCCCACCTCATTGACCCACGAAAACCCCATGAATCCTGATTGGATAAATTCAGGTCATCGAAGCCGTCACGGGTAAGAGAGCGGCCAGACAAACGAAATGCAAGCGCGTCAGTAGCAGGAATGTTCAAGGCGCCTTCAACACGACGTCGGTCGTAGCTTCCATACTCCACTGTTATATTGCCGCCAAACTCACCTATGTCAGGTTTTTTGCTCACCAGGTTCATACTGCCTGCGGTAGAACCTCTTCCATAAAGAGTGCCCTGGGGGCCTTTAAGGGTTTCAACACGCTCAAGGTCATAGATCTTTCCTTCAAGACCATCTGATCTAGTTAATTGAACACCGTCTACATGCACTGCAACAGTTGTCTCAGCGCTGGGGTTAGTATACATCCCTGGTTCAACATCTCGCAGTTCAATAACAACCTCACCACCCCTTTGACTCTTGATGTCCACATCCGGCATCATCTTGTCAAGGTCTGTCATTTCGCGGATATCAAGACGCTCCATATCATCGGGTCTTACAACAGAAATATCCATCGGAACCTTCTGCAGTTGTGCTTCCCTCTTTTCAGCCGTTACAGTAATCTCTTCCAGCATGAACTCCTCTTCGTCTCCCTCTTTCTCATCTGCTGCAAAGAGTGGGGTTGCTGTGCTGAAGATAAATAACGCCAACAGCATGAAGCAACTAAGATACCAGTTTTTACAACATAAACCAATTCTACTGCTCATTTAAATCCTCCAAAAAAATTAATAGTAAAAAAGGTGAATATTCTATTTTCAAAAGTCCCCTGAAAATATTGCCTTCACCTGAAAGGCCCATCTCTTTAAAAAAAGCCTGAAAGTTAGCCAAAAAGTTGGCTCACCTCGCCCATTGCGCCAGTATAATTTTTTAAAAATACTGATCACCTGTTCTTAAATTTGGAAAGCAATGATTTGCTGAAAAACTGGTAGTCACAGAAAAATCTCAACTGCTACCCGGCGAGAAAATCCGTAAAACAAAAACCATAAATCGGTAAATCATAGCTTAAATATATGCCAAAGCCCCTACATATTATTTCAAGCGTTGAATTAATTCTAAATTGAACCAAAATTAAAATCAAGTTATTTTTAAAAAAATTGATCAAAATATGCACAAAATATAATTGGCATCAGTAAATTCCGGTTAGGGAATTGCAGGGGAAAAAGTTAATAAAAATGAAATA
>CAZXUA010000288.1:0-3824 GCA_964643755.1 uncultured Desulfatiglans sp. | reverse complement strand
ACGGACACTGGGCGAGATATCTGCAAGGATGGCAAATGAGATAAGAAACCCCTTAAGCATTGCCGGCGGGTTTGCGAGAAGGCTCAGGGATGCCATGAAGGATGATGACCCCAATAAACGCCTTTCAATAATAATAGTTGAAGAGGTTGCAAAACTTGAGATATTTGTGACCGGCCTCTTATCCACCATAACCCCATTTGAATTGACACTATCAAAGGTAAATATCAACGAGCTTATCTTGGAGGCAATTTCAGAACTTGACAGGCTACTTGAATCAAGAGATATTGAAATAGTTACAGACCTTGAATCCAATATTCCAGATATAGAGGCGGATCACAAGATTCTGTGCCAGGCAGTAACCAATATTATAAAACACTCAATAATTTCATCACCTCAGGATGAAAACATTTCAGTTTCAACCGCCTTCAGGGATGATGAGGTGGTGGTAACCATCACAAACGCCTTTATGCACATGTCAAATGCCGATATAGAGCAGTTCTTTTTCCCTCATATTGAGCAGAAGCTGGAGGAGAGCGTTCTGGATCTCCCACTCTCAAAGATCATAATCCACAGGCATGGCGGGAAGATAAACCTCATTAAAATAGGAGAGAATATACTTAAAATAATAATCTCCTTCCCTGTTAGATCAGCCTGACCTTTCTACTGTTTCCCAAACCCGCATACAGGATACCTGCACTCTTTACAGCTTGAACAGTATCCGCCATGACCCAAGGATGAGATATACTCCTTTGTTACCTTTTCACCAGCTATGACTAGCGGCAGGATAAGTTCAAATATGCTTGCCCTGTAATACATAACACAACCGGGCAGCCCCACAACAGGGATATCCCCGATATATCCAAGCATAAACATGGCGCCAGGGTATACGGGCGCACCATATGTAATGACCCTTGCGCCTGATTTCCTGATGCTTAAAGGGGTCTGGTCGTCAGGGTCAACAGACATTCCGCCTGTCAGGGCAATAAGCTCTGCCCCCTCTTTTATCAATTCATGAATTGAGGCGACTGTCTTTTCCACATCATCAGAGACAAAGACCTGTTTTATTACCTCGCAATCCATCTTCTTAAATTTGTCTTTTAGCACCGGACCGAATTTGTCCTTTATCCTGCCGGAAAAGACCTCGCTCCCGGTTGTAATAACACCAACCTTGAGAGGTCTGAAGGGTTTAACATCAACAACAGGATAGTATTCCCTGCATATACGTTCAACCTCTTCTATGTTCTTTTCATGTGTGGCAATAGGAATGATCCGCGTGCCTGCCATGGCTGTATCCGGTTTGACTATCTGGTTTCCGTGGATGGTGGCAAAGGTGATATCCTCAACCGAATTTATTTTTAGAAGCGCCTCCTTATTTACCTTTAACAGCCCTGTACCGGTTGATATGAAATTGATCCTGCCCTCAACAGGTTCTGTAAGCCTGATACCCCTTCCTGATGCGGCCTTTGCTATGCGCTCTGCTGCCTCATTTTCGTGTATGAAACCCTCTTTTGGATCAAGTACATAGATATTCATCTTACCCATATCAAGGAGCCTGGCTACATCCTCCTCCTTTATTATATGACCCTTTTTAAAGGCTGCGCCCTTGAACTCCCCGGGGATGATCTGGGTAAGATCATGCCCAAGCATCATGCCTACCGCTTCATTTAATGGTACACTTTTATATTTAATATCAGCCATTTATATCTCCTGAATTTTATATCCCTGTAAAACCAGGATCGCACATTACCATAGATATGTTAAGATTGAAAGAAGGAAATGATAAAAAAAGAATAAAGGGTTCAAGGGGTCTAGGGATAAAGGGTTCAAGTGAAAAAGATGGTTTTATAAGATACCCTCGAACCCTTGAACCCTTTCTTTATTTTCCTGTTGCCTGTGGTTAATATCTTTACTAAACTTCCATACTTTTAAATTAAAGGAGTAACTAGAGGAATGTTACCGGCTGTGAAGGTTTCAGGCGTTTCCAAGCTTTACGGGAGTCTGAAGGCGCTTGACAATATAGATTTTCAAATAGAACAGGGCAGTTTCTTCGGGCTGCTTGGGCCAAATGGCGCTGGCAAATCCACACTTATCAATATAATGGCAGGCCTCACAAAGGCATCCAAAGGCTATATTGAGGTAAAGGGCTATAATGTAAGGCATAATTGGAGAAAGGCCAGAGAGACCCTCGGCGTAGTGCCACAGGAACTCGCATATGACCCCTTCTTTTCTGTGAGGGAGATGCTCAGGCTGCAATCGGGTTACTTTGGCCTCGGTTCATCCAACTATGCATGGATAGAGGAGATACTATTTCATCTTGATCTATCTGACAAGGCAAAGGAAAACATAGGAAACCTCTCCGGCGGCATGAAGCGTCGTCTCATTATAGCACAGGCCCTTGTCCATAAACCAGAGGTTGTAGTCCTTGATGAGCCCACAGCAGGTGTGGATGTAGAACTCAGAAAAAGCCTCTGGAACTATTTCCGCGACCTCAATAAAAAGGGGCAGACCATTATTCTTACAACACACTACCTTGAAGAGGCTGAGACTAACTGTGACATGATCGGGATACTCCACCATGGAAAACTCAAGGCAGTCGAGGAAAAGGAGAGGCTCTTAAACAGATATCCATACAGGCTCCTTAATCTGACATTATCCGAACAGAGTTCAAAGGATATACCTGAAAGAATAAAGGAAAAGATTATCTCATGTGAAAACGGTGACATCTGTCTGAAGCTGCATAAAGAGAATGATAAAATCGGGGCGATCATAGAGGAACTGCGCATGGCCGGTGTAAAGCTGATTGACCTTCAGACAAAAGAACCGGGACTTGAAGAGGTGTTCATGGAACTGACAGGTGCTGAAAATGGTTAACCGGGGCGGGATATTTACACTCTTCTGGAAAGAGGTATGGAGGTTCCTGAAGGTATCCGTACAGACCATACTGACCCCTGTGGTAACAGTACTGCTCTATCTCCTTGTATTTTCCTCAGTGCTCTCAGAGAGGCTTGAGGTATATAAAGGCGTTCATTATGTAACATTTCTTATTCCGGGGCTCATTATCATGTCAATGCTCCAGAATGCCTTTGCAAACAGCTCATCCAGCCTGTTCCAGTCAAAGATGAACAGAAATATCGTCTTTATGCTGCTTGCCCCTTTATCAAATCTGGAGATTTATATCGCCTATATTGCAGCATGTGTTGTGAGGGGAATATTCGTTGGCGCGGGTGTATGGATAACAGCCTTCTTTTTTGAAACAGTGTGGATACATAACATCCCCCTGACGCTTGCATTCAGTTTTTTAGGTTGCGGCATACTTGGGGCGCTCGGGCTTATGGGTGCGGTATGTTCAGAAAAATGGGACCATATTGCAGCCTTTCAGAATTTTGTCATACTACCATTATCCTTTTTGAGCGGTGTTTTTTTCTCAATACACACGCTGCCTGCATTCTGGAAACAGGTATCCTATTATAATCCGTTCTTTTACATGGTGGATGGTTTCAGATATGCATTCCTTGGGGTATCAGACACAAACCCCTTGCTGAGCCTTGTCATAACAACCCTGTTTTTTATCCTGATAAGCATTGCAGGGCTTATGCTTCTTAAAAGCGGTTACAAACTCAGGGAATAAAAGGATAAAGTTGCACCTGGACTCTATAATTACTCTCTTATAAATAAAGTGAAATATGATATATATTGTTATATTTAATCACAGAGGACACGGAGAGCACGGAGATATTAACTTTTAATTTTTACTCCGTGCTCTCCGTGGCGCACCGTTTCAGAATTCATGTCTCAGAAGTTGGATATAATTACACTACATGGTA
>CAZXUA010000287.1:0-3944 GCA_964643755.1 uncultured Desulfatiglans sp. | reverse complement strand
GCCGTTGTAAGGTTTCCGGCAAGGGCACTCCGGTTTCCACATCCCAGCCGCGCAGTTCATAGTATTCATCCTTTAATTTTTCAAATGCATGTGGATCAAACATTCTTCCTTCTACGGATGCTATATTGCCCCCTTTCCCGGGCACAATACATTCCGGATCGCAGAAGAGTTCCCTTTTTTTAAGCGGCTGGGTAAAATAATAGTCCATTATTTTATCATCATTTCTTCCATCCCATCCATCTCTTAAAAGGACCGCCCTCTGCATGTTGACATTCCTTTCACCAAGCCTGTTCAGGCCTTCCTCATCCACATCTATGCCTGTTACAGCGGAAAATATCTGCCATTCAAGGGCAGGTTCATCCATGTTTCTGGTAAAGTAGTCCTGCCATATTGCCATCCAGCTCAGGTCACACAGGATCAGGCTTTCCTTTACATAGGCCCTGTCCAGGGCCTTTTTTGATGCAAGCGCCTTTCCTTCCATTGTAGTAAAATCAGCAGCAGCTTCACTTCCCCAGATACGTTTTGCAAACCTGCGGAAAGATTCGCTCGAAAAAAATGCATTCTCTCTCTTGCTCGCCCATGCCACCCACTTGAAAAGATATGACACAGGTTCATGCAGTGTCTGGATAGGTCTTCTCGGCTCCATGGCATATATGAGTGCGTTTGCAGGGATGAGACGCGGGTCATAATCCTTTGTTTCACTGTTCCTGGTAGCGACACAGTACCCCAAATGTTTTTTTGCAGCCTCGCCTATAGCCTCTGCGGCCTCTATGGTGCCTTTTGCAAGCAGATCACCGAAACCTTCTCTTGAGGCAATCTTTGCTGTAAGTATTTCTATGAATTCAGGTGTCCCCATCTTTGAAAGGGGAAGTCCGGTCTCCTCTTCAGTAAGGGTGCCATCCCTGTAACAGTATGAGAGCCAGTCAACCATACCATGCATTACAGATGTGTCAAGCCCGTAATTGTCACACAGCCTTGCAGCCAGCATGCGCGTTTCACTGTTGTCCTTTCCTTTGTTATATTCAATAACCGGTTTAAAATAAAACATCATTGCCTGACACAGGGACTTGTATTTATTGCCATTTGAATATGGATATATATAACGGCCGCAGCCTACACCGCACCCGAGGCAAATATGTTTTTTAAAGGAGTCATTTATCCGCCACATCCCTTCGTCATGATCCGCTATTTTATGAATCTCTCGAATTTGTCTTGCCAGGATTTTTAGTTTATCAGGGTTGGCTGCTACAGGTCTTTTATCACCTTCAACTATAACGGCCTTAAGCAGCTTTGAACCCATCACAGCCCCAAGCCCTGCGGAGCCTGAAGAGCCGTCTTCCGCCAGTATCGTGGCAAAGACTACAAGATTTTCTGCGGCTTTACCCATTGTAAGGATGCTGAAATCCTTTCCATGTTCAGCCTTGAGCGCATCAGTAGACTCAAAGGCTGACATACCCCAGAAGCGTGAGGCATCCTTTATCTCTACTGAATTTTCCTTGATTACTATATAAACCGGCTTTTCAGCTTTCCCCTGTATTACAAGGCCGTCATACCCTGCGTATTTAAGGGTAATACCCCATCTCCCGCCCAGATTGGAATATGAAAATGTCTCCCTGTCTCCCTGTGGCGATTTACCGCAGATCTGCCATCTTGAGCCGGCAAACCCTGTAAAACCTGCTACAGGCCCTGTGGTGCAGATCAGGCAGTTATCAGGATCAAATGCCTTTGTTTCAGGTTTAACAAAGTCCCAAAAAAGCTTTGTTGCTATGCCTCTGCCTCCAATAAACCTGTCTGAATACCCTGCTGTTTCAAGCCTGGTAATGCTTCTGTCTGTCAGGTTAATTTTAAGGATATTACCTGCATATCCAAACTGCGTCATATCTTTTTCCTCAAACCTCAAACCGTATACCACAAACCTTAAACCTTATACCTTTTATATATATCCTGATCAATATGCCCGGACTGCTTTTCATTAAGGTCTGGATAATTCATTCTGGGTAATTCCTTTTCTGAACTCCCTGAGTATCGGTATCATAAGTAAGCCAACCAGAATAAATGACAGCACATCTGCTGAAGGGAATGCAAGCCATACCCCTTTGAGCTTAAACAGGTGTGTCCATAAAAGGGCAGAAGGTATAAGGAATATGACCGGTCTGCCAAATGCTGTGATAAATGCCTGCTTTGCCCTGCCTATTGCCTGAAATATCATGGTGCCTATATGGAGAGGCCCTAAAAGCGGAAGGGCCAGAAACATATATCTGTTTGTTGCTATACTCATGCTTATTAGTTCAGGGTCATCAGTAAAGATTCGTATAAACGGGCCCGGGGTAAAATACACAAGAAGAAAGCCAGCTGTGCTGAGAATAAAAGCCCAGGCCAGTGCAAGGTTCATAGATCTTATTACAAGCCTGAAACGTTTTGCCCCGTAGTTAAAGCCAAGTATTGGCTGAACCCCCTGGCTTATTACCATCCCCGGCATGGTGATGAACATGAGAATTCTTTGTGCAATGCCAAAGGCGCCAAGGGCATAATCCCCGCCATAGGTTGAGGCCATCTTGAAGAGTATCATTGCAGCAAGGCTGCTTGCAAACATCTGTATGAATGCGCCTGAGCCTATAGCTGTCATCTCCTTCATGATCTTTATGTCAGGTGTAAAATTGGCAACCCTGATCTTGAGATAATTTTTACCTGACCTGTAATAGTTTAACAGATAGAGCATGGAAAATAACTGGGCAATGATAGTGGCAATACCTGCCCCCTTAACACCCATCTGCATACGCACTATAAATATGTAACAGAAGACAATATCTATAATTGCCCCTGCTATCATGGCAACCATGCTTACCTTAGCGTTGCCCTCTGCCCTTGTATAGTTCATGAGTGATGTGCCTATGATAGCGAATATCATGCTGATAATAATATAGATCATGTATTCACGTGCATAGGGCAGCACATTTTCCGATGCACCCATTATAGTGAGCCAGAAATTTAAAAAGGGCATCAGGCCGATTATGGCGAGGCAGCTCAGAATAACGGCCAGGATAATCCCATTACCAAGGGACTTTTCAGCGTTTTCATGCTTGTTTGCCCCGAGAAACCGGGAGATAAGCGACATGCCCCCTATGCCTGACATGGTGCCAAGCCCGAAACCTATCATCTGAAGTGGAAAGGCAATGGACAGGGCTGCCATGCCCAGATGGCCTACATACCTTCCTATGAAAATTGCGCTTATTACATTATATAATGATTGAACAAACATGCCGAAAAATACCGGCATGGATAATTTTATGAGTAAATGACCTATCCTGTCTGTGTCCAGAACACTTTTATTAAATCTGTTTTCTTCCATATAAACCACATCTTGTTAAACATTAATCTGACCTTTTGTGGCTGGCACAATACTAGAAAATGGCGGATAAGGGAAAGGATATTTTGATTGAAAAATCAAGATTCAAGATTCAAAATTTCCGGCGTCGCCAAGGCTATGCCAGGACAGGCAAGATTCAAGGTTTGAAATCTAAGATTTGAAATTATTAGGATTCAAGGATTACTGGGGTTCGGAGTAAACTGATGCAGTAAACTCCGAACCCCTGATTATTTCAAATCTGAAATTTCAAATTTCAAATTTTTAATCTCGACCCCTTAAACCCTGGACCTTAAACCTTTATTTCTTATACACCCCCTCATAATCAGGGTTATGCTTCTCATACTGCTCCTTCATGTTCCCCCAGAAATTCTGCGGCTTGTAATCGATCTTTATCTTATCGTTTTCAAGCTTAATGGTGGAGAATTTGTTCCATTCAGGGGGATCAACCTCAGGATAATCTATTCTGTCAAAACCCAGCGGTACACTGCTTGCCTTTCTCGCAATAGATGCGTTCAGGATGATCTTTGCATGAGATCGGAAGAGCGTCGTGTAGGGAAAGAGTGTAGGATAGGGTGGT
>CAZXUA010000286.1:0-3988 GCA_964643755.1 uncultured Desulfatiglans sp. | reverse complement strand
GAGATAATGAGCGGTGACTGGAGTTCAGACGTGTGCTCTTCCGATCTTTTAAAACGGTTTAATGTCACACACAGCAAGTCATATCAGCAATAGAAGAGGCTATATTTAGAGTCCTCGTCTGAATAGCAAGGGCACAGGCTTTTTGCCGCTGCGATAGTTGCATAAAAATGACCGGTTAAAAAAATATGACATTGGTTTGGCATCGAAAAGTATTAAAAGATGGGTTTTGTGTCAAGGCAAAAATCATTTTATGATTTTTGGTGCGCCTTGAGCCTTGCATCCTGCGCCATGTTGTTCATTTCATAATTAAACCGCCAAAGGTAAGAAACATATTAACCTATAATAATGGTTCATAATTTTTCCAGCCCCATATCCTTTGCCTTTTCACTGGTAAGTACCCCGCGTTTTATCAGCCTTACTGCGAGCTCACCGCAATAATTGCAGTCAATACATTCATGATCGCATGATGTAACCTTTTCAAAGAATCCTTCAACGTCAAGGCTGGGATTATCCAGATGCAGGAGGTTACTCATACCGCATGAATAGAGGTTACCTGCCATAAGCTCCAGCAGGTCTCCATCCCATTTCTGCCCCATATAAGCCTTAAGAGAGCGGCAGATCATATTCCTGGAACTTGTTCTGCCCACAAGCTTGAAAAAATTTGAAATCTCTCCATATTTTTCGAGGTCTTCAGGCCTAATCCATCCTGACTTGATCAGTTGTGAAGGATCACTCTTTGAAACCTGTATGCAGTTCAGGCTGAACACATTATCCTCTCCTTTCAGACCATCCACACCAGGGTTTCTTGACCTGTGGGAGATATAGTTGAAATGAAATTTTCTGAAAGGGCATTTAAACAGGCAACCCTCGTTTACCATGAGTTTTATTTCAAGACCCGTCTTTTCTTTGATCTTTTTCAGCATTCTGAGATTGCGGTTGATGTTTACATCAGGCGTAAAAGAATCAGCGCCTGCCTTTTTATAGATCATGGCCTTATCAATAGAGTCAATATCGGCA
Organism: uncultured Desulfatiglans sp.; assembly: GCA_964643755.1. Taxonomy (GTDB): domain Bacteria; phylum Desulfobacterota; class DSM-4660; order Desulfatiglandales; family HGW-15; genus JAAZBV01. Next base: position 2,971 of record CAZXUA010000286.1, on the reverse strand, counting down.
AGCACAGAGGAGCATATTTCTACATGAGGGAACCTCTTTCTTACCTCCCTTACATACATTGGGTTTGCGATGGTAATGGCCTCAATGCCATGATCGTTTAAAACACGCACCAGGTAATTCATAGTAGCATTCAGCACATTGGATGAGTACCACTCTGCCCCTTCACATACAGAGTTCATGAGCAGGTTAACGCGTATGCCTTCATTATGTACCCTTTTAACTACATCGGTAAAATCATCAAATGTTTGAGCTTTGGATATCCTGCCTGAACCGGCATATTCCTGAGGGCCTGAAAGATATATCTCTCTTATACGGTTATTATTAAATTCCTTCCACTTAAAAACCTCTGGGAGTGTATCAGGATCATTATTGTATGGTACAGATAATTCAATGTTTCCCATAAACACCTTTATAAAATCAATTTCTAGTATTTAACCGGTTAGAGCATCTTTTTAAACAGGGTTAAAAGGTGGTATGTTATTCCTGATAAAATTGCTGAAGCCGGAATTGTAATAATCCATGCCAGGATAATCTTCCGGGCCGTGATCCATCTCAGATCTTTTGCGTTCTCCACAGTACCCACACCAATAATAGCTCCGGCAATGACATGTGTTTAATATATCAATTGTCCGGTCACTGTTTATAGCAAGGCTATGTATATCTTCACGGTCAATGGGGGTGATAAAGGTGTTTTCCAATTCATCAATAATTCTCCTTTCGATATTATCTCCGCGCAGTTCACAATCCTTGATCACAATCCATTTCTTTCTGATCTCATCATCATTCAGTTCTTCTATGTGATAGACCATCTCCTTAAAAACCAGTGCTGCCTCATAAAAACAATCTACCTGATCACTCATATATGTAAAAAATTTGGTTTCCCTTGGTAAAAAGAGATCCAGTATATTAAATCCCATAAATCACTCCTTATAATAACACCTGAAATAACAGGGTAAATAGTTTGCGGGATTATATGGGGAACCTGCACAGGCTGTCAAACATAACTATCTTTTAAATGCCATATTTTTGCCTTTGGATTCGCATTTACACTTATAAGGCTATATAAATGGTGTATAACATGTCGCCCCGATGGGGCTGATAAAAAACGCATACAAAATGCTATTAATATGCCGCGCTAATGGTGCTGTTATTGTAGTCCATAGAGGTGGCAATAAATAATGGCTGACATTTCACATCTATGTTTTTGTTAATACAAAAGGATCAGGTAATGTTTTTTTAACCCCGAAGGGGTGGTATGTTAATAGAAAACACATTATCAAAAAAACACAAGCCCCGTAGGGGCGACATTTAATCGATTGTCATACAATCAGGAATAATATCCCATTTTTTATGGGTGGAGATTTTATCCTTTATCGAAATCGCAATCCTAAATCGATTTAGATGAACCCGTCGATTTCGATTTCGAATTAAACCCGGATACCGGTTTCACCTATTTTTCGAAATCCAAATCGAAATCGCAATCGTTCTTTAAATCTTCCCCAGCGCCTTTAAGACCCTCTCAGGTGTTGTGGGATAATCCAGCACCCATTTTCCGGTCGCATTATAGATGGCACCTGCTGTTACTCCTGAAAGGGCTGCACCAATATTTTCACCTATTCCATAGGTCCCATAGGCTGCATAACCCAGATGGCTCTCGTTAAAAAGAGATTTGACCTGCGGATAGTCATTCATAGTCCCTATGTGATAACCGATCAGGTCATAATTAAGCGGCACCCCGGTTTTTGGACAAAAGACATGCTCCTCTGTGAGACTCCTGCCAAGGCCCATAATGGAGCCTCCATACTGCTGTGCCTCTGCACCTTTAGGATTGAAAAGGTGCCCCACATCGTTTACACATACAACCTGTGTAATATCAACCATTCCGGTCTCAGTATCCACCTCAACCTCTATAAAATGGGCCTGCCTTGCCATTGCATAGAGATCAGGATGGGGCTTTCCATCCATGGTAAGCCCATATAATGTTCCTGCCGGAGGATGAAAAATCGGTGGGTCAAGCGCCCAGAACTCATCCGCCACCTCTCTTATAGTCTTCCTGTTTGTCGGGTTTTTCTTTTCAAAAACCATGCTGTCACGGATATCCAGATCATCCGATGTAAGGTGGGGAAACATCGGAGGTCTTGCCGGGCTGGTATATAATCCCTGTTTTGGTTTTACAGCGTATTCCAGTATCTTCTGTCTCAGCTCCCTTGCCGCAAGAATAAGCTGGGTTGTGATGTAGCCTGTTCCAAAGGAACCGCCCTGCTGCCATAGATGGAAATTGCTGTTGTCTGAACGACGCTCCAGCATGACAGTGTCTTCATACTTGAGCCCTATCTCAGAGGCAACACTCATACGTGCCCCTGACTCTGTGTCTACCCCCATATCACAGCGCATGCCTATTATGGCAACCTTGCCGCTACGTAATGTCAGGCAGGCATAGGATATCCCCGGTATTGGCGCATGCCAGTGCCATTCGTTTATGTGAACGAATCCCAGACCATGCATCTTTCCATTAGCAAGCCTTTTAGTGCCGGGCTTGTGCCACCTCTTATCCCACTCAATAGCCTTTTTACCCTTATTAATTACCTCCTTGAGGCTCCACCTCTGTGGGAAGCTGTTCTCCTTCTGATATCTTGTAACCCAGTCCCAGTCATGGCCTTTGCAGCCGTCATTCTTAAGTGCAACATCAGTCGGGTCAAGCCCCAGTTCCGCTGAGACACGATCAAACATCACATTCTGGGGGACACAGCAGTGTGCCCCGTGCCTGATGCACATGGAGTGACCCTTATTAATTAGTGCCCATTCCTGTGTGCCCAGGATGTTCGGGATCTTTGTACTTTCATGGGTCTTGTCCATTGCAGGGTTTCTGATACCAAGCATGTGCCAGTGAATTGCAGTAATAGTGCCATCTTATTTGCACAGATCGGAAGAGCGTCGTGTAGGGAAAGAGTGTAGGATATGGTGTAGATAT
>CAZXUA010000285.1:0-4003 GCA_964643755.1 uncultured Desulfatiglans sp. | reverse complement strand
GAGATAATGAGCGGTGACTGGAGTTCAGACGTGTGCTCTTCCGATCTCCTTTCTTGTGCAACCCTGTTTCTGAACTCCTCAGAGCTGTTCTGGTAATGGTTTAGACCATCCTCTATCTCCATTTTCATTTTGGCAAATTCCTGATCCTCCTGTGCCTTTTTATTCTCTTCTGTTGAAATTGAACCTTCCTCTTCATCCTGGCCTACACACCGGCTCCTGTTCATACAGGCCGTATCGCCTCCGCCGCCGCAAGAGCTATACCTTGCATTCTCACATTCCTGCTTGGTTTTGTAATTACCCAGATATGAATATCTGCCCTGGTGATTACAGGCCTGAGATATATGTTTTGAACATAGCCACTCGTAGAAGTCTCTGGCGTCTATCTGCCAGTTTGCAAAGGCTGGTATGGAAAATAAAAAGACTACCGTAAGGGTTTTAAACAAAAAGGATAAATGCCCTTTGAGCTGCATTTTAAAATACCTGCAAATAATTCCGATTATAAAAAAGCCGTCACAATAGCGCTGAGGCTCAAGGTCATGATAAAGCTATTGCCCCTGTTTAGTCAACCCTGTAGATATTTACTAACTATTTTTTTAATTAAAAGATAAAATTTTCTAACGAAACGGCAATGATAAACGGCATCATGTTACATTAATACGTGCCTTCTAAATAACAGGCGGACACACAGGTACAGGTACCGGGCGGATACACAGTTCCGCCCCTACAGGGATAGAGAATTTTTACCTCGGAGCATGGATGATGCGGAGAAACTTTTTATTAAAACCTCCGTGTCCTCCGTGCTCTCCGTGGTAAATAACTTTTTGTGCTTTCTCTATCCCTTACCTATGCAGCCCAACGCCCAGGTATCAGTGTGCCGCAGTGAATGCATTTACTATTTGCAATATTCATTTTGGCGATGGTGTATCCTGCCCGTTCAATTAACAGTTTACCACAGTTATGGCAGTAGGTGTTGCTCCCTTCATGTGCCGGCACATTGCCGAGGTAAACATAGTGGAGCCCCTCTTTTTTTGCCAGGTTCCTGAACTCCTCAAGCTGCGAAACAGGCGTGGGGGGTAGTCTGTTAAGCCTGTAATTGGGAAAGAACCTTGAAAAATGGAGGGGGTAATCAGTCCCCAGCTCCTTTAATATCCATCCGCACATCCTTTTTATCATGTCAGTGTCATCAATATAGGTGGGCACCACGAGGGTTGTGATCTCAAACCAGACGTTAGCCTCCCTGAGCCTCTTAAAGGTATTTAAGACAGGGGCAAGGGTGCCGCCATTTAAGACCATATAGATATCATTATCAAAGGATTTTAAATTTATGTTTGCCCCGTCAATAAAAGGGGCGAGTTCAATCAGCGGTTTATCATTTATATATCCGTTTGAAACAAGGATACTCTTTATCCCTGCCTGTCTTGCAAGTCTGGCTGTGTCAAACACATACTCATAATAGGTTATCGCCTCAGAATAGGTATATGCTATTGAGGGTGCATTGCTCTTTTTTGCCGATGCCACAACATCAGCCGGAAAGAGTTCGCTGTGGGCAACATCCTCGGGCCTTTTCTGCGATATCTCCCAGTTCTGGCAGTTAAGGCACCTTAAATTGCAGCCTGTTGCGGCAATAGAGAAGACTGAAGAGCCGGGAAAAAAATGGTTAAGAGGCTTCTTCTCTACTGGGTCTATATGGATGGAGCATGGGTTTCCATATGCAAGGGAATATAATTTGCCATCTATGTTGACCCTTGACCTGCACACACTCCGGTCGCCTGGCCTGAGATGACATCGGTTGGGGCAGAGGAGGCAGATTGTATCCTTGCCCCTTTTCTCATAGTATCTTGCCTCAATAGACCATTTCCACGGTTTATCAGGGGCATCACCCCTGAAGACTGTCCCCCTTATGCTTTTCCCGTTCCCCTGTTCGGCTGCTCCTGAAAATGTCCGGTCAAAAAAGAAGAGGGTGGCCCCTGTGCATGCGCAAACTGTTTTTATGAATTCCTTCCTGGTAAAGAGTCTTTCCATGACAGGCCTTTTTTAAAAAATATTATATCTTTTTACTGAACAACAGTGACATGCTGCTTATTATTTTTAGGGCTATCACTGCAATTATTGTGGCATGTATCCCTGCAAGGGGCACAAGAAAGGCGCCTGCAAAGAGCGTCCCAAGCGCCGCACCGGCAAGGTCTGCCGCTATACACCCTGCAACAGGGCTCATCTTTTCGCCTATTATACCAGCTGCAACAGGAAACTGGAACCCGCAGAAAAATGAAAAGAGTATGGAGTAGAGTATGAACCATGCCTGATGCAGGTCTGTTTTAAAAAAATTTACCCAGACAAAAAGAGATATCAGAAGGCAAATGATAAAAAATTCAGAAAAGAAAAGCTCGGAACGTTTTTTCTGGGTAAATATGGTACCGGCAATAGCCCCGGGCAGGAGCCCGAACAGGAAGGCGGTAATAATGATCCCCACCTTGAGATATACATACCCGTATATGATCTGGAAGCAGTATATAACAAGCATCTCAGCCGACATGGCGGCTATACCTGATGAAAAGAGGATAAACTCCTCCTTTTTCATGAATATGATATATATAATGCCAATCAAACCTGCCGCAAAAAGAAAGATGGTGGGGGATGAACCATGCTTTGAAAACCATTCATTATAGGCGATGTTCAAGAGCCTTGGTTCAAAATCCGTATTCATATACTCCTTTGAGTCAATGCTGCCCCTGATCTGGTTTATCCGGTCATTAGTCACATTCCCATAATAATAATATTGTATGTATTCAGTCTCTATTGACCTTTTTCCAAGCAGTGAAGGGATGTCATAATTCAGGGTGTGCTCACTGCAGATAAAGAATGCCGCTCCACCCGGTATGATGATTACATTTTTATAGTACTGCGTTAATGTATTATATATTGATGACACTTTTTTCTTTATTATATCGCTTATATAGTTTTCATAGGAATTAACGCTGAACGAAAGAACACCGTTTTGACTTAGCTTTTCCCTTGTAAGCCTGAAGAACTCCGCTGTGTAAAACCGGTTCAGTTGAAAGGTGTCAGGGTCGGGCAGGTCAATGATGATTGCATCATATCTCTTTCGTGTTTGCTTGAGCCATGCCCTGCCATCTATACCTATTATATTAAGCCCGGGCCGGGTTATAAGAAGCCCCTCAGCCTTGGCCATATCTATGAGCGCCGGGTCAAGTTCAACATAGTCGATATTTTTCGGGCGGTATTTTGCCAGTTCAGAGAGCGTCTCGCCTATGCCCCCTGATACAAGGAGGACATCCTCTATTTCGCCTTCAAACTGGCTCATGGGGTAATGTATCTTTTCCTCGCTACCCTGCACATCGCCTGTTGAATAGAGGGGTGAGCCTGATTCCCAGAAGGTGTGCTGGTCAGCCTCCTTTGTTATAACAAGCCTTCCCATAGGGCTCTCTTTGTATTTCATGATATCCCCGTACTGGCCTGCAAGGGTCGACCTTTCAAAATCCTGATTCAGGGCATAGATATAGAATGTGGCGATTATCATCAGGGAGACAACAGCCAGATGGTTTTTCCTATATCTTATAAACATAGAGAGGGATATGAGGATAAGTATACCAGATGTCAGCGCTATGGTTGTAAAAGGGTTAAACCGATAAACCAGTATAAAACTGAATAAAACACCACCAAGGATGTCGCCAATGTTGTCTGTAACATACAGTTCACCGGATGTAAAATCGTGATAGTTTGCCTTAATGAGCTCAAGGGAGCAGGGCAGTATGTATCCTGTAAGCAGGGCATATGGAGCTGTGGTTATCCCCACATACAGAAGTATCTGGTAAAACCCTGCGGATTCCCCGTGCAGCATAAGGATATCCCTGATGTGTCTTATGATTATCAGCTGCGGAAATGGCCAGATTGCTATAAAGAGAATAAGCAGTGAATAGAGGGATATGGCTGTAACCTTGAATTGCCTGCATAAAAGGCTGCCTGCCCCGTTAAATAAAAGCCA
>CAZXUA010000284.1:0-4067 GCA_964643755.1 uncultured Desulfatiglans sp. | reverse complement strand
CCACCCCAACACCCTAACCTACACTCTTTCCCTACACGACGCTCTTCCGATCTGATGAATTTATCAGGATCAGCAATTCATTGGTTGCTATTAAAGGCGGTGCAGATGAACAGGATAGAAGATGCAGGATAGATGCAATCTATTTTGAGGAGGAGCTTAAGATACAGATCCTCATATGGGGCACACTGGACTTCACAGGTAAGATTCTTAAGATACTGGAGGAATTGTTAAAATGAAAAGAGATCGGGACACAGCAATAACAGGGTGTATTAAGAACCCGGATGCATTGAAGAAATATTATGATGCAATACTTGAGTATTGGCCTGTACCTATGGAAAAGATCTATATTCCAACTTCTCTTGGTAAAACACTTTGCATCAAAAGCGGAGATAAAAGAAATCCACCCATGATCCTTATTCATGGTGCATTGTCCAACTCTGCCACATGGATGGCTGATATAAAAAGGCTAAATGAAAAATATCTGACCTATTGTCTTGATATCCCGGGTGACCCGGGTGGCAGTGAGGACAAGAGGTTCAGCTGGCACGGGCCATATTTTTCACAGTGGATCAAGGAATGTATGGATTATTTGAAAGTTGATAGAGCTCTTGTCGGAGGCCTCAGCCTTGGTGGCTGGGCCTCCTTACGTTTTGCTATTGATTACCCTGAAAGGGTGAATAAACTTTTTTTACTGGCACCAGCAGGGCTTGCTCCGGTTAAAAAGGCATGGTCAATCCTCTTTTATGCCTTTATGGGGAAATGGGGCAGGGAGAGGATACTAAGGAAGCTTTTTAATGGCAGAGAGATATCACAGGAATTGCGTGTTTTTTTTGATGTGACAGCAGGTAACTGCAAACCCAGATATGGAAATATACCCCTCTTTTCAGATGATGAACTCTCTTCTTTAAAGATGCCGGTCATCTATATCGGTTCAAAAAATGATGTGCTTATTGATACAAAAAGATCTCATGAAAGGTTAACAAAATATGTCCCAAATCTGAAAAGCATTGTGATTGACGAGGGGCATGCCCTGGTTGGACTTAGTGATGAGGTGTTTGAGTTGCTGGGGTGAGAAATTAAAAACAGGAAAACCGGTCAGACACGCAGGTCTGCCCCTACAAAAATATAGAAAATCATCGGGTGGGCACAGGGACCCACCCCTGCAGTGTATATGTGATTGTCATGGGTTTATTATTTATTTTTGTAGGGGCAGACCTGCGTGTCTGACCGTTTATACAGTCATCATTATTGGTTTCTGGTTTAAGGCTGAAAGCTGATAGCTGACCGCTGAAAGCTCCATATCTACAGCTCCGCGCAAACGACCTTTTTAAATTTTCCCTTTTCCAGATGATAATGAATGAACTGCGGAATCTCAGCTACCTGTCCGACTTTTAGTGGTGTGAGTTTCGGCCAGTCAGATGCTGCTACTGCTTCAGCGGTTAATTCCTTTACCCCCTCAATCCTTACTCTGACTTCAAGCACAACATTATTTTCATCAGAGACAAAACGGTCTATGATCACACTCTCTTTAATATAATTATGAAGGAAGGCATAAAACTTTTTTACTGATTCCCTGGTCTTAAAGGAACCGCCTATATGTAATAATTCGAATTCATTATCATCAGCAAAATATTTAAGAAAACCATCATAATCCCTGCTGTTAAACTTTTTCAAATAAACATCAAATTCTTCACGGGTCATATATGTGTCTCCTATTTAAAATTCAAGATTCAAAATTCAAGATTCAAGATTAAGGGGTTTCAATGATTTGTAGCAGAGCTTTTACCTTGACCCCTCGAACCCTGGAACCCTTTCTCCTATACCTTATATCTCCCTCCCGATGCGTGAACCATCCCCTATGGCATCAATAATCAGGGCAGGGTCCCCGCAGTCACCAATCTGATAAACTTCAGGCGCTGCGCCTTTAAGGCTTTTTATTAACTCTGTATCAGGCACCATTGGTAATGCAGGCAATATGGTGTCTGCAGCCAGGGTCATTTTCTCTCCCTCTTTCGTGGTGATGGTCAGCCCCCTGTCTGTTATCTCCTCATATTTAACACCGGGATAGAGGGTCACCCCCTTTTGTGCAAGCCATCCGAATAGCCTAACCTTATGATTCTCAATCACCATCTTTCCCATCTTCTCTGCGGTCTCAACCACTGTTACCCTTCTCCTGCGCTTGGTTAGAAACACGGCTGTCTGGAGCCCATGTATGCCTCCACCTATAATCACGACATTTTTACCTATGGGCATCCATAATTTTGTTGCCCATATGAGGAGCCTGGGACTGAAGAATCTTAAAAAAATCTTGAGCCTGCGGTTAAGGTCAGAAGCCTTGACCACCTTTGGTGAATTGATGCCAGGTATATCAGGTATGGAATAGAGCCCGCCTGTTGCCAGTATGAGCACATCGGGCTTAATTTTTTCAATGAGCGCCCTGTTTACCTCTTTTCCAAGATTGATCCTAACGCCAAGCTTGGCCATCTGGATGTGAAGATACCTAACCAGGGCAGGAAGGTCTTCAATATCAAGCCCCTTAATCGTGGCTGCGACAGGAACTGAGCCGCCTAGTTTACGCTCCTTTTCATAGAGTGTTACATCATGCCCCCTTAAGGCAGCTACCCTTGCAGCCTCCATACCTGCCGGACCTCCTCCCACTACCAAAACCCTTTTTTTCTTTTCGGCAGGCTTGATCTCGAATTCGCGCTCTTTTGCGAGCGATGCATTTATACGGCAGTAAGATTTACCTGGAACACCCGGTATATAATTTGTGTGTATTGCCTCGATGCAGGAGAGGCAGCGTGTGCATGGGGCAATATCATCAAGCCTTCCTTCTGCTACCTTGTTTGGTAGATCAGGGTCTGCTAAAAGGGTTCTTGTCATGCCGATAAAGTCCGCCTTGCCTTCGCGCAAAATCCTCTCTCCCATCTCAGCGTTGATGCCTGCAGTTGCAATTACCGGTATCTTAACCGCCTTTTTGACTAATGCAGCAAGGGGCACCCAGAAACCAGCACCGCTCTTACTTCCATCAAGTTCTTTTGGAAGTGGATCAGGCACCTCAGGGTAACATACCGCCTCCGGCCAGTTGATAAGACTATACAAAGGGCCTATACCATCCGCCTTGGGATGAAGATTATCAGCGCCCGCAGCTTCAAACAGACGACCAAACTCCTGACCTTCGGCTGCTGTTATGCCGTCATCTATCCCATATTCAGCAGCATTATAAAGCACGCCGATCGGAAAATCTCTACCCAGGCGAGCCTTCATCTTCTGAAGTATCTCAACCATGAACCTGGCCCTGTTCTCAACGCTTTGAGGACCGTACTGATCAGTACGTTTATTCCAGTGACGTGACATAAAGGTGTTGCCAAGGTGCTGCGTGCCGCAGTGTATCTCAAGGTGATCAATCCCTGCCTTTTTTAAACGCTCCCCTGCCTTTACAAATTTCTCCTGAATATCAGCTATCTCACTTAATGTTGCCTCTGCTGTTTCGTCGCTCCAGGAACCATACACCTCTTCTTGCATCACCGATGCGGCAATGGGCGGGCGACCGGCAAGGGAGGCAGGGCACCATGGCCCTGCATGCATCATCTGTACAGATAGTTTGCAGTCATATTTATGAACGGCCTCTGCCAGTTTTATAAAGCCCGGTATGTATTCGTCAGAGTCAATGCGCAACCCGTCAGCCATCCTTGCGCCAAGGGGATAATCAAGGTAGGCGTTCCAGAGGATAACCATTCCTGCGCCGCCTTTTGCCACTGCCTCTACATAGTCGATAGTCCTCTGGTTCATGTGGGCATCAAGAGGGTCATGGGTATTCATCTCCGCGGCAGTCTTTATGATCCGGTTCTTTACCTGCATCTTGCCTATATAAAAAGGTGAAAGTAGCATTTCAAATTGCGCCTTGCCGCTCATTATTACTCCTCCTTGATTAAGTAAAAATTCCCTTTTACTTTGAGGAGCGAAGTATATTGAGTCAGGTGTTTTAAGTCAATATTAAATCACCCTAGAGGCACGGTGATTTTGTCCTTTGGTATAAGGATAATTTTACCAATTACTTGTAGTTG
>CAZXUA010000283.1:0-4079 GCA_964643755.1 uncultured Desulfatiglans sp. | reverse complement strand
TCCTGTCTCTGCCCACCTCTGCTGCCACTTCAGCTCAATATCTTTTGATTCATACCTTTCTTTCATCTGACCATCCTTAAAAATCTATGCCCAGGCTCGGGATCATTGTTGCCAGACGCGCCACCTGGTTTGTGAGCAGCAGGATGCCGAATATTATAAGCATCACTCCGCTTGCTATCATTATTCCGCGCATATATTTTGTAAGACCTTTAATGTACTTCAGAAAAAAGTTGAGCGCCAAGGCTGTAACAAGAAACGGCAGGGCAAGCCCTAAAGAATATACAGCCAGCAGCTTTAGGCCGTAGAGCGCTGATGCCTGGCTGCCTGCATATATGAGGATTGTGCCGAGTATAGGACCTATGCATGGTGTCCAGCCTGCTGCAAAGCTCATCCCAATAACAAAAGCTCCGATATATCCTGCCGGGCTGTCGCTCACGCTCATTCTGCGCTCTCTCATAAGAAAGTCGAGTTTCACAAACCCTGCGACAAAAAGCCCCAATATTATTACAACTATGCCGCCTACAATGCGCATCTGATCAAGATACTGGATCAGAAAAGCGCCAATAAATGATGATGAAGCGCCAAGCGCGATAAACACAGTCGAAAAACCGGCAATAAAAGATAGTGTCTTGCCGATTCTTGCTCCAAAGCCTCTGGACTTCTGAAGCTCTTCAAGCGACATGCCTGTTATGTAAGATACATACGCAGGCACAAGCGGCAGCACGCATGGAGAAAGAAAAGAGAATATGCCTGCCATCAGAGCGCCGGCGTAAGGAAACGCCTCGAACATCTCCTTCATCTGCCGCACTCCTCAGGAGAGCCCTTTATCTTTGCCACAGCATGAGGCAGCACATCGAGGATGACTTCAAGATTTTCCTTAACAGCAGCAGGGCTTCCTGGCAGATTTATTATGAGCGTGCTGCCTCTGTAACCCGCAACCGCGCGTGAGAGCATTGACCTGCGGGTCTTGCTGAGACCTTCCATTCTCATTGTCTCTTCAATGCCGGGGATCTGCTTCTCTATAACCTCAAGAGTGGCATCTGGCGTGACATCCCTTGGAGACAGACCTGTACCACCGGTTGTGAAAATAATATCGACCTTTCCGCAGTAGCAGAGAAGTTTTTCTTTTATGAGAGACTGTTCATCCGGCAGAATGTCATAATGGAGCACATCAGCATCTATCCTTTTTATAATCTCGGCTATCGCTGGTCCGCTCCCGTCCTTTCTCTCTCCTTTTGATCCCTTGTCACTCAAAGTGATAATAGCAGCAGTTATCATTTATATCCTCATTAAGCCTGCAGGCCAAGGCCTTCTACAACTATTGCATCGCCCTGCCTTACTGTGCCGCCCTTCAATATTTTTATGAATATACCCTCTTTGGGCATAACGCAATCTCCTGCTTGATAGTAGATGGCGCAGCGCTTGTGGCACTCCTTGCCTATCTGGCTCACCTCTGCAGCAACATCCCTGCCTATTCTCAAGTTTGTGCCTACAGGTAGAGATACAAGATCTATTCCCTCTGTAGTTATATTTTCAGCAAAATCTCCTGACTTAACATCAAGCCCCTTATCCTGCATCTTTTGTATGCTCTCTATGGCCAGCAGGCTGACCTGTCTGTGCCATTCGGATGATGCGTGTGCATCGCCCTCTATGCCCATATTTTCTGCTATCAAAACTTCCTGCACAGGTGTTTTTCTCATGCCTTTTTTCGTGCTGATATTGATAGATACTACCTTTCCGTTCATATGCACACCCCGGATTTTTATCTTTTAAAATACCATAAGAACAACGGGATTTAAAACCTGAAGAGATCTATTACGCCTCCGCCGAGTACAATATCCTCATGATAGAAGACTGCGCTCTGGCCAGGAGCAGGAGCCCATTGAGGCTCATCAAAAACCACCACAGCTGACCCATTGCTCTTGAGTTCGATTGTTGCCGGCTGCTCCTTCATTGTAGAACGCACCTTTACGGCTGCTCTTATGTAACCTCTAACACTCACCTGCACAGCTAAAATATCAATAAGCCAGTTGATGCTGCTGACGCTGAACTCTCTCATCATCGCTGATTCGCGAGATCCAACATACACTCTATTTTCAGCAGGGTCTATCTTAACCACAAACAGCGGCTCCAAAGAAGCCACGCCTAGCCTCTTCCTCTGGCCTATGGTGTATCTATGTATTCCTTTGTGCCTGCCAACCTCTTTGCCTGTTGCAACATTTATCATAGGCCCTTCGACCTCTGCAGCTGTTCCGTCAAGCAGGCAAAGATAGCTCCTGCCCTCTACAAAACATATCTCCTGGCTTTCGGGTCTTGATGCTGAAGGCAGATTAATCATATTAGCGCACCTTCTGACATCTGATTTTGTCATGCTGCCAAGCGGAAGTCTAAGCATTGACAGCTCCTGACTAGTGAGACCATACAGAACATAGGATTGATCCTTCTTTTCATCAACACCCTTTTTGAGCAGATGCGCTGAGCTCACTTCTGTATCAGAGATCCTTAACTTTTGAGCTGTCTGCTCAACCTGAGCATAGTGCCCTGTTGAAATAATATCTGCTCCGAGTTCCTGAGCGGATTTGAGAAGATGCGGAAACTTTATCCTCATATTGCACAAAACACATGGGTTTGGAGTCATTCCTTTTGAGTATGAAGCAACAAAAGGCTCTATCACCTCAGACCTGAATATATCTCTCAGATCTATCGTCTTATGCTTAATGCCCAGCAAAGCAGATACAGATGCAGCATCATTAACACTGGATATGGAACAGCAAGTAGAAGGCTCGCATCCATCCATACATCCCGGTTCATATAGAACAAAGCTCACGCCTGTTACATCGTACCCAGCTTCTTTGAGCATATATGCAGCAAAGGATGAGTCAACACCCCCGCTCATTCCGACTACAGCTTTTTTCATTCTTGATAACCTTTTAGGCGGCAATTAGTAATCATGAGATCTGGAGATATGAGACTCTGTCCATGTTTTTAAGCATATTCACAAGCTCAAGCAGCTTGGCATAGTCTTTATAACGAATAGTGAAGTGCTGCTCAACAACATCCTGATCCTTGAGAAAAAAGAGTTTCACCTGTCTAAGCTTAAGAGCCTTATCAGTATACAGCTCCCTCAGATCAAGAGGTTCCATTCCTTTTAGTCTGAATGTGAGTGTAGTATATCTGTCTTGAGTGATAATGCTTTCTATATCCTTAAAGATAATCAGGTTTATCAATACCAGAGATGTTGCTACGCCTGCAGGCCATAATGCGCCAAAACCTATAGCAAGACCTATAGCGCTTACTGCCCACATCGATGCGGCTGTTGTGAGTCCGCGCACATAATGTTCATGACGCAATATCGCTCCTGCGCCGAGAAAGCCTATGCCAACAACAACCTGCGCAGCTATCCTTGCAGGATCAGCAAAACTGCCGTACTGTTTGTTGAATTCGATGGATAGTATCGTAAAAAGACATGCGCCCAAACATACTAGAAGCTGGGTACGAAAACCCGCATACTGCCCCCTTCTCTGCCTTTCCAATCCTATAATACCGCCGCAAGCCACGGCCAGTATCAGTTTTATCAAAATCTCCATATTTCAGCCCCTTAAAACAATTAATTTCATTGTAACAAATCATACTCCTTTTTATTCGCGGAATATGTTAGAGTGTATTAATTTTATTTTTAAGGAGCTGACAAAATGAAAAGGCTTTTAGCAATTACATTCTTACTGGCTTTTGTGCTCTCTTGCTCAAAGACCGACGGCAAAGGAAGCTATGCGGTCAAGATAGACGGCACAAAGATTACAAAACAAGAAATTCAGACAGAGATAAGCGGTCTGCCTGAGATGGCAAGAGAGTTTTACAAAGGCTCTGAAGGCTCTGAGAGGCTTGTCAACGAGCTTGTGAACAGGGAGATGCTCTATATGGAAGCCAAAAAGAAGGGCTTCGAAAAAACTCCTGAGTTTAAAAAGAAGCTTGAGGACTTCAAAAAGGTTACTCTCATCCAGTTAATGCTCGGCAAAGAGATGGACGCATGGTCAAAAGTCACTGATGAAGAGATCAAGGCCTACTATGACAAAAACAAG
>CAZXUA010000282.1:0-4099 GCA_964643755.1 uncultured Desulfatiglans sp. | reverse complement strand
TGGCAAAAGTACAACTGCCCTTGCCCTTGCAAGGGCAGTGAACTGCGTCTCTGATACCACTGGCGATGGTTGCGGAAGATGCATTACCTGCAGGCAGCTATCAAGCGGTAATTTCCCTGATATCATATCCATTGCCCCGGAGGGGCAGAACATAAAGATAGA
Organism: uncultured Desulfatiglans sp.; assembly: GCA_964643755.1. GTDB lineage: Bacteria > Desulfobacterota > DSM-4660 > Desulfatiglandales > HGW-15 > JAAZBV01. The sequence goes on along the minus strand of CAZXUA010000282.1, from coordinate 3,937 downwards.
GCAGATAAGGGAACTTAACAGGGCGCTGAACTATAAGCCTGTTTCAGGTAGATACAGGATTACCATAATAGAGAGGGCTGAAATGATGACTGAAGAGGCTGCAAACTCATTTCTAAAAACCCTTGAGGAGCCGCCTCCCGGCAACATAATCGTTTTAAAGGTGGTTGACCCCCGTGATCTGCTGCCCACAATTGTCTCAAGGTGCCAGAGAGTGCCCTTTAATCCCCTGGATCGTGACACCATAAAGGATTATCTTGTTGCACATCATAATCAGGATGATAATAATGCATTCCTTGCAGCAGGGATAGCTGACGGAAGCCTTGGCAGGGCCATTGAGATATGTGAAGAGGGGTTTCTTGATGTGCGCAGGGAGTTGATAGAGCTTATTCTCAGCCTGAAGGATATGCCAGGGAAACAGGCGGTGGAGCTCGCTTTCGAATATGGGAAAAGATATTCAAAGAAGAGCCAGGAGGATCAGTCTGACATAAATCTCTATGGTGTCATAGGCATCTGGAAGAGCTGCCTGAGAGATATGCTACTTGCCACGGTCGGGGGCAATTATGATATGATGGAAAACAGGGATTACAGGGATAGAATTGCCGGGCTCGCAGCAAAACATGATGCAGATAAACTGATAGAGAGTTTTTTTCTGTTAGAGGATTGCCAGAGGGATCTCTTAAGAAATCCCAACGCAGGCCTTCTTATGGAAAAAATGCTGCTTGAACTTAAAACGCTTAACAATTGAAATCTATGCAAAGGGGCATCAGGATCATATGAGAAAAATTGTGGGTATCAGGCTTAGGCCAAATGGCAAGATATATGACTTTGACTCTGGCCACTTTGTGCTGAAAAAAGGTGACAGGGTAATCGTAAATACTGAACAGGGAAATGCCCTTGGTGTTGTCGCTGTTGAACCCAGACAGCAGGAGGAGGGGGAGCCACCACGTGAACTCAAGTCTGTCCAGCGTGTTGCTTCAGATGAAGACATAAAGATAGACGAAAAAAACAGGGAAATGGAAAAGGAGGTTTACTCGTTCTGTTATCAGAAGATACAGGAGAGGGCGCTTCCCATGTCACTTGTCACTGCTGAGCAGTTGTTTGATGGAAGCAAGGTGGTTGTTTACTTTTCTGCCGAAGGGAGGGTGGACTTCAGGGATCTGGTAAAGGACCTTGTCCAGAAATTCCATACCAGGATAGAGATGCGCCAGATAGGGGTCAGGCACCAGGCAAAGATGGTCGGAGGGCTTGGCGGGTGCGGAAGGGAATTGTGCTGCTCTGCCTTTTTAAACAAGTTTGACCCTGTTTCCATAAAGATGGCAAAGAAACAGAGCCTTTCACTCAATCCGACAAAGATTTCAGGTATGTGTGGTAGGCTGATGTGCTGCCTCTCCTATGAGTACGATTTTTACAGCAAGGTATCAAAGAATATCCCCAAGATAGGTAAGAATATCCAGACAGAGAAGGGGAGCGGGAAGGTCATACGCAATAATGTACTCAAGGAATCTGTTACCATCCTGCTTGATTCAGAGGAGGAGATTGATGTGATGTATGGTGAAATAATAACGGATAATAAGCCCGTTGAAGAGGAAGAGGAGCCTGATATTGATATTGTTGAATAAACCTCTTTCGTCTATACAGAACCATAAAGTTATAGAAAGTTAAGTATAATTTTATTACTTCAGCATACGTTTACCGAAAATGGCATATATCCCTGCACATTATTTTTACTTGACAAACTATTAACTCTATGACCTATAATATGGCTATGTTTGTGGCCCGGCTCTTATCGCGGGTCGGTTTTATTCGGTAAAACTCTTTTTTGCCGAGTCTACGACCTGAAGATTTTGAGCAAAAATGTAACAATTTTTAAATGGAGGTCTAAGCTTTGGCAGAAGGGACAGTAAAATGGTTTAGTGACAAAAAAGGGTACGGTTTTATTGCACAGGAAAAGACCGGACAGGACATCTTTGTCCATTACTCATCAATTGAAATGGACGGCTTCAAGACCCTTGAGGAGGGTCAGCAGGTCATCTTCGAGGTGGAAGATGGCGAAAGAGGTCCTGTTGCAAAGAATGTAAAGAAGATGTAACCCGATCTCCTAAGAAAAGGGCATCCTGCACAAACTGGGCAGGATGCCCTTTTTTTTGACTTTATACCTGGCCACCCCTTTCTTATTGTAGAGTTTGGCCTCTACCTGTGATCATTCTTTTGATGAGGGACATAAATCAGCAACCGCGCATTTAGTATGTTCAGGCTTCCTTGCGCTGCATACTGCCCTGCCGTGATAAATAAGGATATCTGAAAATCGCCGCCACCTCTCTTCCGGCAGTATCTTTTGTATATCCTCCTCAATTCTGTCAGGTTTATCACTTTCTGTTAATCCCATCCTCATGGCCAATCTTTTGACATGGGTATCAACAACCACGCCTGGCACACCATAGGCCGCACCTAGCACGCAGTTTGCAGTCTTTCTCCCGACACCGGGGAGTTTAATCATCTCGTCAATCGTGTGGGGGATATTGCCCCTGTACATCTTAATAAGCCCTTCACAGCACCCCTTTATGGACTTTGCCTTGTTCCTGTAAAAACCTGTTGATTTTATGGCCTCCTCGATCTCTTCTATTGGGGCGTCTACAAAATCTAAAGGCGTTTTGTATTTTTTAAATAGATCGGGCGTTACCTTGTTTACCTGTTTATCAGTACACTGTGCTGAAAGGATGGTGGCTATTAGAAGCTGAAATGGCGTGCGATATTCCAGCGCGGTCTTTTCCATTGAGTAAACAGGGTCAAGCCTGGCAAAGATCTTTTCTACCCTGAGTTTTTTGCTCTTCATGCTCTCCATTTCAACCCCTTTTAACCCCAAGAATCATTCACAACAGGTTAATCATTTTGACAACTAAACTATAATAATATAATTTTATTTAAGGGACGCCTTCATATGAAGATATATAGAAAAAATAAAAAAATAAAACAAGCTCTGTCAGCCATCAGCTTTTTTATATTTTTAATCTCCGGGCCAGCTCTTTTCCGCACAGGCTCATTGTGCCTTGCAATGGGGCATTCCTTGGGTCAGGATAAGGCCGGTCCGAATATAAAACAGGAGGTAATCAAAATGGAAGAAAAGGGTAAACTTACAAAAGAAGAGGGTGAATATCTCCTGACAGTTGCACGAAAGACCATTGAGGCAAGGCTCTTTAATAAAGATATTCCCCCTGAGAAGGGCGTTGAAAATGTAAAATATCTTGAAAAGCGGGGCACCTTTGTAACCCTCACCACAAACGGTAATCTCCGCGGTTGTATAGGTCATATTATTCCACAGGAATCCCTCATAGATGGCATAAGGATTAACGCAATAAATGCCGCATTTAAAGACCCCCGGTTTCCCCCACTTTCAAAGGGGGAGTGGGACAGGGTGAAGGTGGAGATCAGTATACTCACAGAACCTGCACCGCTGAAATACAAGGATGCAGATGACCTGTTAAACAAGCTCAGGCCGGGCATAGACGGCCTGATTATTGAAAAGGGATATCAGAGCGCCACATTTCTTCCGCAGGTATGGGATCAATTGCCTGCAAAGGAGGAGTTCTTAGGGCACCTCTGCATGAAGGCCGGTTTAAGCGCAAACGAGTGGAAAAAGGGGACGCTTACCGTTCATACATATCAGGTACAGGCATTTGAGGAGGGGCACTAATTTTTCATTTAACCACAAACCTGCAACTGGCATAAAAGCTGATGAGAGTAAATAAAAATCTGATAGTGTGGTCTATAATCGGTACAGGGATATCATCTGTAACTACACAGCTTGTTACTATCCGTGAATTTATCACCCAGTTTCACGGTAATGAGATTACCATTGCCCTTGTGCTCTTTGCCTGGCTTTTATTTAACGGAGATCGGAAGAGCGTCGTGTAGGGAAAGAGTGTAGGATAGGGTGTAG
>CAZXUA010000281.1:0-4140 GCA_964643755.1 uncultured Desulfatiglans sp. | reverse complement strand
GTGCCCTCCATATTCCTCCATTCAAAGGCATATGAATATGCAAGCATCATTGCAGCAAAGGGTGAAAAGGTTGTTGACATGTCCTTTGCAGGCGGTTTTGCTCTTGAAGACAGCATATTCAAGGCGCTGGCCCTTGGCGCGCCATACACAAAAATGGTCTGTATGGGCAGGGCAGTTATGATACCGGGTTTTGTTGGCTCAAATATTGAGGGCGCCCTTGTGCCTGAAAAGAGAGAGGCATTAAACGGCAACTGGGAGAGCCTGCCCAGGACAGTAACCAGCATCGGAGAAAAGGCAGAGGAGATTTTTGCCTCCTATTTTGATGTCATGAATAAGGTGGGTAAAAAGGAGATGAAAAACATCCCCTATGGCGCTATTGCCTTTTATACCCTTGCTGATAAGCTTTCATGCGGATTACAGCAGCTCATGGCAGGTGCAAGAAAATTCTCCCTCAATCAGATAAGCAGAAGAGATTTATTCTCTGCAAACAGAGAGACTGAGAGGGAAACAGGGATTCCTCATGTCACTGAAATCAACGATGAGACAGCAAAAAAGATACTTTTAGGTTAACACTGGAAAACAGAATGCCTGCCAGTGATATTACAGGCAGGCATTCTGTCTTAATAGAATCTTTAATAAATCTACATTACCTTGATCCATAAAAGTTTTGCAGTTTCAGCCCCTGTGTTTTTCCACCATGCAGGGATATCATTTGTCAGATATATAAGATCGCCTGCCCTTGCAGTATATGTGGTTTTTTCCATATTCATCTGCAACTCGCCTGATAACAGGTAACCCAGTTCCTCACCCTTGTGTATAAAAAAATGGGCGGGAATGCTTTTATTCGGGGCTATCTCAATGATATAGGGCTCAGCCTTTGCCTCAAAATCAAGAGGAGTAAGGAGCTTTCCTGAAATGCTTTCTTCTGAAAGATCATCAAACCTTATATCGGATGCATCAGAGCTTGTGAAGACATTTTTGGGCCTGCCTTCTGCTCCCACCTGAAAAAATGCGCTGACATCAATATTAAGTATTTCTGCCATTTTCAACAGAGCCGGAACAGAGGGGTATATAAGATTGCTTTCAATCTGTGAAATGGTGCTGGGGGTAACACCTATCAGCTTTGCCACCTCTGTCTGGGATAATCCGCGCTTAACCCTGAGCTCCTTGAGCCTCATCCCCATGTCAATGCTTCCCGTGGATCTATTTTCAGAATCAAAATAGATATTCTGATCTTTTGTCCAGTAACCATAGGGCCGATTGAGTTTGCTTGAATCCCTCTTTTCCGCCTTCAGGACTGTCAGCGATGTCTTACCCCGTTTTACCGAAAGGTCTATGGCCACCTGTGCTATCTGGTTTATGCTCGCCCTCAGACGCGGCGTATGCGCCTCCTTTTCCATGATCCAGTATGCTATTGTATTTAGCTCATACAATCTGGGACATGAATGGGAGTAAAAGGTGAGTATTGACTCCTCACCGCCCCAGAGCTCCTGCATTCCTGTTATGCTTTCAAATACAAACCGCACATCACCTTTCATCTCAGCATGAATGCTATAAAATGCATCCATTACAGCTTCAACCTTTTTAGGTTCTTTTACCGTGTTTATCCTGCATTTAATCTCAGCCATCTTTTCTTTATAGAACTTTAAAAATACCTCAGAACCTTCGCCCTTTCCATATGTGAAACAATCAAGTATGGTAAGTTTATCGTAATCTGCGAGGGCGCCAAGTTTATCGAGCAGATTTCTGAGGGATCTATCAAAACTTACATATATAATATATTTGTCATGTAATTCTGATTCCTTTATGAAGTTGAGACAGAATGCATATGCGAGACTGCCCGCATCATCGTACCAGACAACATTATCGCCGACAAACAGGCCGCCTAAAACCCTGTCAAGCTGACTCACGCCTGTTGCTATCCTTGTAATTTCATTCATCATTTAAAACCTTTCTCTGCAACTCTCATAGAGCGCAATACCCGCTGCGACAGAAAGATTAAGCGAATCTATTCTGTTATCCTGCGGGATAGATATGTTTGTTCCCTTAACATCAATATCGTCAGGAAGACCGGAGCTTTCATTCCCGAACACAAGGCTGTAGGGGCTGATAAAAGTGGTCTCCCTGATGCTGCTTTTTTCACCTGTCCTGAAAAGGTATAGATTATTTTTGAAACTTTTCAGGTAATCATGAAGGGTATCAAAATAGGCAATATTCATCCGGAAAATTGAACCCATTGAGGCGCGTATGACCTTTGGGTCAAAATAATCAAGCGCAGGCCTTATCAATGCCATATTAACCATCCCGAAGCCTACCATTGTTCGTGCAATGGTGCCCATATTCCCCATGTCAGAGGGGTTTACAAGCACAAGGTGATTTTTATCCGGCTCGATCGCTGAGAGGTATTTATTAAAAACGCCTACGGCAAGATGTTTTCCATTGCGGCAGATCCTCTCTATAAGCCTGTCATTGATCTCAAAGGGTATATTATGCTCACTGCAGATCTTAATTATCCGTGTAACACCGCTGTTTTTTTCGCCGGATGATGACAGTAAAACACGGGCCACCTGTCCGGGGTGCGCATCAAGCAGCTCTATACAGATATAGACCCCTTCCGCATAGCTGAATGGAAATTCCTTTTGATATCGTTTTAACCTGTAATCCATAGATCAATGCCTGTAATGATGACAGGTTGATATCTATTTTATTATTCTCTTTTAGGCAATAAGATTTTTGGGGGAGATCTCGCCGATAAGCTCAACAAAAACATCCACACAGTCAGGACATAGCTGGGTACCCTTTGCAGTAAGGATTATATCCATTGCCTTTTGGAGCGGCATGCCATCTCTGTAGGGGCGGTCTGAGGTAAGCGCATGGTATGTATCTGCCACTGCCATTATCCTTGCCCATATCGGGATAGAACTGCCTTTTATCCCATCAGGGTAACCTTTGCCATCAAACCTCTCATGATGGTGTCTTATTGCGGGTATTACCCTTGCAAGGCTTGCAATATTGCCAAGGATATTCACACCGACAAGTGGATGCTCCTTTACCAGGTTGAATTCTTCATCTGTTAGTCTGCCAGGCTTTAAAAGCACACTGTCCGGCACCCCTATCTTTCCGAGATCATGCAGCTTTCCTGCTATGCTGATAGATTCAATATCCTCCATAGACATACCCATCTTGACAGCCATCTTTTCAACAATAGCTGCTACTGCCTGTGAGTGACCACAGGTATAGTGATCCCTTGCCTCAAGCGCTGTAATCAGGCTGGTGATGCCTGAAAGCATAAACTGTCTTTCTGAATCGAGCCGCTCCTTTTCTTTAAGCAGTATGAGGTACTGGTCTGAGAGCAGTTTTTCAATCGTAATAACCATCTGTTCCATATTGAACGGCTTAACCAGATAGGCGCTTACGCCCCTTTCCAGCAACTGGCGCATGGTTGCCCTGTTGTCATTGGCGCTCATAATCACAAATGGTATTGCCTTGAATGCAGGCTCCATCCTCACCTTGTTACAGAGTTCTATGCCGCTCATCTCAGGCATATCTATATCGCTCAGGATCAGATCAGGAGGATTTTCCTGTATCTTCTTGAGCGCAATCTTGCCATTTTCTGCGGTTGTCACATGGAACCCAGCCTTTTCAAAGGCATCCTTTACAATTGACCTTATTGTGGATGAATCATCAACAACCAGGATATTGTTATTGTTATGGAATTTTGATTTTTCCAGCACCTCAAGCGTTGTATCAAGGAGTTTGGTCTTCAGATCGGTCTTTATTATGTAAGAGTCAGCTCCCACCTTGAAGCCCTTGTCAATATATTTTTCAGTATCATTGGAGCTGATCAGTATAACCGGTATGCTTATTGTGTTAGGATTTCCCTTCAGCTTACTGCAAAGGGCAAATCCGTCCATGTTGGGCATCTCGATATCAGAGATAATAAGATCATAGGTGTCGAGCAGGGCCATATCAAGCCCTTTTCTGCCATCTTCAGCATGTGAGAAAGAGGCATCAATCGATTTAAGTTCATTTTCTATCTGACTCCTGAAAAATGGACTGTCATCAATTATTAATATTTTAGGCTGACTCATCTAGATCGGAAGAGCACACGTCTGAACTCCAGTCACCGCTCATTATCGC
>CAZXUA010000280.1:0-4150 GCA_964643755.1 uncultured Desulfatiglans sp. | reverse complement strand
AAAACATAAAAAGGCAGCGTCAAATGCAAAAACCTAACCGGACATTACTGATAAAATCCATCAGGCACCTTTTATAACTGTAAATGAATAATATTAAATATATGCTATCCGCATTTTGAATAACCACATGAATGGCATGTCATGCAACCCTCTTCAAAGCTGATTGCCTGCCCGCATTCAGGGCATTTTTCACCCATAAAGGTATTGGATGGGTTAGATGAAGCGCTTGTTTTTGCTTTCCCGTTCATGTACCTGTTTTTCAGTACGCGTCCTATAGCATCTGGTATAGAAAGCACAAGCCCATCCTTCTGGAAGATCGGGTATTCTCCCCCTATGCCCTCAATCTGTTTTACGATCTTTTCTACCTCTACCCCGGATCTGAGTGCAAGCGAAACAAGGCGGCCTATGGCCTCTGTCTTGGCTGTAGTTGATCTCCCTGATTTACCGATAGTTGCAAAAACCTCAAAAGGCTTCCCATCCATCTCTGTAACCGTAACATATAGATTTCCCATGCCTGTCATCATCTTTGATGTAAAGCCTTCTAGTGTCTCAGGCCGCTCCTTGATATCAGCCAGGCTTGCAACGCTTTTACCCTTCTCTTTAGCGCTGAAACTCAATACCTGATTTTCTTTGCTACCATCTCTGTAGATAGTAACCCCTTTACACCCCAGTTCATAGGCCGTGTTATATACCTTTCTCACATCCTCAACCGTGGCATCCATAGGCAGGTTGACTGTTTTTGAGACGGCATTGTCTGTATATTTCTGGAATGCCGCCTGCATTCTGATATGCCATTCAGGGGCAATATCATGGGCTGTAACAAATATCTCTCTCACATCCGGAGGGATCTGCTTTAACCCATGAATAGAACCCCTTTTTGCGATAGTATCCATAAGCTCGTCGCTGTAAAAGCCCCTTTCCCTGGCAACTGTCTCAAAGTATGGGTTAACCTCGGCGAGGATATTGTTGTCCATTACCTTCCTTACAAAGCTTAATGCAAATAGGGGTTCGATACCGCTGGAACATCCTGCCAGTATGCTCAATGTGCCTGTGGGGGCGATTGTAGTTGTGGTTGCATTCCTGTATCTCTTGTTCTCCTGGTCTTTGAATATGCTGTAATTAAAATTTTCAAATACACCCCTTTCTTCAGCCAGGAATTTTGAGGCATCATGGGATTCCTTCTGAATAAAACTCATAACCTCTTCGGCTGTTTCAAGGGCCTTTTCCGAGTTGTATGGTATCTTAAGCTGATAAAGCATATCTGCAAAACCCATAATGCCAAGCCCTATCTTTCTGTTTCCCTTTACCATTGCATCTATCTCGGGAAGGGGATATTTTGACATATCAATGGTATTATCCAGGAATCTGACGCTCCACCAGACTAGCTCCTTTAACCCTTCATAATCTATCTTGGGTTCTTCCTGATTCTCGATAACATACTTTGCAAGGTTGATGGAGCCAAGATTGCAGGCCTCCATTGGGAGAAGGGGCTGCTCACCGCATGGGTTTGTGCTCTCTATTTCACCAAGTTCAGGGGTGGGGTTGTCTCTGTTGATCCGGTCAAGGAAGATAATCCCCGGGTCGCCATTCTGCCATGCCTGTGTTAAAAGCGCATTATAAACCTCTGTACTACTCATCTCGCCAGCCTTGCGGCCATCCCTCGGGTCTATAAGGTCATATTTTTCACCCTTTTTCAGCGCCTGCATGAATTTATCAGTAACACCCACCGATATATTGAAGTTGTTTAATTCCCTGTTATCCCTTTTACAGTATATAAACTCCATAATATCAGGGTGATCAATCCTCAGTATCCCCATATTGGCGCCCCTTCGAGTTCCGCCCTGTTTGACCTGTTCGGTTGCAGTATTGAATATCTTCATAAAGGATATTGGGCCGGAGGCTACTCCTCCAGTTGTGCCAACCCTGCTGCTTTTGGGCCTGAGCCTTGAAAATGAAAAACCGGTACCCCCACCTGATTTGTGAATCAGCGCGGCGTTTTTTAAGGAATCAAATATGGCCTCCATGCTGTCTTCTACAGGAAGCACAAAGCATGCAGCAAGTTGACCCAGGTGCCTGCCTGCATTCATTAGGGTGGGTGAGTTTGGCAGAAACCTGAATTCAGTGATCATGCGGTAAAAATTTTCCTCAACCTTTTCAATAGATGCTTCATTGCCATATTTTTTTTCAGCGAGTGCGATATGATGCGCTACCCTTTTGAACAATTGTTCGGGTGTCTCTACTACATTTCCATTGCTGTCCTTTTTCAGGTATCTGGTTTTTAAAACAGTATAGGCATTTTCAGATAAATTTATCTTCTCTTTAAGGAAAAATGAACCTTCCAGTTTTATTGGTGTATTTTTTTTAAGGCCATATTCAAGCAGTTTTGCCTCGACAATCTCTTCCAGGAGCGGGATGGTTATGGTCTTCAGATCCATCTGATGTATCTCTTCCCTGAGCGCCCTGCTTATATCCATTGCACAGGTACTGTCTATTGAGCTCTCCCTTATCAGCATATCTGAAAAAAGGTTATCATCCCATCTGTAAGCTGCAAGATCAAAGGTACCATCTTTTGTCACAAGGAATTTACTCTGTTGACCCATATACCACCCTCCATAAAAAATTGACCGCCTATAGTTTATATTTTATCTATAGCAATATATCATTTCCCCTGTGATGAAAAAGGAACGTAAAATCATTTGCAAAAAAACAATGGCAAGCCGCACTATGTTTTACACAGATGATTTAAATTATATATGCCCTTATATTGAATGAAACGCATTCTAGGGCACAATATATGGTATGTCAATAAATTCTTCCTGTTTTGTATAAAAAAGAAGAATTTTATAAAGGGTGCATATCTGTTAAATTCCATGCATGATTTTAATATTCTCTTCATCAATAGACCGGATATGTGACAAGAAATATAAAAGATATCCATCTTCATACATGCATGGCACAAAAAATGCGAATTTAAAATATCTGAGGAAGAATACTGATATTTAATATATTTTAATTATATAATCAATAATTAGCTCTATTTATAGTAAAATTAAAAGCATTTCAACTATTAATAATTAATTTAATTTTGTTTTTATTGCATTAAATATATTATCCTGATGAAGCAATACTTTCAGTTCGGTTTTACAGGCCAATTTGAATTATCAATTTATCTGTAAAATTGGTGAGGTGAGTTATCTGATTCAATTGAATGGGTAATATAAACCTAGGTATCAGTCGTTAGAAAATTGCCGCTTAGCATGGCAATTTTTGACGGCTTTCAGGTTGATCAAATGGCCTGAACCTGGTGTGGATTGGGGCGTAACAGGGTAGTTAACATATTTTATAAGGAGTGGAAGAAAAATGAGAGATATCAGCATTAAATGGCAATTATTGGCGATTTGTATTTTTCTGGTATCTGTACCGGTGATAATCCTGGGTGTGCTGAGTTATCAGAACACAAAGGTTGAAACTTACGATCAGATAGAAAACCGTCTTAAACAGCAGGCGCTGCAGGTTAAGCTGCTTGTGAAAAATACATATCTTGAGATATCTGACAACAGCGAAAAGGCAGATGAGATTGCCAGAAAGACGGTCTATTCCCAGGCAGAGGTTATATCAAGGTTTCTCATGGACTGGGATGGCCCTGTTAATAAGCTTGATAGCATCATATCTTCTATTAAGGTTGGCGAAACCGGTTATATCTGGGTAACTGACTATAGCGGGAATATGCTGGTTACAAGAGATAAAGATAGTATCGGAAAAAACTTCATGGATTCCAGAGACACTGAGGGTAATCTGTTTTTCCAAGAGGCAATATCAAAGGCGAGGAACTTATCTCAAAGCCAGGTTGCATACCAGGTCTATCCATGGAAAAATGCTGGAGAGGAAAAGGCAAGAAATAAGATCGCAGCCCTGTTGCATGATGTTCCTCGCAAACGTGTCATGGGAATAAGCGTATATTTTGATGAGATAATAGACGCAAATTATGCTGAAAAGAAGATTGATGAACTTAAAAATCAGCTTGCAGGCATAGTCATAGGCAAGACAGGGTACATATTCATACTTGATGCAAATGGCAAATATATCCTTTCCTACATGTGATTTACCACAATACGATCATATTTTTTGCCGAATTAATTATCGAACGATT
>CAZXUA010000279.1:0-4224 GCA_964643755.1 uncultured Desulfatiglans sp. | reverse complement strand
TGCAAGGGCTTTTTTGCGCCCGGGGTTTGATTCTGTTGATCTTAATGATTGAGCCCCTGAACAGTCAATTATGATAAAAGTCTAAATAAATAAAGTTTGTGTGAAAAAGGCCACTATCGAAGTGGCCTTTGAGCAGGAAACTATACAATCATATCTCCAAAAAATAATCTGAATCAACAGGCATGTTATTATTAACCAGCAGCTCTTTGCGGTTGCTGCTGAGCGTTACCTGCATATACTGCATTGGTTTTTGAGCAGGGCCGGCTATTCTTTCACCTGATGCGTTGAATTTTGAGCCATGACAGGGGCAGTGAAACTCAATGCCGGAGTTTTTTCCTGATGCAGCTTCTAAATCAGGCTGAATCTTTTTCAATGTACATCCAAGGTGTGTGCATTTTGCAGAAAACGCCCTGAACCTGTTCCTCTCCCGCAGGATAAAGATCCTGGCATCTGTAACGAATGTGATGCCGTCACTAAATTTGTCAGGACTTCCAACCTTCCATTCCCTGCGGTTTTCTATGCCAGATGAGCCTGTTAAATACCGCACAGCAATCCACAGATGTCCAGCTATTGCCCCTGCAAGAGCAACTGCTGAGGTTATTTTTAAGAAATCGCGCCTTGTTTTATCAGGCTGAAATATTTTTCTCAGAATTTCCATCTCTATTTTTTCATATCCCGGATTTTCGAGTTTTCACCCGTATCATGACACCCCTGGCAATAAAGTGCCTCCTGCTCCTCAACATTCTGTTTACATGATGAGTCTTTTACTATCGGGATAAAATATGTTTTCCCGTCAACCTTTGAGACCATCTGCCATATGCCGCTTACTTTTTTTACTGACGGACGAAGAGTCCCTTTTTTTGTTACTGCGACAACATCACCGGCTTCAGATGTGATATATGGATTTTTACCGGCAATAAAGGCATCGCTCTGATCAGGAGATTCAATGATATCAGAGGCAGGCTCAGATTCAATCGTTCCGTGACAGTCAAGGCACCGGGTTTCTACTGCGGTCTTTTTGTCCGGGAATATATCTCCATTTCCCATTATTTCATTATGGGTATGACAGTCCAGACAATCAAGCGTCAGCTCACATTTTGCATATAGAGTCATTGGGTGATAATACTCTTTTCTACGCATACTTTCCGGAGAATTTGGTTCAATATCATCCGTCGCCAGATCAGTCCTCTTGAGAAACTGCATCTGCCTCATGGAATAAATGCCTCTGTTATGGCATGCATTGCATGTTCGATATGGGATTGCCGTGGTGATCTTATGAAATTCCATGTGCCCGGCCTCGCTTTTGGAGATTGTCACATCATTTCCCATATACAATCCGTTTTTTGATATGGTAACATGACACGCTGCGCACCCCTGTGATCGATAAAAATATTTTTCAGGAGGTGCCTCAGAATAAAGATGGCATCCGTTGTTAATGCAGTTTGTCACAAACTTTTGTTCAATCGGGTTAAGGTGGCCTGACAATTGATCGTTTTTTATTTTTTCGTGAATGCCAGTTAATTCATCAGGAAAATCAGCAATGCGCACATTACTGTCAGTGACCTGTTTTACACCATACCTGGTTTTAGGCAGTCTTGGGATGTTATATGTGTACTGCACTACTGCAATAGCACCCGCATATGTTGCCTGCAGGCTCCGCTCAACCCTGTAAACCATATTTCTCCATTCTTCATTAAAACCATTATGACACTGAATACCCTCTGGCCCTGTTCCGCAGCTTTCACCTGCCACGGTTAAGGCGGAAGGATTTTTCCCTCCCCGCATATATTTATGAGACAGTTCTTTATTAAGTGTATCTCCATTGCCGCCATGACATACAGTGCACCCGAAAGATTCCACAGGGTGAGAAGAGCTGATCTCTTCTATGCCCTGGTGACAGGTAAGGCACATCTCGGGCTTTCCTGTCAATGCGGGGGTGATGGTTATAATTTTCAATCTGGAATCCTGACCGCTGTTTTCACTGTAATATTGCTGCTGATATATCATCCATTCTTTCTGTCGCCCGGTAATAAATATTACAACAGTAGAAAAAAGCAGTATTACTGCGGCAATCGAGATACCCCATGATAATCTTTTCGTTTGTTTTTCTGATGTGACTGTTTTATTCATTCAATTAATATCTCTGCTATGGAAAGCAGGCAAATAATCAGCATGGATAAAAGAAAAGAAAACCAGATTTTTAGCCTCTCTCTCGCAAACCATATCCCCTGAGCCTGATGATTTTTATCCCGGTATGGCAATGAAGCCCAGTACAAAATAAGTGCTAGAGGTATTATTATTCCAGCGGTAAACGGCTCTATATACCTTAACAGGAACTGGACAAAGAGAAATATCCATGGCGCATCTATATTGTCTGTATTAATGTCACTATTCGGAGAGTAACCTAATTCCGGGGTATATATTGCTGAAAGGATTATAAGGGCGCTTGCGGAGAATAGAATAAAGATAATCTCCTTTTCAAAAAGCACCTCCCTGGGGATTGTTTTTATTTCGATGCCGCTATTTTCAGATGATATGCCTCCATCGCAACGAATACGATAAATGTGGTACACCATGAATAGAAAAAAGAAAAATGGCAACCCAACTATGTGCCAGGCGTAAAGATGAAGCAATGTATTTTCTGTTATATTGGGACCACCGGCAATCAAGTTGGAGAAAAATTGTCCTGCAAACGGGATTTTTAAGATTAAATTAATACCGGTTACCAGTGCAAAATTTGAATTAACATCCCACCTTAAAAAAGAGCCTGTTAAATCCAGTGAAAAAATAAAAACCAGTAGAATATTTCCAATGATCCAGTTTTCCCCCCTCCCCCCGAGATAACCCCCGGTTAACACAATGCGAATCATGTGCAGCAGAGCCGTAATAACCATAATCTGGGCAGCCCAGTAATGGAGGTTTCTTATATACCATCCGTACGGGGATACCGTTGCTATATACTGCATGGATCTATTGGCTGAATCCGGAATAGGGGAATATTTAAAAACAAGTAAAATTCCGGTAGCGGCTGTTATAATAAAAGTAAAGAATAGAAGTCCGCCCAGGCCGAATGTATAGGTAAATCTTGCTGAGGATTCAGACACCCGGACTGGGTGCAAATGAAGGATAAAATTAGTTATGAGTGATCTATTTTTCAATGGAAGCCGGCACAGTTTTTTTCGTTTCCTTTTCCTTAGTGTCGCATGCCTTTTTTGCCTTTTCTTTTAAAAACAGATCATATTTATCAACACGGCTTTTATAGTCGGCATGGCATGGTTCACATATTTTTTCTCGGTAATTTAAAGGGTTGGCAATAATATCATGGTGAGCATCCTCTTTGAATCTTGAATTCATGTTGCCGCCGTGACAGAAATCGCAAATATGTCCAAATGAATGGTCCCTGTGCCATAAATCATCATAGTTAAGAGGCTTTTCATTATTAATATTGTGGCAAATATAACATGATGTGTATACCCCGCCGCATTGGGCATTTGAAGTCTCTATATCTGCGAGATTCATGGGGAATAACATGAGCAACAACATATAAGTCAAAAATTTCATAAGTGTTCCTCTTAGTCTTACTTAGTTAATCACCAACAATAATCATTATCTTTATGGATGTCACCTTACCGATATCTATTGTACAGGAGAATTTTAAAAAGATCATTTTTTTATGTATTGACCGCAAAAATTAATAAAAAAAAGGCCCCTTGTTTAACACAAGGGGCCTTTTAATTAAAAGTTCCGGCAGCGTCCTACTCTCCCACACAACCTCTCATGCAGTACCATCGGCGCTAAAGAGCTTAACTTCCGTGTTCGGAATGGGAACGGGTGTGTCCTCTTTGCTATAACCACCGGAAACATATCAAAATATATAACTAAAATACAGAGTATTATATAATAAGGTTTAAAATGGCCAAGCCTCACGACCTATTAGTACCAGTTAGCTGAATGTGTTACCACACTTATACACCTGGCCTATCAACCTCGTAGTCTACAAGGGGTCTTTAGTCCTCCCGAAGGAGAAAGGGATATCTAATCTTGGAGTTGGTTTCCCGCTTAGATGCTTTCAGCGGTTATCCATTCCGAACGTGGCTACCCAGCAATACCGTTGGCACGATAACTGGAACACCAGAGGTTCGTCCATCCCTGTCCTCTCGTACTAGGGACAGCTCTCCTCAAAATTCCTACGCCCACGGAAGATAGGGACCGAACTGTCTCACG
>CAZXUA010000278.1:0-4350 GCA_964643755.1 uncultured Desulfatiglans sp. | reverse complement strand
AATCCACTCTGATGGCCTTACAGAATATTTTGAGTGTACATGTAAATCTGCCTTAAAAGATGTTTTGATCATTTTTTCCTCTAATAAATTATCTTTCTATAACTACTTCCATAAAAATATAATAATATTGTTCAATTATAATTAGCCTAGGATAAAATTTTGGTTAGATTTATGATCAGAACTGGGTCTGTAACTTAACACAGGATGCGCTACCCTGTTGCCAAAGTTCGTTTATAATTCTTTTCAATTAGGATCAGTGCCTGGGTGTCACACTTGAGGCACCCTTTTTTTTTAAATAGTCATCAGAAATCCATGTTCCACCACTCGCAACCCTTTTAACAATATTCGGAACCATCTTTTCAATATCTTCCCGCAGGTATTTTCTTACCAGAAAATCAGGTATTATTGCACCAGCGTCCACATAATTTGTATAATGAACAATACTGACCAACTCATTCTTTGTATCTTTTTCCACATGCCAGTATCCCTTTACCTCCCTTGGAGGTCCCTCAACCAGACTCCATTCAACTCTTCTCTTCTTATCAATGATTGTGCGCTTCATTACTATATCGGCACTCAGCAATCCTCTCTCCCCTGAGAACTTTACAATTTGATAATCATCATGATCTTCAACCATTTTTACACCTGCTGCCCCTGGCATGAATTCCGGAAACTTCGTTACATCCCGCAAGGTATGATATACAAGCTCAGGATCAGCGTTAATCATAAATAGGGCTTTTATAATCTTTTTTCCATCAGCCCCCTTTTCATATGTGATTACCGGTTCAGAACAGATATTTTCATCTGCTACACTGTAGCTCTCTGATACTGATAGAACTAATATCAGTATCGATAATAATAGATATCTCATATAAAGCCTCTTCAACTGTTTATCTGAAATTTTTCAAAACATCATCTTTAGTGTTTATTTTTAGGATATTATTAGCTTCAGGTTGGATTCCTGTTAAATATATTTTTTAAGATATAATCAAGAAGCTAATATAAAACTAACGTGATTTTACTTTTTGCTTAACATTTAACTGATAAATTCTCCTCTCATAAACAATAGGTTATGGAGTGATAATATGATTGAAACAATAAATATTCTGAATGCATCTCTTTCAGATATGTACAGACCTGGTAACCCTATAAAAAAGGGTATAGCCGGGCTTGCTCTTTCATCTCTTGACAGGTTTATGGCCCTTCCCGCAATAAGAGACTGCTATAACAGCCTTCCTGAATCCGATGACCCTTTTATATTTATAGAAAATGCGCTAATGATGCTTGGGATTAAATACCACCCTCTAATGAAGAAAAAGGCAATCCCGGAGAGCGGCCCATTGATTATTGTCTCCAACCATCCCTTTGGAGGAATAGACGGCCTTGTGCTTGCTTCAATCATTTCAACTGTCAGACAGGATATAAGAATACTGGCAAATCACTACCTGGGCCTTTTTAAGGAGCTTAGACCAATATTGTTTTCTGTGGATCCCTTTTTAAAGAGGGCATCAATAAGCAATAATGCACATTCTATTCTTAAGGCCGCCTCATGGGTTAAAAAGGGAGGAGCCCTTATAACTTTTCCGGCTGGAGAGGTGTCACATCTCTCCATAAAAAAAAGAGAGATAGCTGATCCCAAGTGGCATAACACCATAGGCAGGCTGGTACATATTACCGGTGCAACCGTGCTGCCTGTATTTTTTAATGGTAATAACAGCCCCCTGTTCCATCTTACCGGGTTAATTCACCCCCGTTTAAGAACAGCGCTCCTTCCAAGGGAGCTGTTAAAAAAAAGGAGAAAAGAGATAGGTTATAATATTGGTCAGCCAATACCCTATAAGCGTCTAGCGAATATATCGGAAGCAGGGGACCTAACAGCATATCTCCGTTTCAGGACCGATCTATTGGGCAGGAGAGAAAAGAGAGATAAAAAAGCACTACCATTCAAAAAAAGGGCAAAAAACACCATGCAAGGCACTGCAATAATTGCACCTGAAAACAGAGATACACTTGCAATGGAGCTTTTAAAATTACCTTCAGATCAGAAGCTCATAAGTACAGATGATTTTTCAGTATACTGGGCACAATATTCCCAGATAATACATTCTATGCGTGAGATAGGAAGGCTGCGGGAAATAACCTTCAGGTCAACAGGAGAAGGTACAGGTAAAGATGTTGACATTGACCGCTTTGATCAGACTTATATACATATTATTCTATGGAATGAAATAAAACAGGAGATTGTTGGGGCATACAGACTTGGAAGGTGTGATGAAATACTTTCAAGGGAAGGAAAAAGTGGGCTTTACACCTCTACACTTTTCAAATACCGCAATTCATTTCTCAATAGCTTCGGGCCAGCCCTTGAAATGGGCAGAACCTTTATACGTGAAGAGTACCAGAGAAGCTACTCAGCGCTCCTGCTGTTATGGAAAGGTATAGGGCAATATGTGGTAAACAATATGAAATACAGGTATCTTTTCGGTGCAGTCAGCATATCGAGAGATTACAACTCCTATTCACGCAAGCTGATGGTCTCATTTCTTGAGATGAATCATGGCATTCCTCACCTCTCAAAATTGATCAAACCGAGAACACCCTTCAGGATAATAAGCTCGCGCCCTGGCATTAACCGAGCCCTTCATTGGGTAGATGATATTGAGGAGGTCTCCTCATGGATATCCGGTATAGAAAAGGATGACAAAGGTGTGCCTGTGCTCTTAAGGCAATATCTTAAACTGGGCGGTAAGATCATTTCATTCAATGTTGACCCAACATTCAGTGATGTTCTTGATGGCCTGATTATTGTTGACCTCATGGAATCGGATGAAAAGCTTCTTTCGAGGTATATGGGTGAACAAGGATTAAAATTGTTCAAGGAATATCATTCGGAAAATAATAGAATTTATCATCCTGTTTTAGACTCAAGGGCAGCCTAGGGCTTAAGGCTGCCTTACCACAAGTCTATTAACCGACTGATTGCTTTATCAGGAAGATACTTCCGGGTATCAAGGATAATATAAAGGCTATTATAAGCGTATAATAAAGACTCAGCCTGAATATTTCTGAAACCATAATTGCCAGGGCTGCTAATATCAAAAAGATAGACAACATTAAAAACAGAGAGTCCTTCACCTTCATTATTCTCAGCATGATCCCTCCATCATTCTTACTTCATGCTTGCTTTGACAGGCCACACAATAACGGGCAAAGGGTATTACCTTTAATCTTCTTCTTGATATCATTTCATCACACCCCTCGCATATCCCATATGTTCCTTCACGAATCCTTTCAAGGGCATATTTGAACCCCTCTATTTTGCTGTTTTTCTTTTCGAGAAGCATAATTGTCATATGCCTGTTATGATTAAGGGTTGCCTGATCTAAAAGGTCCGCAGGATTCATTTCTATATCGCCCTTAAGCGATTCAATCGCAATATCTCTTTCAACTGCCTCTTTCATCTTTTTTGTAATAAGTTCTTCAAAATAATTTTTTTCTTTAAGCTCAAGCATAGCAACAATATCCTTTCGTTTAAAATAACTGCCCTGATTCATATACTGTAATTATCTGTAAACAGGATTTCAGATTGAGGCCAATAACAGGGAATAAAATGAGGCCGATGCAAGCAGATGACACACATCTCCCATTGCGCACAGGGTAATGGGACGTAGCCTTAGCCTGTGAGCTGTTTTACTGTGCTGTTATTAATCTATTAAAATATAATTACTTCAGATTTTTTCTTTTTCTATAGCTTGGTCCCTCCAAAATAAGTACATCGGAGTTGTAAACGAGACGGTCAGCGATCGCGGTGGCGACAGTGGTGCTGTCAAAGATATTTCCCCATTCGGCAAAAGACAGATTGGTTGTTATGATAGTTGAACAAGCTTCATGTCTTGAGCTGATGACCTGGAAAAAGAGGTTTGAGCCCTGTTTGCCAAGCGGAAGATACCCGATCTCGTCTACCACAAGGAGTACCGGAGATTCATAATACTGGAGTTTTTTCAGCAGAGAATGGTCTGCATCTGCAGCGATCAGATGATTGATCATGTCCATAGCAGTGGTAAAGAGCACCTTTACACCGGCCTGAGTTGCGGCATAGGCAATACATTTGGCCAGGAAGCTTTTACCAGTACCTGGATTACCAATCAAAATGATATCCTTTTTCTGGCTGATAAACTCCATATCCATAAGATTAAGGATTTTGCTTTTTTGGTTTTTTCGTGAGGCATGGAAGTTAAAATCGAACTGGTCTATAGTAGGTCTTACAAGAAGCCTTGACTGTTTGAACCTGAGTTCAACCCTGTTTTTTTCTCTTTCATTCAGTTCAAGTTCTGCAAGATGGTCGATAAT
>CAZXUA010000277.1:0-4373 GCA_964643755.1 uncultured Desulfatiglans sp. | reverse complement strand
AGTCTGTTTTAGAGGATCACTGGGCAGGTGCCCGAAACAAAACAATGAAAGGGGCAGGGAAAGGGAAATGTAATTCTCAAGGGCAACAAAATCACCGTCATCTTTCCCCGAAAAGCTCATAACCCCATACTAAGATATGTCCCTTGGCATACATTGCCACAAACCCTTTCATGGCTCGATGGAGTCGATTTAGAGCTTAGATTTACCTGATGGGCGGATCATATCTTTATAAATATTGTCGGAAAATTACCGCTAAAATCGGTGTTTAATAGCGGGTTCTTCCCACTGAATGGATGGATCAGATCAACAAATACCTTCTTTCTCATTTTACAGCTCCTCAATATTACACATCCTTAATATTTTAGTTTATTATAATTTTCATTTTGATTGACTTTTATTCTTTACGATAGTAAATTTTAATTACTTTACGATCGGACAGCATAAATGAAAAGAAAAATTAATGATAATTTCAAGTCGTATCATTCTCTTACTAAGTTGAAGAACCATTTTATTAAATATAAATGTAACCCTCCGCCGCAAGCGGCGGGGTATTAAACCCAAGCTTCGCAATAAAACCTTAAAAGGAGGCAGCAATATGGAAAGAATAAAATATCCTGATAACTGGATGGTAGTGGATCATGTTATCCCTGGAGTTACGCCGGAGATGATTGACTGGTGGTGGGTCAACATGGAAAAGGGTTATGAGTTATGGTGTCCTGACGAGCACAAGGGTTTCAGGTGGGAGAGAAAACCGCCCCTGAACGGACATATAGGAGCTGTTCAGATTGCCACAGAAAGCATAGATTACGGCCCGGTTATGGATTTAAGGATAGAGTGGGTAGACCCCAATATAGGGACCGAGGAGCAGAAGGCATTCTGGACATATGAACATCTTTTGACAGCGGGCACCACAGGTGAGATACCGGGCACAAAGCCCTTTGTCATGCTTTCTCACCAGTGGGAGGCTATACCTGGGGGGTGTAAAATGCGCTCCTGCATGCATGGATTTCCCAAACCACCTCCGGGCAGCGGGCCCGCGCATCCTCCTGCAGAGATGCCGGAACACCCTACCGGAAAGAAACCCACCGGAGGAGGATGGCCTGCGCACAATATAGCAGAGGCAGGCACATTCAAGAATTTTCTTCCTGCGTTGTGGGGGATATGGCAAGCGGTTACAGACCCTGCAATCAATCGCAAGGCCTCATTGAGGATCAAAAAAGAGGGCTCTCGTATTATTTACATATGAAACAGGGGAGATTTTAAAATGGATATCCTTGAACTCAAATGGATTAAAGAGATTAAAATAGATATGGATAGATGCAAAGGGTGCAAATCATGCATGAATGCATGTTTTGTTGATGTGATCCGGTGGGATGAGGGAAACAAAAAGCCTGTTATCGCATACCCTGAAGATTGTGTCTGGTGCCTTGCCTGCGAATGTGCCTGTCCGGTAAATTGCATTAATGTAATCCCTAATATTCCGGCGCCATTACGGTCATCTTTCTAAGTGATAAAAGGAGAACATAATGAGTGATTTAAATAACATTAGAGAATATCTCTCTTCAGATGTGTTGATAATAGGAGGAGGGATAGGCGGTCTGGCTTCAGCAATAAAGGTAAAGGAAAAAAATCCTGACTGTGATGTGCTGATTGTTGAGAAGCAGACAACAGGCTGGGCAGGCAAGGCAACAAAGATAGGCGGCATCCTTGCCTTTCTTGGGCCAAACAATGATGCTGACAAATTTATAGATTTTCAGGTGCACACATCAGGGCTTTTTCTGAATGACCAGGAATTACTGGCTAAATATGTTAAAGATACATACGGGGCGATTCAGCAGTTTTCCGAATGGGGCAATAAGCTTGCAAAAACGCCTGATGGCAAGATGCTTTCCTTTCCTGCCATGTTTGCGCCCGAGTATTCATCTACATTTATAGATATAGACTTGATGCTGCCCATGCGCACCAAAGCAAAGAAAATGGGGACAAGGATAATAGATAAGGTTCATATAGTTGATCTGTTAACGCTTGATAATCGTGTAATTGGTGCAGCCGGTTTTAATATTGTTGACGGCCGTTTCATTGTTATCAATGCAAGGGCCACGATACTTGCAAACGGGAGCTGCGGGTACAAGGTAAGGCGTTTCTGGTCTGCGGGCACAGGAGACGGGATAGCAGCTGCCTACAGGGCCGGGGCAGAAATGAGAAATGCGGAATATGGAAATCTTTACGGGCACACGGTATTCCAGGCAACTGACAGCGGCATGGTGGGTTCAGACTTTCTGGTGAACAAACTGGGTGAAAATCTGGCACAAAAATATATGCCTGACAGGGGGCCTGCGGGTGTATTTTTACCTGTTAAACTGGCTGTAGGCCTTGAAAAGGAGGTTGCTGAAGGCAGGGGCCCGATCTATTTTGATCCGCCAAAGGCAATGCCTCCGCACGGATTTTCTACCGGTCTTCCCAAGATAGAAGAATGGCTTAAGAAAATCGGCGATAAAGAAAAAGAACACGGGATATCAAGGGACTCAAAACCAGAGATAGCAGTGCCTTTACATGGCGAGACATCCTGTATAAAGGTTGATCATGATATGAAAACAAGCCTTGAGGGGTTATGGGCAATAGGAGATACAAGCTATGCAGGCTCCGCGTTAGCAGGGGCAGTTGCTTCACCCCCCGGTGTATGCCCCGGATCAGGGGTCATGTTTGCAGTGATAAGCGCGGGGTGGGCAGGCTCCTCTGTTGCGGAATATGTTTCAGGAGCATCTCCTGTTGACATGAAAAACATTGATACGGATAGGATCAGGGATTCTTTATTTGAACCAATGAAGGATAAAAACAGTTTTTCACCCTGGGTGGCCATATCTTTACTGGGAAGCATTGCAGCCCCCATGAAATACAATCTTCGAAGAAGCAAAGAGCGTCTTTCCGAGGCCATAGGCATGATAGAAAGGTTAAAGGAAAAGCTGCCGGATCTTTATGCTAAAGATCCGCACTATCTGGGTAAATGCCATGAGGTAAGGTCTATGACCCTATGCGCTGAACTCACCTTCAGGGCAGCATTGATGCGAACAGAGAGCAGGGGCTTCCACTACAGAGAAGATTTTCCAGTGCAGGATGATAAAAGCTGGCTTAAATGGATCATAATTAAACAGGACAGGGAAGAGATGAAGCTATCAACTCAACCTGTTCCTGTTAATAGTTATAAGATCAGGCCGGGTGGTATGTAATAAAAAAGCATGGCGCAAAGCGCTAAGAGCAAAGCGAATATATTGACCATCTAAAGGTAAGTTTTTCAACACCATATTGAACCGTAGGGGCACAATGCATCGTGCCCTTACAATGTTAGTCATTTTAATCATTTAAAAAATAAGGAGGTCAAAATGAAAAAACTTGTTATTGCTGGTATAGCCATCACACTAGTATTAGTACTTTTCGGGTTTATGACAGCAGGCGCACAGAATGAGGCAAAAGGTTTTGCTGGTGAGTGGCAGGCGACCTATAAGACACCTGTCGGTGAGATGATATGCAATTATACATTCAAGGTTGAAGGTAACAATGTCACTGGTAAAGTAATTGCTGAAATGAGCGGGAATAAAATTGAGAGTGAAATTACAGATGGAAAAATTGATGGTGATAAAATCATCTTTGCCTGGGTGTATAATGATGTCCCAATGTCATGCACAGGCATATTAGCGGGGGATGAACTCAAATTAACCCGTCAGGCAGGCACTTATGGCACTGAAGGAGCGGTAGCGACCCGAATTTCGGGCGGTAAAAAATAATAGCCCCAAAATTCTCACCCAAAAGGTATAGAGCAAAAAGTGTAAAGATGAATAATGCGGCTAACCCCAATTCTTTTGCTCTATGCCTCCTTTAAGGATCAGAGACCTTACAGGTAATCCATTGATTTTATTCAATACAATTTCCCCCCCCCAATATTCAAATAATAAAATAATTGATATTTTTTAATATTTGTATACAACTATATCCAAGGTTATTTTTTGTTATAAGAACTTGAGTTTCTCAGTTAGATATTACAACCTATACTTACAGGATATTTATATATGGCAGAGAGAAAAAGAAAAATTGAAAAGACATCCCTTGATCAGATTTCATCCGTCCCCTTTTTTGTTCAGATTGCAGAGACCATGAAGAGACGTATAATATCAGGACAATACAACCCGGGCAAACAGCTTTTTACGGGTGAAGAACTGGAAAAGGAATTTATGACAAGCAACATAACTATCCGTAAAGCCCTGGACAAATTAAAAAATGACGGTTTCGTAGAGCGCCGCCGCGGTCTGGGAACAACCGTATCTAAAATTAAAAGATCGGAAGAGCACACGTCTGAACTCCAGTCACCGCTCATTATC
>CAZXUA010000276.1:3896-4378 GCA_964643755.1 uncultured Desulfatiglans sp. | reverse complement strand
ACACCCTATCCTACACTCTTTCCCTACACGACGCTCTTCCGATCTAAAAAATCATCTTCAATAGATCAGGAATGTGGATACTGTACTGATAAAAGGATTGAATAATGAGTCTTTTCCACTTAAAAGGGTTCCATGGAAAAGGGAGCTTCAGGCATGGAATTCATCCCCCGGAAAACAAGACACTCTCCGGGTCATCACAGATTGAGATAATAAGAGAAACTGAAACAGTCACACTTCCACTTGTTCAGCATGTTGGGGCGCCAGCGAATCAGATTGTAGAGCCAAAACAGGAGGTCAAATTTGGTCAGATGGTTGCAGCCGGTGAGGCCTTTATCTCAGCATCAATACACTCTCCTGTTTCAGGTGTCGTTAAAAATAACAGGAACGTGACCATGGTGAACGGGAGGCGTCTAACTGCAATTGTCATAAAAAGCGAAGGGGGACAGGTTAATCCAGGCTTATTATGGGCGGAGATGACCTCT
>CAZXUA010000276.1:0-3886 GCA_964643755.1 uncultured Desulfatiglans sp. | reverse complement strand
GACTCAGGGGTTGTGGGTCTTGGCGGCGCTGCATTCCCTGCCCATGTAAAAATTGCGCCAAGTGATAAACGGAAAATTGATACACTTCTTATTAACGGTTGCGAATGCGAGCCATATCTAACCAGTGACTACAGGCTTATGATTGAGGCCCCTCATGCGATAATAGCCGGCGCCCTTTTAGCCGCCCATGCAATATCAGCCGGACAAACTATTATATGCATTGAAGACAATAAACCTGAAGCAATTGCAAAACTCAGGCAGGTGTGCCAGGGCACATCCATAAAGGTTGCAGTGCTTAAGACAAAATACCCGCAGGGGGGGGAAAAGCAGCTTATAAAGTCGGTGCTGGGGCTTGAGGTTCCGCTTGGCGCTCTTCCGGGAGATATAGGGGTTAATGTAAGCAATACAGGCACTATGGCGGCCACAGCAATGGCGGTAATAAAGGGCAGGCCTTTAACCCACAGGGTACTAAGCGTTACAGGAAGAGGTATTAATGTCCCCAAAAATCTTTTCATCCCCATTGGTATTTCTATAGGGGAAATAATTAAATACTGTGGAGGTCTGAGACAGGAGGCATGCAGGATTGTGGCCGGCGGCCCTATGATGGGTTTTGCCTTCTCTGATCTTACAACGCCTGTGATAAAGGGTAATACAGGTATTATCGTGCTATCAAAAGAGGAGATCAGTGAAGCAAAAGAAACCTCATGCATCAGGTGCGGAAGATGCGTTGATGCATGCCCCATGAATCTTGTGCCCACAAGGCTTGCCATGGCATCAAGATATAATAATGCGGATATTGCATTAAAATACCATATAAATGCATGTTTTGAATGCGGGTGCTGCGCCTATGTGTGCCCCGCCAAAATTAATCTAGTGCAGTTGATAAGGTCAGGTAAAAGACTGGCGGCAAATCAACAGGCATTAAATAAAAGGTAAATGAGTCATGCCTGAAATCACCAATTCAACAGATATTACAGGAAAAGCAGAGACTCTTATCCATGTTACCACCTCACCTCACATACTGGACAAGGGGACATGCACCAGAAGGACAATGGTAGATGTTGTCATTTCCCTGCTACCGGTCATGGCCGCATCTGTTTACCTCTTCAGATCATACGCTGTAAAACAGATATTGATATGTACACTTTCATCTCTTGCAGCAGAGGTGATTTTTATAAGGATGAGGGGAAAATCCATAACCATTAATGACTTTTCAGCAGCCGTAACAGGGATAATACTGGCCCTCTCCCTGCCTCCATCCATTCCCTGGTTTGTAGGTGTTATAGCCGGATTTGCCGCCATAGGGCTGGGCAAAATAATATATGGCGGTCTGGGAATGAACATCTTTAACCCAGCAATGGTTGGAAGGGCATTTGTCATTATAGCCTTTACCGGTATACTCGGCGCTGATGCATACTCTAATCTATCCGGTGTAGCTGATGCAGTATCTGGCGCAACACCTCTTACAGCGCTCAAATACAGTGGGGTTCACACTCCATTAGCCAGTATGTTCTGGGGAAATACCCCGGGTTCACTTGGAGAAACAAGTGTTGTGGCCTGTATCATTGGAGGTCTGTTCCTCATAGTAAGAAAGGCTGCCTCATGGGAGATACCTGTGACCGTAATTGTAACCATTGCAATAATAGCGGCCATGGTTGATCTTTCAGGCGGCCATTCAGGTCTCTATTTTTACCATTATATCTTTGGCGGCGCGACCATGTTCGGGGCATTCTTTATTGCCACAGACCCTGTAACCTCTCCTCTTACATTTAAAGGAAAGGTGTGCTTTGGGGTGGGAGCAGGATTTTTAACCATGATCATGAGGATGTACAGCGGCTATCCTGAATCCTTTATGTTTGCTATTCTTTTAATGAATGCGGTTACCCCACTCATTAACAGGTGGTTCATACCAAAACCATTCGGGGGTAAATAATATGGGGACATTCAATAACAGCTCCCTTATGCAGGGATGGCTTATCATAGTTCTCTCAGTACTCTTCAGTGTCACACTTGCGGCAGTCAATATCAAACTATCGCCCGTGATTGAAGAAAACAAGGTAAAAGAGACAATGGAGAAGATACCGGCGCTAATATCCGGGGAATCAGCCACAGGTTCAGCAGATATGACCCCTTTTACCATTAAACAGAGGAGTATAAAGGCTCAAAAAAACGGGATAACAAAGTCATACATTGCCTATGATGCCTTTAATAATACTAATGAGGTTGCAGGGCATGTTATCAAGGCATCAGGGCAGGGATATGCGGATAAAATTGAGCTTTTATTAGGGCTTGATGCAGCAGGAGAAAAGATCACCGGCCTTTTTATACTTGATCAGAAGGAGACACCTGGCCTTGGCAACAGGATTATTGAACAGGGTTGGAGGAGTCAGTTTACAGGTAAACCATCTGATATCCCCCTTGTAGTAATCAAGGGTAAATCGGTAAATAAAAATGAGATTGATGCCATTTCAGGAGCAACGATTTCATCAAGGAGTGTGACAGAGATAATCAACAGCGCCATAAGGGATGTTAAAAATGAGATAGCGCTTATACCTGAATCATATAATATGGAGAACAAATAATGGCTGATCAACCCACTGCCATTGAGAGATTCATAAACGGGATTTTGCCTGAAAACCCTGTTTACAGACAGTTGCTCGGGCTGTGCCCTACACTCGCAGTTACTAACGGATTAAAGCAGGCCATTACTATGGCCTGCTCTGTAGCCTTTGTGCTTTTATGTGCAAATGTGGTCATAAGCTTAATAAGGAATCTTCTTAAACCCCATCTGCGCATACTGGTCTTCACACTTACAATCGCCGTTTTTGTAACAATAGCAGACCGGTTTCTTGCGGCATATTTTTTTCAGATGAGCAAAACACTCGGGCCATACATACCTCTTATCATTGTAAACTGTATCATAATTGCCAGATGCGAGGTGTGTGCATCAAAGCAATCGGTTTTTATAGCGGCATCCGATGCAATAGGACAGTCAATTGGCTACGGCCTTGCCCTGATAAGCATTGCCGCAGTAAGAGAAATACTTGGCACAGGGGGTCTGTTCGGCATAAATATACTGCCTGCTTCATGGCCTGACTGGGTAATCATGGTTTTACCACCCGGCGCATTTATTACACTGGGTTTGATGCTGGGGCTTGTGAACTGGATAGACATTAAAAGGTCCGGTAAATGATATACAGAAAGTCATTTATTATTAATAACAATATACAGGTGTTTGAATGGCATATCTTTTTGACATATTACTGATTGCACTGACCGCAGCGCTGATAAACAATTTTGTGCTCTATTATTTTGTTGGCCAGTGTCCCTTTATCGGTGTATCCAGGAACGTAAGCATGGCCTTTGGCATGGGATGCGCTGTTACATTTGTTATGGTCATTGCATCAGCCATATGCTGGACAATCACCAGAATGGTACTGATGCCGGGCGCCCCTCTCTCAAGTTACATTGCCGGGCTTTTTATGCCTGAGTCGTCAGCCTCAACAATTGACCTTACCATACTGAGCTATACTATTTATATCTTTGCAATAGCCGGGGCGGTTCAGTTTGTCGAGATGTATCTTAAAAAATTCTTTCCTCTTTTATACAGTTCATTCGGGGTATTCCTCCCGCTTATTACCACAAATTGCGCAATCCTTTTTGCGTGTCTAACAATAATGAGCCATATTGTGGGTGTTGATAACCCCGATGATATATGGGATATGGGGAGGTCTGTCACGCTGGCAGCATTTGGAGGTGTAGGCTTTACCATTGCGATATCTATTATGGCCGGAATCAGGGAAGATTTGCAACTCAGCGATATACCCAAACCGTTCCAGGGAGCAGGCATAACACTTGTAACAGCCGGAATACTGGCAATTGCCTT
>CAZXUA010000275.1:0-4414 GCA_964643755.1 uncultured Desulfatiglans sp. | reverse complement strand
ACCATGTAGTGTAATTATATCCAACTTCTGAGACATGAATTCTGAAACGGTGCGAAACATGATTCCATCTGCGAATTCCACCTGAACTGCATGCTGAAATAGCCTCCCTTGCCTCTGCAGAGTGAAAAAACCTGAACCAGTGGATTGTTGAAACGATTGATCAGCTAAATCTCTTGCGGAGGGTCATTCTGGAGCATATGGATCTCCTTATATGTCTGATTGTTGTTTTTGATTTATAAATATCAGAGTCAGGTCAGAAATAATAGCTCAAACTATAAGTTTTAACTCTTTTCTGACAGTTCAAACTTGACAAGTTTTAATCATGTTATTACAGCTATACAGTTTATTAATGAAAAATATTCAGGACAAACTTAAAAATCTGTAAATAGATGACGGAAATCAAATGACAATGAACAATAGATTCATAACCTTGAACAAAATCCTCCTGCTCCTACTGCTTTTGCTTACCTGTTTTTTAGTGACAGATTATCTGAAGCAGTCTGATGCGGAAACAATAGAGAGCGCTGCTGCTAAACAGACTTTAACCCCAACAATAGAACAGGGAAAAACAGTCCGCGCCCTTGTAAAAAAACTTAAAAGGTCACATTATTTGGACGAAACGCTTGATAATGCATTCAGTGAAAAGGTATTTGACAATTATATTGAACTGCTTGATTCTTCTAAGACCTATTTTGTTAAAACAGATATCGATGAATTCTCAAAATTTCGTTTTATCCTTGATGACGACCTGAAGGCAGGAAACCTGGAGTCTGCTTTTTATATCTTCAGAAGATATCAGATGAGAAGAGAGCAAAGGATAAAATACACAATAGGGGTGATTGAAAAAGGGGTGGAGGCCATAGATTTCAACAAGGATGAATATATAGAGATCGAACGTAAAGATCTTCCCTGGTGTGCTGATCTGAGTGAAGCCCAGGAGTTGTGGCTTAAACTTATTAAAAATGAGATACTTAATCTCAAGCTTGAAAAAACAGATGTAGAAGAGATCCAGACTACCCTCATTAAACGATATAAAAACCAGTTAAGGTTACTTGAACAGACCAATAGTGATGATGTCTTTAAATATTTTATTACGGCCTACACACACAGTTATGAGCCCCATACAGAATATTTTCCACCCGTTGATTCCACTAATTTTGATATACACATGCGCCTCTCACTCGAAGGGATAGGTGCCATTCTTCAGAGTGAGGATATGTATGTAAAGGTGGTGGAGCTTGTAGTCGGTGGGCCTGCTGAAAGGGGAGGAGAGCTTAAACCTGCTGACCGCATCATAGCTGTCGGGCAGGGTGAAAATGGTGAGTTAGTTGATGTTGAAGGGTGGCGGCTGGATGATGTTGTTAAACTTATCAGGGGGCCAAAGGGCACCGTTGTTCGCCTTAAGGTTATTCCTGACGATAAAACGGACATAAACAAGACTAAGGTAATATCCATAACTAGGGATACAGTAAAGCTTGAGGAGCAGTCTGCAAAAAAGAGTGTACTGGAAATAAATCGCGGAGAGGGTGTTTACAGGGTCGGCGTGATCAAACTGCCCGCATTTTACAGCGATTTTGAGGCTGCCATGTCAGGGGATGCAAACTATAAAAGCAGCACCCGTGATGTTGAAAAGCTGATACATGAATTGCTTGATGAAAACATCCAGGGCCTGATACTTGATCTCAGAAACAATGGCGGCGGCTCCCTTCAGGAGGCAAAAGATATGACAGGCCTCTTTTTAACCGAAGGCCCTGTTGTGCAGATCCGTGATGCAGATGATGATGTAATGCTTTACAGCGATACTGATCCGCGGCTTGTTTACGGCGGGCCAATGGCGGTACTGGTAAACAGATTAAGTGCCTCCGCTTCAGAGATACTGGCAGGAGCTATTCAGGACTATGGCCGGGGTATAGTTGTCGGTAGCCAGACCTTTGGCAAGGGCACTGTACAGAGCATGGAACCTCTTGAACCGGGGCGGATAAAATATACACAGGCCAAATATTACAGGGTAAACGGCCACAGCACACAAAACCGTGGAGTTGTTCCTGATATAATATTTCCGGAGGTCATTAATACACAAGAAATCGGTGAAAGCTCCCTGCCACAGACAATGCCATGGGATCAGATCAAGGAGACTCCCTTTAACAGGGTCTCTGTTCTGACCCCTGTTATTAATTATCTTAAAGAGAGGCACACACTCCGCATAAAAGATGACCCGGAGTTTATATACCTTTATGAGAGAATCTCATTTCTTGAAGAAAATCGCAAAAAAACAAGGATTTCTCTAAATGAATCAGTGCGGCTAAAGGAAGAAGAGGCCATGAAACAGAGCCTGCTTGATATAGAAAACAGACGCAGGCTGGGACTAGGTCAGGAACCATTCAAGGAATATGCTGAAATAGAAAAGGCTGAAGAGAAAAAGAAAGAAAGAGAAAAAAAGAACGGCGAAGAAACCGACGGCCTGCTTCATGAAACAGGGGAAATACTGGCAGACTGGCTGATTAAGCTAAAAGAAAATGGGGTAAGAAATGATAACTTACTACGAAATTAAAGAGAACAGGGTTATACAGTCGACCAGGGATACTGGCTCTGTGATGATTGCTTCAACGATTCAGGATAATGAAAAAGAGGAGATCAAAAACAAGTTCTGTCTTGATGAATATGATATGAACTCCATTTTTGACCCTGATGAGGTGCCGAGGATAGATTTTTCAGATGAACGGTTACTCCTGATCTGGAAATCACCAATCAAGGCGACAGTCTCAGAATCGATAGAATTTGAGATTAAGGTTACAGGGTTGATACTTTACAGGGATCAACTGGCGTTTGTGGGTGAGACAAGTGAAATTTCCTTTATGGAAAGGGAGTTTCGAAAAACCAGGGATGTCAGGGATGTATTACTGGCATTCCTCCTGAGTAAGGTCAGACAGTTTGTGGGGCACCTTAAGGCCATAAGGATGATAGGGTCGGAGCTTGAGAAAAAGATAACCGTATCCATGGAAAACAAACACCTCCTTCAGATGTTCAGCCTGAGTGAAAGCCTTGTCTATTATGTGGATGCGCTTGAAGGCAATGGGGTTGTCTTAAGAAAACTGGACAGGATGGCTAGTCAGTTGGGATTTCAGGAACAGCATCTTGAAATGCTTGAGGATATCATCCTCGAAAATTCACAGGCTGCAAGGCAGGCCAATATACATTCGTCCGTTCTGAGCGGATTGATGGACGCGCGCGGGACCATTGTTAATAACAATATGAACGTTTTACTAAAAAATCTTACCCTGATAAATATAGTATTCCTTCCCCTTAACCTGGTTGCAAGCATAGGTGGGATGTCGGAGTATAGCATGATGACAAGGATGCTTGACTGGAGGATTTCATATACCCTGTTCTGCCTGGCTATGGTAGCCCTTGGCTGGTTTACCTGGATTTTTACAAAGAAGATAGTAGACCGCGGACCCCGTAATAAATAAGCAGTGGGCTAAATATGTTACTAAAGATTGTATTAGGGATTATTCTTGTGCCGATAGCCCTTTTGAACTTACTGGGGCCCATCTTCATTAAAAAGGTGCAAAGACTTCCTGCCAGGATCAGGTTTACCGGGCACGATGAAAAGGAATTCCTTTTAAACAGGGATGAGGAATTTAATCTACTTGATTCTGAAATAAAGGCCATAGGGTTTGAATATATTGGCTCATCTTTTATGAAAGATACCAATACAGAGACAAACTTTTCACTCTACACCAATGAAACAGATTTAACCTGCGCTGTTGTGGTATCAATTGTAAGCAGTGTAAAAACGATTACCTATGTGGAGTTTTCACAGCTATATGAAGACGGCTCTATGCTGGATGTCTTTAATGCATCACAGGTTTCCCCATTCCCTGATATGGATATCAAAATAGCATTGCGGTTTCCTGATATAAAATCACCAAAGCAGCTTTATAAGGTTTTTATAAGGATCAGAAATTATTTGAAGAATACTGCAAGACCTATAGCCTATGATAAATCACAGGGCTTTAAGCATATTGAAGATTTTATGGCAAGGGAGTCAGATGAACTTGCTAAAAGAGGGTATTGTTATAATGAGATTGATAGTGATGGTAAACGCTCTTTAACATGGAAGGGGGCCTATCTTCTCACCTGGCGGAGCGTTTTTCCGGGGAACAGGATAAAAGACTATTATGACAGGTCTTATGCATCAAGGGTTCTCAAAACCATATAATTTTATTGATTCTGATTAAAATTATATACAACCACCAAAGTGAGTGCTGTTATTACGCCTCCGACAACTAGTATATCGTTTCATAAAAATATTGCCTTTTGAATGAGCTTGTGGTTTATTAATGGTCTCTTATCAATCTTTTGCAAGGAGGCCACACATGTCACGTACAAGCAAACGTCCAAAAATACAACT
>CAZXUA010000274.1:0-4428 GCA_964643755.1 uncultured Desulfatiglans sp. | reverse complement strand
AGATAATGAGCGGTGACTGGAGTTCAGACGTGTGCTCTTCCGATCTCAGGTACAATGCAGACTGGAACATAGTGAAAAGGGGGTGGGATGCCCATGTGCTTGGCAAGGGCAGAAGGTTCAAATCGGCTAAAGAGGCCATTGAGACCTATTATGCTGAAGACCCCAGGATTACTGACCAGTACCTGGATTCATTTGTTATTACCGGTAGTGATGGTGAACCATGCGGCACAATAAGGGATGGCGATTCGGTGATATTCTTTAATTTCAGGGGCGACAGGGCCATAGAGATATCAAGGGCCTTTACTGAAAAGGCCTTCAATGAGTTTGACCGCGGCCCTTTACCGGATATACTATATGCAGGTATGATGGAATATGATGGCGATACACATATCCCGCCGAATTTCCTTGTTCAGCCCCCTGCCATTGAGCGCACTGTGAGTGAGTATCTGTGTGCCAGTCATGTAAGCTCATTTGCAGTATCTGAGACCCAGAAATTCGGCCATGTAACATACTTCTGGAATGGTAACAGGTCAGGTTACATAGACGAATCTCTGGAAAAATATATAGAAATCCCGTCTGACAGGATACAGTTTGATAAAGCGCCCAGAATGAAGGCCATTGAGATCAGGGATGCGGTTATCACTTTGCTTGAAACAGGGAAATACAGATTCGGCAGGCTCAATTTTGCAAATGGTGACATGGTCGGCCACACAGGTGTTATGGATGCTGCAATAACAGCCGTTGAGACAGTGGACAGATGTGTTGGCGAGCTCCTTGATGTTGTAAAAAAACTTGATGGCATTGCAGTTGTTACTGCTGATCACGGCAATGCGGATGTCATGTTTACGATAGAAAAGGATGGAACAAAGAGCGTAAAGACATCACATACCCTGAACCCTGTGCCTTTTGTCATTGTGGATTCTCAATATAATGGCGAATACAGGATGGCTCAGCTAAGGGAGAGGGGATTATCCAATGTGGCATCTACTATTCTTAATCTTCTGGGTTATGAAAAGGTTGGGGATTATGAGCAATCTCTGATAGAGTTTTTATGATTTATTGGTCTTATACCCCATGATAAGGGGTTAATGCGGATAGTCGTAAGATTACTCCTATAACCTGAGGAGGGTATTTATATGGTAAGAATGGTTGATTTACCTGATAATGAAAAGAAGATTTTAATGGGTATGGAATGCCCCTCATTTGAAACCAGCCCCTGGGTATCTGGTCCGCCCCTTAATCAGCGAAGGGTAGCAATGATTACGACTGCGGGGCTCCATCTCCGGAGTGACAGACCTTTTCAGATGGGTCATCCTGATCTGTATCGTGTAATTCCCGGAGATGCGCATGATAATGACCTTGTAATGTCTCATGGCGCAGCGAGTTTTGACAGGACAGGTTATCAGAGGGATATCAATGTTGTTTTCCCTATTGACCGGTTGCGTGAACTTGCAGCCAGGGCTGTTATAGGAAGTATCGCTGATTATCACTATGCCTTTGGAACCCCTTTATCTCTTGATCAGAGTAAGACAGCAGCAAAGGAAATAGGTGATCTACTGAGAAAAGACAATGTTAATGCCCTTCTAATCTTCCCTGTCTGACCCGGCTGCACGATCGCCGGAGGCGTTCTCGGACATCTTTTTGAAGAGCAGGGTATCCCTGCGGCAAATATAAGCCTGATAAGACCGCACTCTGAAAAGGTTAAACCCCCGAGATCACTCTGGGTGCCATTTGAATTAGGCCGCCCGCTCGGCGTCCCAAATGATATAAATTTTCAGGGAAAGGTGCTTTTATCATTATTGAATCTGTTTGAAAGGGTTGATGGCCCGGTTATCATAGATGATTTTAAGGAAGATGCCCCTGCATCGGATGATGATGTCGAGGTATTATCCTGTCCTGTGAGTTTTGATGATGCAGAACAAAATATTCCTGATAATATGAAGAGAAGGTTTATGAGGGAAATCCAGGCCATGTACCCGTGGTATGAGATAGCCATGCGAAAAAGGGGCAGAACAACTGTAGGAGGAAGCGGCATGGAAATTTCTTTGCTTGGTGAATTTTTATATTCTTTTGTCGAGGGAAATATACCTGAAAATCCTCGTGATGATGTCAATATTTCAGTAACCCTTAAGCTCGCAGCGGAAGATCTAAAGGCCTATTATGTAGAGGGTGTTACCGCACAGCCAGGGCAGGAGGCTTTATCAAGCAAGGCATTGAAGGAGTGGTTCTGGTCAAATACGACCGCAGGAAAGGTGCTGCTGGAATTGATAAAGGCCTGTTCA
Organism: uncultured Desulfatiglans sp.; assembly: GCA_964643755.1. Classification (GTDB taxonomy): domain Bacteria; phylum Desulfobacterota; class DSM-4660; order Desulfatiglandales; family HGW-15; genus JAAZBV01. The sequence continues at coordinate 2,146 of CAZXUA010000274.1, read as the reverse complement.
AAAATGGAGCCGGAGCCCATTCGAATGACTGCAAAATACTTTATTGCACCAATGGATGTGTTAATGGATATTAATAAGGCTGAACAGTGAGCAACTTGCGTTTATCTCATGAATATTAAGTGAAAATGGAAATAGACAATTGAAGTTAAAATCCAAAATGGTTCGATTTATTCAATCCTCAAAAACCCCGCCCTTTGGGCGGGGTCAGAGACATTAAGCTCATCAGTCAAGGTTTATATCCCTTAACTGTTACTTATATGGCACCCCTTTCGGGCCTTTAATGATGTAAGCAACACCTGCGTATACAGAACTATCGCCGCGTAACCACCAGTCTACTTTAACGGTAAGATCGGCAGCAGTGACAGGTGGAACAGAGAATTCTGCATGCCCTGATACGTAATCATACATAAACACTTCACTCCTGATATCTATACGTTCCACCTTCCACCCGTTTCGCAGTGTGATTGTGGGCGCTATGTATTCTGTGCTCCAATGAAAATCAAATGTTCCTGCATAATGGTGGACCCCTGTATAGCCGGCCCAGTTGGAGATCTCATCTAAGTTGTCATGCTTCTTGAAGTTCTTCCAGGCAACCTCTGGCAGTACCTTTTCCTCAAGGATTGGCATCATTGTGAATAACTTAGGGGCAGAACGAAGACCGTTTGTTTCAACAGTAACGTTAAGCTGTAAGCCGTTTATTGGTACAAGCGGGATCACAGGAAGCGTTACATATACCTGAGAGGCGCTCCATTCAGTGGCCTTAGGAGAGACAACATAATCCTGACCCCCTGCCGGTTGCTGAAAATGGACTTTCGGGTTCTGGAATCCCACACCGCTTACAAGTATCGACTCACCTGGAAGACCGCTCCCCCTGTCAAGAGATGTGATAGTTGGTGGAGGGAGCAGCTGGAATGGTATGGAATTACTTTTAACAGTAGTTCCATTAACCACGCTCTTCAAACAGATAATCACTGTGCGAAGGGTGTTTGAGGGTTCGCCCATGCCAGGTACCTGAGCCTGTAATGTCGTTTCACTCTGGAACTTGATAGCTGCTGGTATTTCTGCACCAGTTTCTGTAATAAAAAAGGCCTGATTATTTGGAGTAAAGTTTTGCCCGGTCAGCATCACCCAGATACCAATGGAGGTCTGTGAGGGCGATACTGAACTGAGCACAGGCTGAGACACCGCCTTGTATATTACCTGCTGCCACTGACTGTGTCTGTGTCAGGTTGGTTGGCAGGCTTCTGTTTATTGTTTGACTAATAACAGGGGTTATTCTAACTGAGCTCAAAAATTGCCTGCTGAGATTAAGTTTTTGAGTCTCAATCTGCATTGTCTGTGCCTGCTGACTGGCAATGATTTTCTGTTGCACCTGTTGTTCAAATCTCTTCACCGCATCAGTAGAGGTAGAGGTGCGTAATGAAGCCATTTTGCTTGCGTAAGCCTGCAATACAGGTAAATCCACAACCGGCCCTTGGAAATTAACAGAGGCCTCAACCGGGGCAGACAAACGAACATTACGCGGAACGGTCAGTGCCAAAGACCATAATGGCCCCTTCCGCACTTCATCAGCCGTAATATTGATAGGTACGCTCATGGGTGATGATATGGTAGCCACAGGGATTGTCATATTGCTTGGGGTAATAACCTTTGCAGTCAGCGGACCGTTTTTCCATGTCAGTGTCAGGGTGGCTGGACCTGTCCGGGTAACAGGTATGGTAAACCATGCTGTTTCTCCGGCAGCAATAGTAAGGGTCTGAGGCCATTGCGGCAAGTTTTGGGCTGTTACACATATGGGTATAGATAGCACAACCATCAGCATAATCCTCACAAATAGTCGCTTTCTCATATTCATTTTCCTTTCATGTTAAAGGTTAAAGAATGGAGTTGTTACGCATATTATTTCTAGAGTTGAAATATATGGAGTAGCCAATTGTATGTCAATATAATAAACTCTAGCAAAATTTAAGATGATTGCTATGTGATTATTTTATAGATGAATCAGATGCAGATAAATGGTAGTTCAAAGTTAAGTTGACAGTCATAGCAGTTCTGATAATATTTGTAACAATAACATGGTAATTTAGAAATAATTCAGTAATTTCCGGTTAAGAAGTTGCATAGCACGAGTCCTGGTATAATGTGC
>CAZXUA010000273.1:0-4453 GCA_964643755.1 uncultured Desulfatiglans sp. | reverse complement strand
AATGTTGATGCCTGACCGCTTGAATCAAAAAACGACAGTTTTTGGATGGACACTATCTAATTAATATCTGAAAAGGGATAATCTAATCCTGTTTTCCTCCTTTCAGGGATGCAATAACCCCATTTTTTCTGTCCCGATTTAATCCCAATGGAAAAATACCCCATTATATCTCAAAAAACTTGATTTATTTTGCAGAATGAATTAATATGCTTTATGTTTACCCTTTTGACTGTTATCAGTCAAATAGTTTTATTGTATTAACCGAAAGGAGATTTTAAATGAAAATGATGATGAAATTGTTCGCTATTGTTGCACTTCTCGCTATGACAGCATCATGCGTTACAACCACAACAGCGCCGGCTGCACTGCCAGAAAAATATAACCTCAGCAATGAGCTTAAAGCGGTCAAGAAGATAGACGCAATCAATGTATCAAACTGGGATCAGGTTGATAAACAGTCGCTTATTTTTACGGCCAATGGAGGCGATTTTTTCCTGGCTGTACTGGACAGGCCCCTTGAGACAGATATTGCCAACCAGGTAATAGGTATTGTTGATCAGAAATCAACAATTATCGCAGGGTATGACAAGTTTTTTATAAGGACTGCTAAAGGCAGACAGTATTACCTTATAGAAAAGATCTATGAACTTGCCGGTCGTGATCAGGCAAAGGAAATGAAAGAGAAGCTCAGCAAATAAATTGCAGTAATTCAATCTGTTACATGGCCCTTTAAAATAACAGGGCCATGTAACAAGCGCCTTTCCGTTCTCCTTTTACCCCTTCGATTTCCTTCTTCTACAATGATAAAATAGTGGATTATTATTTATACTTACCGCATGCGGAACAATAACCTCGGTGCACACAAATAAGACCGCCACATTCTGAACAGACCCACCTTTTCTTTTCATTTTTGATAAACGCCCTTATACCCCATTGTTCAATGTTCGACAGATTTTCAATCATGCTCATACCGTATTTGGTACGATATCGTTTATCCAGATTTTTCAATCGGGTACAGGGGAACTTTTCACACCTTGTTGAATAATATTTTTGATTATTGGTTTTTAATAAATCGCAGTAAAAGATGACGCATTCAATACAACTTGCAGGTTTGTGTGTATTATCACCCCGGCACCCCGGACATTTATTCTCTCCCCTTAAAAGATGGGCCATACAAATAGCGCAGTTCATTCCACATGGCGCAATCATCCCGGTTTTTATTTTGAAATTCATATTCATATATTTCCCTTTTTCTTTTCCACCTTTTTTTTCAAGCCAGTCAAAGCTGTAATCTTGGAGTCTATTCCCTTTTTCAACATAAAATTCAGCACTGGCAAATAGATTCTCTGAAGAGATAACATTCACGGGGAACACTGCTGTCATACGCCTATCGATGTCAATTGTCGGTTTTACAATCAAGCATAAGGTTTTTCTTGTTTAAGGCCCCATCAGGACCATATTTTTATTTCATTTTTTAAGAATAGCAGGTGCCCGATATCGGCTATATCAGTAAAATAAAATTTCATCCGGGCACTATTGGGAAAATACTGGCAGGAACCAATCACCCCTTTTTATTAATATTAGATTTGAGCGCCTCTGCCTTGTCCCTAAGTTCCAGGTAGTCCATCCTTAACCTGGAATTGGCAGTCCAGGCCTCTTCCATGTATTTTCTTTCTTCATCTGTAACCAGTCTGAGCCCAAGTGTTTCAGCGCGTTCAAGGATAACTGCACCGGTCGGAACCATGGTAAACGAGTGCAATGTAACCTTTTGTACAATTGCGCCATGACCAATCCATACATGTTCTTCCAGAGTCACCTTGTACAGAGATGCCCTTATGGCTATAAAACATTCATGTGCGATATTACATGGACCATGAATGGTGACCCCATGCGCTATAGATGTTTTATATCCTATAACAAATGGAGCCCCCGGATCAGTGTGTATGATAACACCATCCTGAATATTTACCTCTTCGCCATTGTGAATAGGCGCTACCTTTCCGTCCGGTCCTCTCTGATCCGCCCTGATTACAGTTAAAGGCCCGACAAAAACACCTTTATCAATCTTCACATTACCAATTATCTGGGCTGAAGGGTCAATCAATGCGGTCGGATCAATTTGCGGAATATCGCCTGCCAGGTTAGGCCTTATGTTGTTATAGTATGATGGCATTCTTTATCCTCCATTTAAAATGTTAACGAACGGGTAAAGCAGCCTTAAGACTTTTCACTTATTATACCTGAGACAGATTCTGTTGAAATAATTAATTATTAAGAAGGATAAAAAGATTGGCCTGTTGTGTCAATATAAAAATAGGCGATAACCATCTAAACTCTTACCCCTTCAAAACAGGATTCACCATACGATGTTATAATCCTCCCTGAAATCCTGTCACCCTCTACCCTTCCATGCCCTGAAATATCAATCTTTTTAAAGAACTTCTTTACTGTAAGCGCAAATGAAAAGCTGCTGCCCTCCACCTTGCCGCCATTAAAATCTACATCTCCTATAAAACCTGATGACATGGTGCCAGTCAGCTCATCACCTGCCTTTTTCAGGATAAGTGTACTCTCCATAACTCCCATAGGGGTATCCGCAGAAATCCTGTATGTCCCTTCAACACTCATAAAATGCCTCCGCTGTTAATTCAAAACCCGTATAAATAAAATATCTTTTCTCTTAATAATACCAAAAAGAATAATCGGCAAATATTTTCATCAGGAAACAAAAAAATATTCGTTTTATTTGAGAAAAAGTATATAAACATAATGATTAAAATAAATGGCTATGACAGTATATGAAAAATCTGCATAATATCTTTCATGGGATAGGCGGAATCAGCCTGAAACTTAAGTTGCTCATCCCTTTTCTGTTTTTTGCCTTTGCCAGCACCACCATTTTGACCTTAATCAGCCTGACCTCACAGCAGAACCTGATCAAAAAAGAGGAAAGGAACCTTTTGCTTCAGCACTACAGGCTCTTTCTGGACAGGCTTGACCAGAAACAGGCTCAGGCCATCTCTATTGCATCTTCATTTGCAGATATACCAGAGATTGGAAGGCTTCTTAAAGAAGATGATAAAACCGCCCTCCAGGACTATATAACACCTATCTACCAGAACCTAAAAGAAAATCAGGGGATTTCACGTCTTTACCTTCACAGGCCTTCAGGCATATCCTTTTTAAGGCTTTTTTGTCCTGAAGAGCATGAAGATACCGCCGGTCTGGAAATTAAGAATATCTCCGAGATCTTTTCAGGGGCAGAAAAATCTCTCTATCTTGAGATAGGGAGCTCAGGACTTGTCACAGGTGGGGCTGTTCCTGTCTATTATGATGGAAGGATAGTAGGAAGCGTTGGCCTGCTGTTTACATTAGGCAAACCATTTATGGATGATTATTCCAGGAGATGGAATATCAATGCCGCCATATACACTATAGCAGATGGCAAACCTTTACGAATAACATCAGCAGGAGACCATTCGCTTGAAAACATTTCCGAAATATACAAGCAAAAAAGTAATAAACACGAGCCTGAAATACTGATATCCCCTGAAAAAAACCCGGATATGTCAATATTAATCGGCCCTGTAGAAAACTTTGCAGATGAGGTTGTTGCACTGATAGCACTCAACTCTGAGAGGACAGCAACGCTAAAAAGACTGGCTGGCACCAGAAACCTGATGATATCAGTTGGAATTGCGGTCATTCTTATCTCCTTTCTATTCATATATCTTGTCATTGACCTGTTTATAAAACCTATAAATGAGATTGTGGTGGAGGCCCGTGAGATTGCATCAGGTAAAAGGGAGAATGGGCTTGATGTCAAGAGCTCAGATGAGGTGGGTTCCCTTACAAACACCCTTAATACAATGCTAGAAGCCCTTAAAAACAGGCGCATGGAGATAGAAAACTATGCCAGGACCCTTGAAAGACGTGTTGATGAGAGGACATCAGAGCTTTTAGAATCTGAAGAAAAATACCGGACAATGGTGGAAAATGTACCCCCTGTTGTCTACAGGATATTAAAGGACGGTACAACCGAGTTTGTTAACTCATACCTCACAGAGAATATCGGTTACACTGTTGAAGAGGCACTGGACGACAAGAGATTCTGGCGCGACAAGATAGCAAGTGAGGCGCCTGAGGCATTTAAAACAGTCTGGAATACCTGTTTTATAAAAGGCGAAGAGTGCAGACTCGATCACAAGGTGAGGGCAAAGGATGGGAGACTCCTCCATTTTATCACCCATTCAATTCCAACGACCGATGATAATGGCGAGGTAAAATGGGTTGACGGCTTCATGCTTGATATAACCGAGCTCAAAAGACTTGAGGAGCGTGCCCTCCAGACAGAGGAGGTACGGACACTGGGCGAGATATCTGCAAGGATGGCACATGAGATAAGAAACCCCTTAAGCATTGCCGAGATCGGAAGAGCACACGTCTGAACTCC
>CAZXUA010000272.1:0-4456 GCA_964643755.1 uncultured Desulfatiglans sp. | reverse complement strand
AGATAATGAGCGGTGACTGGAGTTCAGACGTGTGCTCTTCCGATCTATCAAATGTAGGGAGAGGAATTAGTAGCACAAATGGCCAAACAATATATGGAATCAAGAGGCTCCGGGAACTGATACTTGAATTGGCCGTAAGGGGAAAACTAGCACCGCAGGACCCTAATGATGAATCAGCAAATACGTTACTTAAAAAAATAAAACTTGAGAGAGACCAGATAATAAAAGATGGTAAATTCAAAGATACAATTGATTCACCAGCATTAAATTACAAAGGACTATTCGATATACCAAAAAATTGGTGCTGGTGTAGACTGAATGATATCGCTGCCATTGCAAGAGGAGGGTCTCCTAGGCCAATTAAATCATTCGTAACCGACTCTCCTGATGGATATAATTGGATAAAGATCGGTGATACTGACAGAAAATCCAGATACATAGTTAAGACAGAAGAAAAAATTAAAAAAGAAGGTTTAGTTAAAACAAGAGTCGTTTTTCCTGGTGATCTGATACTCTCAAATTCTATGAGTTATGGGTTTCCATATATACTAAAAATAAAAGGGTGCATTCATGACGGTTGGTTAGTTATTCGGACTACTGAAAAGTTAATAGATAAACTGTACTTATGTTATCTGTTTTTATCAATGCATGCGAAGAATTCATTTGATATGGCTGCAGCAGGAGCGGTGGTCCAAAACCTCAATGCAGATAAAGTGAGAATGCTTGCAGTCCCGCTACCTCCACTTAATGAACAGCACCGCATAGTAGCCAAAGTAGATGAATTAATGGCACTTTGTGATCAACTGGAAAAACAGGAGACAGAAAACACAGAAACACATCAGGCACTGGTAAAAACATTACTTTCAACTCTTACCGGCGCAAAAGACCATAAAGAATTTACAGAAACATGGAATAGGATCAAAGAGCATTTTGACATCCTTTTCACCACAGAAGAAAGTATCGACCAACTCAAACAGACAATCCTTCAACTGGCAGTTATGGGTAAGCTTGTAGAGCAAAATCCAGAAGACGAACCCGCAAGCGAACTCCTGAAAAAGATTGCCAAAGAAAAAGAGAAACTAATAAAAGAAGGCAAAATCAAAAAGCAAAACCCACTACCTGAAATCAGTGAAGATGAAAAACCATTTGAATTACCTAAAACATGGGAGTGGACTAGGAGGCTGTCCGAGAATAGCAAAATTGAGCATTTTTGCACCTGTAAGTATTTGAATTTACTAGGTGCTATTTTTGAAAAACCCTATTCTCGGACAGTCTCCTAGACTTGGCTTAATATCACAAATTAATCCTCGAAATGAAGCTAAAGATAACTTGAATGCTTCTTTCATCCCAATGTCTCTTGTCTCTAATTCGCACACAGGAGCACATGAGCAAGAAGTAAGAACATGGGGTGAAATTAAAAATGGTTACACTCATTTCGCTGATAGCGACATTGGTATTGCCAAAATTACTCCTTGTTTTGAAAATGGTAAAGCTATTGTGTGTTCGGGTTTGGAGAACGGCATTGGTGCAGGCACAACAGAGCTCCATATAGCAAGACCTTTTAGTTTAACATTAGTACCACGTTATATACTTCTTTTTTTAAAATCACCGATGTTTTTACAAACTGGTGAAGGCAAAATGACAGGCACTGCAGGCCAGAAACGTCTACCAAAGGAGTTTTTTTCAGAGTATCCTCTCCCCCTCCCTCCAATTTCAGAACAACACCGCATAGTAGCCAAAGTTGATGAATTGATGACTTTATGTGATACATTGAAATCCAAATTATTCAGCCTGCAAGATACCCAAATAAAATTAGCTGATGTAATTTTAGAGCGGGCTATGTTATAGAAAAGGGGCGATTAATCACATGAAGTCATTATGGTGATTATTAGATTTTTCAAGAATGTAAGTTAAAAGAAAGAGAAGACTTCAGAGTGAAAAAAGCATGAATTGACATAAAGATCGGTAACTTCTATTATTTGGTGTAAATCGACCGGGCAGACACGCATATCTGCCCCAAAAAGAAAAAATAACCTGGAGCTAAAAAGTGCCTGCACCTGAGCTTGATTATATTACAATAAAAGGATTCAAAAGCATCGCCTCGCTTGAGAAGTTAAAACTTGGCCCTATAAACCTTGTTATCGGGCCCAATGGATCGGGAAAATCCAATTTTATTAATGTGTTTTCTTTTTTACACGAAATCAGAGAAGGCAGGCTGAATGAATATGTCCGAAAATCCGGCGGTGCGGAACAACTTTTACACTTCGGTTCTAAAACTACTGAAGAAATTTACATAAGAATTTCTTTTCTTGATGGAGTAAATCAGTATGAGTTGAAGCTTAGAACAACAAATGATGACAGCCTTTACCCATTTGATGAAACAGCATATTTCTGGGACAAAAATAATTATAAAAGTCCAATAGGACACTCTTTACAACCTCGCGAAGATGGCCGGGAAGCAGGGATCAGCAATCCCAAATCAATTAAAATAGCGTCGTGGATTCGTACGAGACTCGGCAGGTGGAGGCTTTACCATGTTCATGACACAAGCAGCAGTTCCCCATTAAGAAAAACAGCCAAGTTGAATGATAATGAATATCTTCGTCCTGATGGTTCAAATCTCCCGGCTTTTCTTTACCTTCTGCAAAACAAACATGCTGAAGATTACAACCTTATCCGGCGGACTATTCAGAGGGTTGCACCGTTTTTTGATGACTTTCAGTTGAGACCTGATCCACTAAATGAAGAGACTATTCGTCTTGCATGGAAGCATAAAAACTCCGACCAGTATTTCAATGCGTCTAGTCTATCAGACGGCACATTGCGGTTTATTGCACTTACCACATTATTACTTCAGCCTGAGGGTTACCGGCCTTCAGTTATCCTTGTGGATGAGCCTGAACTGGGGCTTCATCCACATGCCATAACTCTTCTTGCTTCAATGGTAAAACAGGTTTCAGCAGAAACACAGGTGATCCTGTCAACACAATCATCTCTTTTACTTGACCACTTTTTTCCTGAAGATGTGCTTGTTGCTGACCGCATAAACGGCAAAACCGAGTTCACCAGACTTAACCCTGAAGGTCTCGAAGCTTGGTTAGGCGAATACAGCCTTGGACAATTGTGGGAAAAAAATGAGCTTGGCGGACGACCTGTTAGAGACTAACATATGAGCAGACTACTTATTGAAGTTGAAGGCCAGACAGAGGAAACCTTTGTTAATGAAGTTATTGCACCCCACCTGTGCAGAATGGGCTATATAAAAATCAGTGCACGGCTCATGGGTAATGCCAGACAAAGATCTCATCGTGGGGGCATAAAGAGCTGGGATAGCGCGCGCAAAGATATTATTAGGCACTTAAGGGAAGATACAGGCTGCCTAATTACAACTATGGTTGATTATTATGGAATGCCTCAAACAGGAAGTAGTGCATGGCCTGGTCGTGAAGAGGCCGGGAGGTTGCCCTTTCAAGATAAAGCCCCAACGGTGGAAAGAGCTATTCTTGAAGATATAGATAAAGAAATGGGGATAGGTTTTGATATTCGCCGTTTTATTCCTTTTGTCATGATGCACGAATTTGAGGGTCTTCTTTTCAGCGACTGCGAAGGTTTCAGTCGTGGAATAGGTAAAGAGTCTCTGGCACCGGCTTTCCAGAAAATAAGGGATGCCTTTAACTCACCTGAGGAAATTAATGATTCTCCGGAAACTGCTCCTTCAAAAAGGGTGAAAGCTCTAGTGAATAACTACGAAAAACCTTTACTGGGGCCACTTGCAGCTCTTGAGATTGGTCTTGATGTTATACGAAATGAGTGCCCCCATTTCAGGGAATGGTTAACACGTCTCGAAGAATGGCCCAAGGGTACTGGGAAACCCAGCGTTGGATTTTAAATATGGCGAATTCGCCATATTTAAGGGGATCAGGATTCGTACCTCAAAATATCAATTGAGCTGAATTAAAGATAACAGGTTAAAAGGTCTTTCAGAAACAGAATTACAGAACCCTTGATTTTGAGTTTGACCTTATCTTTGTGAACGGCGACAAAAGCCTGGAAAACCTGAAGGCAGGTGAATAGAATGGGAAGGTGCGGCTCATAGAGGAAGGATTTAATTCGTTATAAAATTTTTAATGGATTTTGATACGAAAAACATGAAGCTCCCGATTAATATTTATGACTTGCTGACCGCCCGCGCTGTTGAATGGGAACGGTTGGAGTTCAAAGCAGGATGGAATCCAAAAGCCGTGCTTCATACCTTGTGCGCTTTTGCTAACGATTTTCATAATCTTGGAGGCGGTTACATTATTTTAGGTGTAAATGAGGACAAGGGGAGGCCTGTCCTGCCTCCTGTAGGATTACCTGCCAGGCAGATTGATGCTATTCAAAAAGAAATCGTAGAAATTGGTTACAGGTTGATTCCCTATTACCATCCTATTATTGCTCCTTATGAGGTCGATGG
>CAZXUA010000271.1:0-4518 GCA_964643755.1 uncultured Desulfatiglans sp. | reverse complement strand
GAGATAATGAGCGGTGACTGGAGTTCAGACGTGTGCTCTTCCGATCTGGGACACCCAGAGATATCCCTAATGATGCGGCTACCGCTGCAACAGCAAGGTTCTTTTTAAGTGACCTGCCTGTGCCTTTTTGTTTATTAGTGCTGTAATTATTTTTTATTTTCATATTTTTATCCTCCTTAAAGTTAAGCCGCCCACTTGCGGACAGCGGTTATGTGTATTGCCATTTTTTCATCAAGTGTTGATGGCACAGGCTGACCCGACTGCCTGCAATAATCTGCAATGGTTCTGTCCATATCTATCCACTTCAGATCATTCTCACTCGCTCTTCCCTTGGTGATATTCTTCACTGTTTCGAGTATGGTATCGGACTGATCTGGTGAAAGTGGCTTATCCTTGAGCGTCTCAAGTAAAAAGCAGAGGAGCTCCAGATAAAGGTCTGCGGCGCGCATGAAGTCAAATGCACCCTGGGTTTCAAGATATGTTTCTATGGTGCCGCCCCTATTGAATGTCCCCTTGCATCCGGGCTCAGGCTCAAACTGCGAAAAGGTTTCTATCCACGGGTGTCTGATGTGGCGGCCAAGGGGATAGAGTCGGCAAACAAGTGGCCTATCAGGATGAATGGTGCATCCATCCGTTTTAAGGAATATACATGCCCCATCTGCCATTGTTTTCAGCACAGTACCTTTAACCGTATATATTGAAATAAATTCTGTTGTCGAAATACCCAGGTGATTAGCCATACGGGCTATTTCATAAGGGTTAAGCTGGATTTTTTTATTACGGCAGCAAACAATACAGCGTCCGCATGAAAAACCAAAGACTGAATCCCGGTTAAGTCCATGTTTGGATAGAGACAGGGTCATATTTTTACCTGTTAGATTCATCTGTTATTTCTAATTATTTTCTGTAGCGGCCTAAGTATAGGAGCCCCTGCATTTCAAGTCAATATAAAGAAAGGCAGTGTATCAGTGATTGTATTATTGGACAGGCCTTTAATTAAAATAGTTGTTTTAATTTTAAGGATTAGTTTAAAATAGCAGCATCAATCCACCACATGAAAAGGAGAAGCAGATGAAAAGTTCAACAAAGGATTTTTCATTTCTTGTTTTATTCATTAGTATGTTTTTAAGCATATCTTGCGCTACAGCCCTCCCGCCTGTTCCTGAAAAATACAACTTTGATAACAAGCTTGAAAAGGTAGAGCGGATCGTAACCTTCAATGAGCCAACCTGGGAAGAACTGGATACCCAGTCTATTATCCTCAAGGCTGCCTTTAATGACTATTACCTGCTCATTCTGGAAAGACCCATCAGCACTAATCACTTTGAGATAGGCATACCCGGCATCGGCTCCACCATAACAGCGGGTCTTGACATGTTAGTCGTTGTCAATGAAGGCATAGGCCCTCTGTATTACAGGATTGATAAGATATATCGCCTCAAAGATAAAAAACAGAAAATGGTGATCAGGGCGCTGTTAAAAACAAAGAATTGACAACAGGGATTTTTAATGATAATCATTATCAGATAGTAATCATTATCACTTTTCGTATGTTAATAAAAAAGGGGTATTCAGGCTGATGAACGACCATAAAATACGTTTAGAGACAATGATTCAGAAGATGAGGGAGGCTGGCTGCAGGATAACACCCCAGCGAATAGCCATACTCCGTGTCCTTTCCATAAGTGAAGGGCACCCGAGTGTTGAAGATATCTATGAACAGGTGAAAGGAGAGTTTCCAACAACAAGCCTTGCTACTGTCTATAAGAATATCTCGATGCTGAAGGATCTGGGGGAGGTGCAGGAGCTCAGCTTTAGTACTGAGAGCAGCAGGTATGACGGGAACAGGCCCGACCCTCATCCACACCTTATATGTACCAGATGCAAAAAGATCATAGACCCTGACCTTGAAAGTCTGGAATCTGTTTCAGCAGAACTGGTCAGGGAGACCGGTTTCAGGATAACCAGCCACAGGCTGGATTTTTTCGGTATATGCCCTGCTTGTCAAAAAAAACTTTAACAGAAAAAGGAGGATAGAGATGACTAAAGAGAGTAAATGCCCCGTAACCGGGATGTCCGGTAAACCCGTTTCAGGCCGCGGCACATCAAACCGTGACTGGTGGCCAAACCAGCTTAACCTTAAGATCCTTCATCAGCATTCAACCTTAAGTAACCCAATGGGCGAAAAATTCAACTACGCTGAAGAATTCAAAAAGCTTGATCTTCAGGCCGTAAAAAATGATCTCTATGCCCTTATGACCGATTCACAGGAGTGGTGGCCTGCGGATTGGGGCCACTACGGCCCCCTCTTTATCCGCATGGCATGGCACAGCGCAGGCACATACCGTCAGGGTGATGGCCGGGGCGGGGCAGGCTCAGGCTCTCAGCGTCTTGCGCCACTCAACAGTTGGCCCGACAATGTTAACCTTGACAAGGCGAGAAGGCTCTTATGGCCCATAAAAAAGAAATATGGCAAAAAGATATCCTGGGCAGACCTTATGATCCTTGCAGGCAACTGCGCCCTTGAGTCAATGGGTTTTAAGACCTTTGGCTTTGGCGGTGGACGTGTGGACAAATGGGAGCCTGAGGAGGATATCTACTGGGGTTCAGAAACCGAGTGGCTTGGCGATAAACGCTATACAGGCGAGCGTGACCTTGAGAACCCCCTTGCTGCTGTACAGATGGGGCTTATCTATGTAAACCCGGAAGGGCCCAATGGTAACCCTGACCCTGTTGCTTCAGGTAAGGATGTGCGTGAGACCTTTGCGCGTATGGCCATGAATGATGAAGAGACCGTTGCCCTTGTTGCGGGCGGCCATACCTTTGGAAAGTGTCATGGCGCAGGCCCTGCGACCCATGTAGGTCCTGAACCTGAGGCCGCCCCTATTGAAGAGCAGGGTCTCGGCTGGAAAAGCAGCTTTGGCACAGGAAAGGGGGGCGACACCATCGGAAGTGGCCTTGAGGGTGCCTGGAAGCCGAACCCGACCAAATGGGACATGGGGTACTTAAGGATATTGTTTCAGTATGAGTGGGAACTGGTCAAGAGCCCGGCAGGGGCAAACCAGTGGCTTGCAAAGGATGTAAAAGAGACGGATATGGTAGTTGATGCCCATGACCCAACAAAGAGACACAGGCCAATGATGACCACGGCTGACCTCTCCCTGCGCTTTGATCCGATCTATGAACCGATCGCACGGGATTATCTGAAAAACCCGAAAAAGTTTGCAGATGCCTTTGCGCGCGCCTGGTTTAAACTTACTCACCGCGACATGGGGCCCAAATCACGCTACCTTGGTCCGGAAGTCCCCAAGGAAGACTTGATCTGGCAGGACCCGATCCCTGCAGCAGATTATAAGCAAATCAGCACAAAGGATATTTCTGAATTAAAACGGATGATCCTTGCCTCCGGCCTTTCCATATCCCAGCTTGTAACAACCGCATGGGCATCCGCATCAACATTCCGCGGCTCAGACAAACGCGGCGGTGCTAATGGTGCGCGCATACGCCTTGCGCCCCAGAAGGATTGGGAGGTTAATCAGCCGACTCAGCTCAAGAAGGTGCTTAAAGCTCTTGAGAATATACAGAAGGAGTTTAATGAAGCGCAGAAGGGTGGTAAAAAGGTCTCAATGGCTGATTTGATTGTGCTTGGCGGTTGTGCGGCTATTGAGCTTGCTGCCAAAAATGCAGGCGTCAAGATTGCTGTCCCATTTACACCCGGACGCACAGATGCATCACAGAAACAGACCGATGCCATATCATTTGCAGTGCTGGAACCAAAGGCAGACGGGTTCAGAAACTACATGAAAAAGAGATACAGTATGACAGCAGAGGAGATGCTCATAGATAGGGCACAGCTCCTCACACTCACTGCACCTGAGATGACGGTTCTCTTAGGCGGTATGAGGGTGCTCAATACAAACTTCGGGAGGTCAAAGCACGGCATCTTCACAAAGCGCCCTGAGAGCCTGACCAATGACTTCTTTGTGAACCTGCTTGATATGGGTACCGTATGGAGCAAATCCGCTACAGAAGAAGATGTGTATGAGGGCCGTGACCGCAAGACAGGCAAGTTAAAATGGACAGGCACCAGCGTTGACCTTATATTCGGCTCCAATTCCCAGTTAAGGGCCATAGCCGAGGTCTATGCATGCGCTGATTCACAGGAAAATTTCCTGAAAGACTTTGTTGCAGTATGGAACAAGGTGATGAACCTTGACCGGTTTGACCTTGCTTAAGCCTGACAACATTGATGCCATCTGACAGGGTGGAACACTATAAGACGTTCCACCCTGTTACCTATTTTGATAACTCTTTTTCTATTACAGCAATAATCTCATCTTTTACAGAAATCTTGGAAAACATCTTGAACTCGACATTGTAGTTTATTCTGCAAAAATTTTATTTTCACAAAAACCTCTTGACAAGATATGGAATTGAAACTAAATTGGGCGCTAATAATTTAATTAGTTTAATCTAATAAAGATAAGGAAGCAAAATGTCAGACGAAAATATCTCCTC
>CAZXUA010000270.1:0-4590 GCA_964643755.1 uncultured Desulfatiglans sp. | reverse complement strand
AACCAAAACATAAAAAGGCAGCGTCAAATGCAAAAACCTAACCGGACATTACTGAATTAGAATGTTATATCTGAATTCCATTTTTTAATATTTCTTTTAAAAACCCGCTTTCATCATGGTTTTTATCCAGAATAACAGGTTCAATTCTATCGTCAATTTCCCTTCTTAATTTCCATAACAAAGGTCTGGTTGAAAAATAATCTCCTTCAATTTTATCAACAATAACTGCAACATCTATATCGCTGTCTTCTCTATTATTACCTGTTGAATAGGATCCAAACAAAACCATCTGATCAAACAGCATGTTTTTTGAAAGGAGTTTTTTATATTTTTTAAGTTTTTTTATAACCTCTGTTTTATCCATATCTGGAGTTCCCTGGTGTCCTTTAAAATTTCTATGCATTTTTCATCGGTTAATGTTTTCAGTAATTCTTCTTTATGAACTGGATACCTGCATTCAATATTCATCGGTTCGAGCAGGTCTATGAAATCCTGTTGTTTTTCTGATAAAAGCTCATAAAGTTCTGCTTTTTTAGCAATATATGAGAGACTGTGCGAGTATGGAGGCGTATCAGCGTGTATCTTTACAAAATAGCTTTTCAGTATTTTTTCGATTGCCTGATGAGCCATGAACCCGACATAAAGATATCTTTTGCTTTTCAGCATTGCTTCCGCTGTTTCCAGGTCATACTCTGACAATTCTTTCCAATAATTTACTTGGCTTGACATTTATTCTCGCTATTCATCATTCTAAATAAAACATAATTTTAGTTCTTTTCTGAAGTGACGAGATAATATAATCCAAACCAATGAATTTCTCAATATATTCTTTGAGATAGCTGCATATTTTCAAATCACTTATCGTCAGTTATGTAGTACGGCTTTTCATATTTTCAATGAAGAATGGCAACAAACATCGTTATAACCATACAAGATCTCCGGCGATATGCATGTTTTCATCTCCTATTTTTATTTTCGCGCTTTTCGCGTGGTTCGCGGTTAGAAATATGTCTCCGGCAACAGTATGGGTAAAAAATCTTTCGCCTTTGTTTTATTCAAGGGAAACAGTCCAATTATCGAGCTTCAGGCTCTCTATCCTTCTAAAATGCTTTGTGTTGTTCGTGACAAGAACAAGGTTGTTTGTCAGTGCACAGGAAGCGATAATAAGGTCAAAATCATCAAGTGAAGTGCCTTTTTTACGGAATTATGCCTTGAGCCTTCCGAATATCTCAGCAGATTCTTTCCCTGTTGGAATAATGTCGAAATTGGACTCAATAGCTTTTATCTTGGCCAGATTGCCTGTAATACGCTCTGAGTTATAAGCCCCATAATACAGTTCCATAAGGGTTATAATAGATATCTTCACAGGGTCATAAAGATGTTTTTCCAGATTTCTCAATATATTCTCATGGCCTTTTAGGCTGTATATGAGAGTGTCGGTATCAAGCAGATACATCACAGCCCCAATTCTATATATCGTGAGTTCTTTCTTTCCTTTTTGATATCCGATATAATTTTTTCGGCAGACTTGGAATCATCCCAGGAACCTGAGAGATCAATCAACACCTGCACAGGACTTTTTGTAACTTCTATCTGATGTTGTTTTGTCAGATAATTTCTTATTAACATCAATACCTGTTGACTGACAGACCGATTCTGAGACGCAGCCATATTTTTGATCTCATGATAGAGATCATCGTCTATACCTTTGATTTGAAAATTTGCCATAATATACCACCTAAATTATTCCATGAAATATTAAGCAGTTATCATGATTTAGTCAATTTTAATATAAATTGCTGTATCTCTTTTCAATTCCTTAAGTAATTAATTCAAACAGAAAATGCAGGCAAAAAATGGCACACGGCCGTTTTAGCTTTTCAGGAAAACATGTGGCATATTCAATGTAAGGGACGTAAAATTATTGGATTATTTTTTTCAACCTTATAACCTAACAGCGTTATATATTAAAAGCGGCGCTATTATATTCATATTATTAAAAAGGTCAATGGCGGGATGAGTTTCTGAAAAATATAACAGAGTTAAAGCTATTGGAGAGAGTTAAGGCAGGTTTAATAGTGGTAATATAAGGGGTTGTTATTCCCCGGCTTTTAACCGGGGAATCCAGTAATTTATATTTTTTTATTTTTTACTTCTGATACTGTCTTTATTACTCTTCAGGTTATAATTCATTAATCACTCGCTATATAATACCTGGGCACGAAAATCCCTACCTACAGCCTGTCCAAGGTCTCGCATGAGCGGGTATCCTTCCGGCGGACAGAGCCCCCTGGGGGTTTTAACAGAAAGCCTTCGTTCCACCTTGATTGCCTGCCCATCCTGTTTGTAGGTTGCAGTATAACTGCCATACTGATTCTGTACTGAAACATCCTTTGGTAACTGCATAATCTTTATTTTATCCGGTAATGCCACTGTTGTAATCTCAACCTTTCCATACCCGCTATGGTAGCTTGGGTATTTCATTTCCTGCTGATTGGTCCCAAATGAAAGGACAACCGCTGGAGATGGATTGGGGATACCGGCAGGTATCATAAATGCGCCAGGGCCTGGAATAGTCATCACATTCTGAAGTGTATACGAGGTTTCAACCTTCATTTTTTCAGTAAGCTTTCGAGGATCAGTGCCTGATATGCTCCCTTCTCCCTGCTGACCTGACCTTGTCAGAAAGGCATTTGCAGCCATTGCCTCCTGACCGGGTGGTATCGAGGCTTTGTAGTTGCGCAGGACATATTCCATCCCACCATTTGCAGTAACAACTGATTGCCCTTTTGCTGTGCCGTCATCATTTATGGTAATGGTTGTAATCGTTTCCATATTTGATATTTCAGGAGAGGGCTCAGGAAGCATCTTGATACCCGCACCCTTTTCAAGCCCGCGTGTGACAAGGGCATACTTGCTGTATTCATTTGTCGGGAGTATACCAAAAGGTGCAATCTCTGCTGTAGGATCGATAAACAAATCAAAATCAGGCAGATAGGTGATTACATGGTTATAGACTCCAAGTGGCAGTGCAACATCCGGCTGCCAGTATACGTCCCCTGAATTTATAAGTACTGGCGCCGATTTTATACCCTTGGCTGTGAGCAGTGCATTTAACAGAACAACCTTGTCTTTACAGTCACCATACTGGGTCTCTATAATGGAATCGGCATCACGCGGTACAATGCCGCCTACCTCAAAACTTAGGGCAACATATCTGATATTACCTGTTACCCATTGGCACAGAGCGGCTGCCTGATCACGAGGGGTTGTTATGCCGCTAGTGATCTTGTCGGCAAGTTTTTGAACCTCATCAGTAACCTTTTCCTTGTCTGCTGCGCGCTTAAGATATGCTTCTGCGACTTGACTAAAGTCAGCAAAGGAAGTCACTGCCAGACGGGGACAGTAGTTTGTCTCACTGATAGCTCCCGACTCAGGGGTTTTGGCCTTCTGCTCTTTTACAGTCCAGACATATTTGGATTTACCTGGTATATCTGACTGAACCTGTCCGCCTGCAACATCAATGGCCTGGATATTCATTTTCATTGTTTCAGGTGCAACCAGTGTTATTTTAATTGAATCTATATCAACAGTCATAGGGAACGTTTCAAACATTGAGAAATGGTTTTCAAATAGAGGCTTTATCTGTTTACGTAAGTAATGATAGCCCTTGCTTGAGCCTACAGATATCTGAGGAAACACAATCGCCTTTACCTTGATATCACCAAATGCAGGGGCTGATGTGCTAATAGGGCTCTGCTGTGTGATTATCTTATCAGCCGGGACAGGTATCTTTTCACCCTGAGCTGTTAGAGTGTAGGCATCAAGCACCTCAAGTGACTGAAGGCTTTCGCTGTAAGCAAGATATGACTGTGCCTGTGACTGGACTGCCTGATCAATATTAATCCGTATTTCGCCGACTGTATCCATTGTATACGTACCGTCTGCATTGACCTCATAGGTAACATCCATTTTGCTGATCGTGAGTGGTGATTTGTATTCCGGGGCAGTAAACTGCGCTGTGGCAGTTCCGGTAGTAATGAATATAAAAAATACAGCTGTAAAAAATATTCTAAGTCTCATATTGCTATCTCCTTTTTATTTATATCCGTTCCGATTAATTATTTATTCAAAATCCGGTATTTTAAACTCAAGTTTTGTTTCACAATATTCCTTCCACTTGGGTGTTACATCATCAAAAAGGATATTTTGTTCCTTGTATATATCATCTGTCACAAAATAATTTTCCTGCAAATAAACAATTGAATCATCAGTAAGTGTTCTTATACCTTCAATCTCCTGCCCATCAACTTCGTTTTTTTCCTTGCGGGCATTTTGCGTATTTTCTTTCCATTTGTTATATTTTCTCATGTCCCTCAAATGATATGCCCTGCAATATTTTCCCATAATTTTAATCATAAGGTTCGCTCCTTCCAAAATATATCAACAGAATTATTTCTTGACAGTACCGAGTTCTTGACCTTTCAGGGATCAAAAACTGATTGCTAAAAAGAGGCTATTTTTCATATTTTTCCAGCCATCTCTCGATTTGATTTTCAAACTGTTCCATTTGTTCGTCATTGAATCCTT
>CAZXUA010000269.1:0-4644 GCA_964643755.1 uncultured Desulfatiglans sp. | reverse complement strand
TTATGTTTTCAGGGGAACTCTTATATAATTACCCGGTTGTTTAATCTATCCGGGTGAATAATTTTTTACCTGAATGGATATGTTATTACCAGACTGGTTATATGGCAGGATTACAACTGGTTGTCAAGGTGTAAGGTATGTGAGGCGGGGTGCATATCAAACACAGCGCCATACCTCATGATATAAGCATGGCGCTGATTTTTTCACCCTTCTGCCCAGGCAGGTAGATATTACTCCTCATGACTTAATATAAATTCAACCAGCGAATTTAATTCATCTTCAGACAGCGCCTTTGTTTTTTCAAGGAATTTTTCCATGCTCTTTGCCTTTTCAAGATTCATTATCGGTTCGCTCTTCCCCTGAAAATATTTTATAAGTTTATCTTTATCACCATTATAGGCCTTTGTAATCTCAATAAGTGACGGATAGGCCTTTCCTGTATCTGCCTTATGGCATATCCCGCAGTTCAGGGATTTAAAAATGGGTTTTTCTTCTTCACCGGTTGCGATAAATGCACAAAAAGTAAGGATCATAAACAGAATTAGTATTGTAACTTTTTTCATGGTATGCCTCCATAGCAGGTAAGTTTTTTTTGGGCAGGATAATAGCATAATAAAAAAATATAATAAATAATTTCATTGTCATAACAAAGGTTATCATAAAAATTATGAGATTAGGGCTGTAAACCTGTAGAGAGGCATGTATCTACAGTATAAGGCAAAAATAATATTTTTTACTTACTTTTTTCAGCCTGATTACCCGCCCCGCCCAATAGCTCAACACTCATTTCCAGCATTGAATTCTGTGAATCAATATAGGTATTGAATTGGGTCTGCTGGGACTCTGTCAGGATACCTTTTGAGGCAGCAAGGTATCCCTTGAACAGGTTTTTTTGTAAATTAACTGACTTCTCAAGGTTTTCCTTGCTCAGCACAGGGGCATTTGGGTTTATGGACTGCTGAACATCCTTTTGCATGTCGGTAAGCTTCTGCCTTTCATTGTACATGGCAGAGACCAACTCCTTTTCCTGCTCCCTGTTAATTGCTGTACCACCTGTATATTCAATGCTTTTTTTAAACTCGCTTAAGAAAGCCCGCTCACTCTCATATTTTGAGTACTCCTTGTATGCCTCAAATTCTTTCGGGTTTAAAAGTTCTGATATCTTTTCGTCATAGAGATTATTCACATATTCACCCTCTTTCTGTAGGGTCTCTGCTGATACCTTCCCATTCTGCATGTCTCAGATCTGGGATGCCATATCAAGGGTTTCCATCTGTTTTTCGGTGAGAAGATTTATCAGGGCTGCTTTATTTTCAGGAGAAAGGGTATATTCCTCAGCAAATGAGTCATATGTATCATTAAGTTCTGCTGCAAGCTGATTACGGATCCTGCTCTCCATTGCAGGGTTATTCTGTATCTCTGATGCCAGTTTTCCTATTATATTACCTACCTGGCCAGATGGCGGGTTATTCTCTACGCCAATAGCAGGCTTAGTCGTTGAGACCTGCATATCTCTGTTACCAACTGTTTTCCTAACGAGGGTATCCCTTGTAACAGGAGAATTACTATTATCTCCTCTTTCAGACCTCTGCTGTACTGCCACATTATCAATGGCCTTTTCATCTATAACCTTTTGCTCCTGTTATCCCTGGTTAAGACTTTGATGCGATGATTCTGGTATATATTCACCGCAATCAGGACCACAACTGCAATACAGAGAACAACCTGAAATACGCTTACCTTTTTATTTTCTCTCTTTATTTCCATAATTACCCCCTGGTGTTTTATTGATATGTTACAGATCCCTTTTCAGATAAATGGCTGATGAAATCCTGATAGAGAGAACAAATAAAAGGCTTGCAATCCCTGTCAGAATAAATGCCATTATAGATGTCTCCTCCAATGAAAATTTTTTTATCTTTTCGAACAGTCCTGGTATTTTAAATACTGCAAAGAAGAGGGCATAAAAGGCTGCCATAATCCCAAATGATATAACATTCATTGCTTTTGTGACTCCATATTTGAAGTAAACCGGGAAAGAGATAGATATAAGCAATGACACAACCATCAAGACCAATGAAAAATAACCGGGAGGTAGTTGAAATTTTAGCTTGCCCGCAAGATAAAATCCAAAATTTGCCAAATAGGCCAGAATTAGATGGACAGCCATTATCACTGCTATCCCGAAATACCTTGATAAAACAATCTCTCTGCGTTGTACAGCGAGAGAGGCAAAAAATCTGTCTGTCCTGTATTTTTCTTCCAACATGAAGGTGTTCAAGCCATACGATAATGTAAAAATCGGTAAAAAAATCAGGGCAAGAGACTTCCATGCCGGGGCAACAGAAGAAATAACAATTACTGATAAAAATACAGAAACTCCTATCCCCGGTTCACTCCACAGGGTATAAAAATCCTTGCGAATAAGATTTATTATATTACCAGCCATTTGTCTCCCCTTTTGCTGTAAAAACCATTATATCTTCAATGGTCGCCCTTTCAGTGATTGCATCCGCCCCAATCAGGGCAGCGAGTTTATCAGCAGAGGCGCTTAATGCCTCAAACCCGGTACGCATTTCACGGACCCCGACACACATCTCACGCCCCTTTTCATTAAGACAGCTCAATGGACCTTTTACTATTTTATATCTATCCAGGATGTCATCCTTTGCCTCTGAGAATATAATCCGCCCGTTATCGATTAAGGTTATGTAGTCTGCAATCTTTTCGAGGTCAGTTGTGATGTGGGTGGAAAAAAGAATAGACCTGTGCTCATCCTGTATAATCCGGTAAAGGATATCTATAAACTCACTCCTGAACACAGGGTCTAGCCCGCTGCTTGGCTCATCCATTATGAGTAACTCAGCATTATGGGATAGGGCAAGGGCAATGGAGAGCTTTGTTCTCTGACCGTGGGACAACGCCCCTGTCTTTTGATCAGGGTCAAGGTTGAAATCTTTTAAAAGCCTGGAAAATTCATTATTGTTCCACTCTTTGTAAAAACGACCGGTCATCTTCCCGACATCTCTTACTGTCATGATGCCGCCATAAAAGGCCTGCTCATCATAGACAAACCCGATCTTTTCCCTGATCTCAGCGCTGTCCGGCCCCATCTCCTTCCCAAGAACCTCTATTGAACCGGCATTTTTATGGATGAGCCCCATGATAAGCTTTATGGTTGTGGTCTTGCCAGCCCCGTTCCTGCCGATAAACCCCATGACCGTGCCGCGGGGGAGGCTGAATGAGACATCTGACAGTTCAAAGCCGGTGTAATGCTTTGAAAGCCCTGTTACCTTAATGGCATTTTCCATCTATTTTTCCTCCTCGAAAACGATTGTCAGCATTGACTGTAATTCATCGAGCGTCATACCAATACGTCTTGCTTCGGTGGCTGCCTCATCAAGCTTTTCTTCCACGATCCGCATGCGCTGCTCTCTGAAGAGCTCCTTGTTCTTTACAGATACATAGCAGCCCTTACCCTGAACAGATGTAAGGAAACCTGCTGCAACCAGTTCGTCATAGGCCCTTTTTACGGTGATAACACTCACCCGAAGATCCTGTGCCAAAACACGAATCGAGGGGAGCTCATCCCCATCATTTAGATCCCCGGAAACTATTAACGACCTGATTCGGTCCTCTATCTGTTCATAGATGGGCCTGGGCGATGTCTGAGATATGATTATGCTTATATTACTCATTTGTTCTCCTGTTTAGCAGTGTTATGACTGTTATGGTGCAGTATATACAGTTGTCGGATTTTGTCAATCATAAAAATATAAATATTTTTTATTTTTCTGAATAACCAATTTTAGACAGCAGGATAGATGAATCATTATAAAAGACATAAGGAGAATTGAACAAAGGTGGATGAACCCGTAGGGGCGATTAAACCCTTTCCACATTTTTACATCAGTAAGTAAGATATTTGCTGTGACCCATAAGGAAACAATATGAGGTTTTATCCCCTAAGGCCTTCTTAAAAGATTGGCTCATTCCCTTTTGGCTATGCGAATGGGATAAAGTAAAAAATTACCATAGAGCAGAAATCAATTACACATTTTTTCGGTAATATTTTACATATTTCATGTTTTTTTAAAAAGATTCACTCTTAAGCTTTAAATTTGACTAATCGTATCATATTGATCCAAAAGGGAAATTACGATATTTCCTTTTTTGGTGTTTCAAGAAGGGCGATGGCATTCCTTTTGCTTTATCTTCTGGCAAAGGTTAAAAAGACAACATTAATTAAGGTGTTGTTGAAAGATAAATGAAGGAAATTATGAAAAAATTTTTAGGAATTTTATTAGGAGTTGGTTTATTAGTAATGCCAGTAATGTCTCAGGCACTTACATTGACTGAAGTTGGTGGGGTTGATACGCTATTATATCGTGCAATATTAGAAGACAGTGGCGATTCTACTGAATTAGGTTGGGTTAATGGTTTACTTGGAGGAGGATATATATTAGTAGATAAGGATGATACTCCTCATGGAAGTGGTTGGATTGATATATCGGGTGCTCAAGCAACCTTTGCTTATAATATTTCTAGTGACAATGCCGACTATTTTTTAGTCAAGGTTGGGAAGAATTCAGGTGCTGAGATCGGAAGAGCGTCGTGTAGGGAAAGAGTGTAGGATAGGGTGTA
>CAZXUA010000268.1:0-4737 GCA_964643755.1 uncultured Desulfatiglans sp. | reverse complement strand
TTTCTTCTTATGGGGTCAAGTCCTGTGGTGGGCTCATCAAACAGCACAATTTCAGGGTCTGTTACAAGGGATCTGGCAAGCGCAACCCTTTTTTTCATGCCGCCTGAAAGCTCTGAGGGATATTTATGGGCCATTGAACCTATATCAAGCTGGTTCATCTTATCCATAACTACTCTCCTGATGGTCTCTTTTGAGAGCCTCTTTTTTTCCCTGAGCGGCAGTGATATATTTTCATATACTGTCATGGAATCAAAAAGGGCTGTCCCCTGGAACATATAACTGAATCTCTTTATAATCTCGCCTTTTTCTCTGCGTGATAGCCCTGATATGTCACGCCCCTCTATAAGTATCTCCCCTGAATCGGGAGTGATAAGACCTATTATATGTTTGAGCAGCACTGATTTGCCAACGCCGCTCATGCCTATTATTGTGGTTATCTCACCCCTGTTAATTGTAAGGTTAACATTATCAAGCACAACCTGGCTGCCAAAACTCTTGGAAACATTTCTTAATTCTATTAGAGCGTTATTATCCATATATCACAGTATCCTTAAGGTCTCTTTTTACAATAGAAATGATGTCATGACATAATCAGAAACAAGGACAAGGACGCATGAGATAACAACGGCTGAAGTGGTTGCAAACCCTACCCCCTTTGCCCCGTGCCCCTCTTTTCTGGTATGGGTATAATAACCCTGGTAGCAGCATATTGTTGCAACAATGAGGGAGAATATAATGGATTTTATGCCGCATCCAATCAGATCATCCATGGATATCCCCGATTCAACCCTTGAAAAATAAACCCCCTTATTCAACCCCAGCAGAATGGAACCTGTAAGATATCCTCCCCATATCCCTATTACATTGAACATGGCTGTAAGCAGGGGGAACGATATCAGGGATGCAAAGATCCTGGGGCTTACGAGAAATCTTATTGGGTCAATATCCATTGTATCAAGGGCATCTATCTGTTCGGAGATCCTCATTATGCCTATCTCCGCGGCAATGGCTGACCCTGCCCGGCCTATGATCATGATTGCTGTAAGAACCGGCCCAAGCTCGCGAATAAGAGAGAGCGCAACAGCTGCGCCAAGCAGCCCCTCTGAACCGAATTTTGAGAGGGTATAATACCCCTGGAGCCCAAGCACCATTCCTGTAAATGCCCCTGTCAGGCAGATGACAAATACAGATTTAAGACCAATAAAATATATCTGCTGTATGATCTTTGAAAATTGAAAGGGGTATGTAAAGATATTGTAAAAGCCCTTGAAAAAGAAACTGCCAATCCTTCCCATCTCCTGGGTAATAAATATGGTATATTTACCGAGGTTGTTAAAAGGCAGCATGACCAATTTTGTATTTATCATCTTTTATATATCCCTAGTTGGAAAGTATATAGAATTACAATGAAATAGTTCTCAGTTAAAATTAATCAACCCTTATGATTATCTGAAATTAACCTGGTATATAGCAAACCATATTATAATAATCAAATTTATAAAATGTCCGGAAAAAAAGTAAATATAACTTTTAATCAATTAGAAAAATGCATAGAAAATATTTCAGGATAGGTTATGTTGATCTATGTTTAGGGGTTACTATTTTATAGATGTTAAAAATAATTAAAACCTATTGCATTTTATTTCTTCTTGACCTAAATATGATCACAACATATAATCCGGTAAAATTTTATTGTTGCAGGGAGAACTGAAAAGAGTATTACCAGGAGAAACGCATAATTCCTAAAAACCGCCCGGACAGGATCCCCAAGTCCATACCGGGTAAAATGGGAGGATTTCTGATGGATGTCAAGTTGGATAGCCTTATTGAGAAGATCAGGAAAGACGGGATTGAGGAGGCGGAAAGCAGGGCCGAACAGATTTTAAAAGAGGCAAATCAGAAGGCAGCCAGGATTATTGAGGATGCCGGGAAGGAGGCCCAGAAAATAATCAATGAAGGGAAGAGCAAGGTCGATCAATTCCGAGCAACTGCCGAGGCCGATTTAAAACAGTCTGTCCGAAATGCAGAATTACTGCTAAAGGAAAGATTCAACAGGTTGTTTGATGCGGTCTTCAGGCGTGAGGTTGGTGAAAAACTCACACCGGACCTGATGAAAGAGATGATCCTGAAAATTGTTGAGACCTGGGCAAAAGATAGTGAAAAAGAGGTAATACTTGGCGATGCCGATAAAAAACAACTTGAGGCCATTCTCTTTAATGGCATAAAAACCGATCTTAAAAAGGGTATCACGCTGAAAGTTGGAGCTGATGTCACAAGTGGTTTCCGTATAGGTTTAAAGGGGACGGATGTCTATTATGATTTTTCCGACGGGGCGATTTCTGATCTGTTGAAGTCACTCGTAAACCCTAATCTGAAATCTATACTGGATAAATAAGGATGGATAAATACTACTATTTTATAGCTCAACTGCCAACGCTGTTTTTCAGGAAAGAGCCTGACATTACCATTGACCGCTTCATGAATGAAGCGGAAAAATGGCTTGATCCAAATGATTTTGAAATCCTCTGTTCACTTGACCTGCAATCAGTAGCCATAAACAGAGGCGAACCGGCTGATCTTAAAAAATACAAAAACTTTGAGAATGATCTTCGCACTGATATTGCAGCATTTCGCGGGGCCCAGCGTAAAGATCTAGAATACAAGCCTTCGAGCTTTCCCCTTTCAGCCATCAAAGAGGGTAATCCCCTTGAAGTTGAAATAAGGTTCATGGAGTTTCGCTGGCAGTTCCTGGATGAAATGGAGAGGGAGCATCATTTCGATTTTACAAACGTAGTTATATACTTCCTGAAATTACTTCTGTTGCAAAGATACTTTACTTTTGAAAAAGAAAAAGGACTACAAAGATTCCAAATGTTATATCACGAGGTAAGAGCATGAAACCCACTACCGGAAAAATTATTGGTGTCAGCGGCAATATGGTAACTGTCTCTGTTGACGGAAATATCATGCAGAATGAGGTTGCCTACATAAAAAAGGGCAATGAACAATTGAAATCAGAGATTGTTCGCATCGGTGATGGCGTTGCCTTTTTACAGGTGTTTGAAAGCACAAAGGGGCTCACGATTGGTGATGATGTAGAGTTCAGCGGCCAGTTGCTGTCGGTTCAACTGGGGCCTGGTCTGTTAAAACAGATATATGACGGCCTGCAGAACCCGCTGCCTGAACTTGCCGAGGCACACGGGTTCTTCCTGCCCAGAGGCGTTGAATTCAAACCCCTTGATGAGACAAAAAAGTGGAGATTTACACCGACTGTCAAGGTTGGGGATACAGTGATAGCTGGGCAGCCCCTTGGCTTTGTGCCTGAAGGTATTTTTGATCACCAGATTATGGTGCCGTTTTATCTGCAAGGTGAGTATTCGGTCGAAGAGATTGTCGGTGCAGGAGATTATACTGTTATTGATCATATTGCCAGGATAAAGGATGAAAAGGGGAAAACCCATGATATCACCATGAGCTTCAGATGGCCGGTTAAGATTGCTATTGAATCTTACAAGGAAAAGATAGTCCCTGTTGACCCACTGGTAACCCAGGCGCGTATCATTGACACATTCTTTCCTGTTGCAAAAGGCGGCACATTTTGTATCCCTGGCCCGTTTGGCGCAGGAAAGACAGTTCTTCAGCATGTATTGAGCCGTTATGCACAGGTAGATATAGTTATTGTGGCTGCATGCGGCGAGCGCGCAGGCGAAGTTGTTGAATTGCTGCGTGAATTCCCGGAGCTGGAAGATCCCCGCACCGGAAAAACACTGATGGACAGGACAATCATTATCTGTAATACCAGTTCAATGCCTGTTGCGGCCCGTGAGGCATCTGTTTATACAGCTGTAACTCTGGGCGAATACTATCGTCAGATGGGGCTAGATGTGCTCCTGATGGCAGACTCAACCTCCCGCTGGGCACAGGCCATGAGAGAGCTGTCAGGCCGCCTTGAGGAAATTCCGGGTGAAGAGGCATTCCCTGCATATCTGGAGTCCAGAATAGCGGAGTTCTATGAGCGCTCCGGACTGGTTGAGCTTAATAATGGCAAGGTCGCAAGTCTTACAATAGGCGGCACGGTAAGCCCTGCCGGTGGTAACTTTGAAGAGCCTGTGACGCAGGCAACACTTAAGGTTGTAGGCGCATTCCTGGGGCTCTCGCGTGACCGTGCGAATGCGCGTCGCTTTCCATCAATCCATCCCCTTGAAAGCTGGTCAAAATATAAAAGCTTTGTTAATGCGGAAGAGATCGCTTTTTCTCGTGACATGCTTCAGAGGGGAAATGATGTTGGTCAGATGATGATGGTTGTAGGCGAAGAGGGCACTTCAAATGATGATTTTCAACTCTACCTGAAAGGCGAATTTCTTGACAGTGTTTATCTCCAGCAGAATTCGTTTGACAAGGTAGATGCCGGAACAAGCAAAGAGCGGCAGCAATATGTGTTTAATATGGTAAACCGGGTATTGAAAACAGATTTCCAACTGGATGATAAAGAAAAGGCGCGTGGTTTCTTTAACCGTCTACGTCAGCTCTTCATCGATTGGAATTATATTGCTATGGATTCAGCCGAATTTAAGGCCCAGGAAAAAGCAATCGACACATTAATAAAGGAGAATTCCGGAAATGAGAAAGGTCTATAACAAGATTCTCAGCATTAGCGGCAATGTTATAACCGTTAAGGCTACAAATGTGGGCTATGAGGAACTCGCTGAAATTACCACCCAGCGTGGCAAATCACTT
>CAZXUA010000267.1:2810-4842 GCA_964643755.1 uncultured Desulfatiglans sp. | reverse complement strand
ATCATTTATTTCAGTTTAAAGCAATAAGTGCCGATAATCAGGGTATTGGATTCATATAAGAAGAGGTCTGTCCATAATAAAGACGAAACCTTTTCTTAACAGAATTTATGTCTGTTTATAACAGGTTATCCAGAGGTTATTAAGTCTGATGCTTTACTTTATCAGAAAATATATATTTATTATTATACTCTCTCTTGCTGTTATCCCCGCATCAGAGATCTATTCTACACCGTTAGAAAAGCTTAAATTCACCCATATTGAAACAGATGAAGGGCTATCACTCACAACCGTCACCTCAATTCTTCAGGACAAAAAGGGATTTATGTGGTTCGGGACATATGACGGGTTAAACAGGTATGATGGCTATGATTTCACTGTATACCGGCATGACCCCAATGACCCCTCTTCTCTGGTATCAAATCAGATAAAATCCATCTATGAAGATGATGCAGGCAATCTATGGATCACCACCTTTTCAGGTGTTGCGCGGTATGACCGTGACACAGACAGATTTATCAACTATAACACCCGGAACGGATATAACCTTGAAAAACTTGATACATGGAACATCTTTAAAGACAAAAAGGGTTATTTCTGGCTCAGTACAAATGATAATGGACTGATCAGGTATGAAGAATCATTAAACAGAACAACCGTATACAGCGCTGCCCCGGACAAGAAGGGGGCTCTTAAAAGCAATATCATAAGGCAGGTATATGAAGACAGCAGGGGTCATTTATGGGTCGCAACTGAAAATGGCGGGCTATACCTTTATGACTACAAGACCGACACATTTATGCATTATGGCCATGACAAGGATAATCCCCATAGTATTATTGGGGATTCCATCTATTCCATAATAGAGGATTCAAATGGATATTTATGGTTTGCCTGTTATGGCAGGGGCCTCTCATATATACATGTGGATGAAATAAAAAAGGGTGTTTTTTCCAGTTACACACATGAGCCGGAAAGTATCAACACCCTGTCAAACAATAATATCCTTGCTCTCTGTGAAGGGAATAACGGGGGCATCTGGATAGGCACTGAAAACGGCGGTCTGGATTTTCTTCAAAATGATAAAAAGAGATTTTATAATTACAGAAATAACCAGAACAATCCATTCAGCATAAACAGCAACTCCATCTATTCCATTTTTAAAGATCGTACAGGCGATATCTGGATCGGCACCTTTTCAGGCGGTATCAATACGCTTCATTACAGTAAACAGGGTTTTATCCACTACAAAAATATGCCCAATGGCCTGAGCAATAACTCTGTATGGGAATTCAGTGAGGACAAGGATGGCTCTATCTGGATTGCAACAGACGGTGGCGGATTAAACAGGTTTAATCCTGAAACAGAGGAGTTCGAATATTTCTACTCAGGGAATTCCAGCCTAAAATCCGATGCGGTACTCACAGTATATGTGGACTCGGAAAACAGTGTCTGGACAGGCACCTGGAACGGCGGCGTTAACCTGTTTAAAAGGGCGAAGAATTCATTTGAAAGCTTTACAACAGAAAACAGCGGATTACCAAACAATAATGTCTTTGATATCACAGAGGACATGCAGGGTAACCTCTGGTTTGCGAGCCAGGGTGGAATCAGCAGGTTCAATAAAAAGGATAGATCCTTTAAAAATTACAATATTCAAAACAGCAAACTCATTGACAATTTTGTAGAGGTTATAAAGCTTTCAAAAGATGGGGATCTGCTTCTCGGCACAACCAAAGGCTTTGTCATATTTAACCCTGTAACCGAGGTGTTTAAAAGCTATGAAAAAGATGAAAAAGATATAAAAAGTCTGTCGCACAATTACATAACCGATATTTTTGAGGATGATGGCGGCATCATATGGATTGCAACAAGGTATGGTCTGAATAAATTTAATAAAAAGAGAGAGACCTTCGAGGTTTTCACTAAGGAAAGCGGCCTCCCCAATGACCTTGTTTATGGCGTTCTCAAGGATACGGATGGTTTTTTATGGATAAGCACCAACGGAGGGCTTTCCCGGCTGAATCCTGAAACA
>CAZXUA010000267.1:0-2800 GCA_964643755.1 uncultured Desulfatiglans sp. | reverse complement strand
ATTCAAAAACTATACAAGGGTAGATGGGATACAGAGTAATATCTTCATAAAAAAATCCCGTTTCCGGTCAAAAACAGGAAAACTCTATTTCGGTGGTGTCAACGGGTTCAATGAGTTTGATCAACATAATATTATAGATAACAAATATATACCGCCAATCGTAATCACAGATTTCCAGATATTTAATGAAAAAATGAGACCGGGCGCAAAGGATTCACCGTTATCAAAACAGATCAGTCAGACCGATAGCATAGTCTTATCCTATAAAAATTCAGTTATTTCATTCGGATTTTCCGCCTTAAATTATGTATCTCCTGATAATAACCAGTATGCCTACAGGATGGAAGGGTTTGACAGAGACTGGAATAATATAGGCGCCAGACGTTCTGCAACATATACCAACCTTAACCCAGGGGAATATGTTTTCCGGGTTAAAGGGTCCAATAACAACAATCTATGGAATGAGGAAGGGGTAAGCCTCAAAATAGTTATAACACCGCCGGTATGGAAGACCCTCTGGTTCAGGATATCAGCCTCATTATTGCTGCTCTTAACTATAGCTGGATTATATTATCTGAGAACCAGCTCCATACGTGAACACAACAGGTTTCTTGAAGATGCAATCCATAAAAGAACAAGGGAACTGGCAGATGAAAGAAACCTTTTAAGGACTTTAATCGATATCATCCCTGACCAGATATATATCAAAGACAGGCTCTCCAGGTTTATCCTCAACAACAAGGCCCATCTCCAAGCCCTTGGCGCAAAAAGGCAGGAAGATGTCCTGGGTAAGACAGACCTTAACATCTTTCCGATCAAACATTCAAAGGTTTACTATGAGGATGAACAGAGGATAATAAAGAGCGGCATACCTCAAAAAGACAAGGAAGAGTTGCTTATCAATCAGTCAGATGGCAGGGAATACTGGGTGACAGCAACAAAGGTGCGATTTGAGGACAGTAACGGAGAGGTAAAAGGTATTGTTGGCATAAGCCACGATATTACCGAGCGAAAAAGGTTCGAGGAAGAGCTTAAGGCCGCAAAGCTTGCAGCAGAGGAGGCAAGCAAGGCAAAAAGCGAGTTTCTAGCCAATATGAGCCATGAGATACGCACGCCTATGAACGGCATTATAGGCATGACAGAGCTTGCTCTCGGCACTGATCTTAACAGGCAACAGAATGAATACCTGAACATAGTGAAGCAGTCCGCAGTATCACTTCTTGACCTCTTAAATGATATACTTGATTTTTCCAAGATAGAGGCTGGAAAGCTTGAGCTTGAAAATATCAACTTCGATCTCAGGAAGATACTTGAGACAGTTACATCTACAATGGCATTGCAGGCATCCTCAAAGAAGATCGAATTGATCTGCAACCTTGATAACAGCCTGCCAACAGCGCTTAAGGGAGACCCAAACAGACTCAGGCAGGTCATAGTGAACCTAGTGGGTAATGCCATCAAATTTACCGAAAAAGGTGAGGTTGTTATCGGCGCTGAGGAAGATAAAACCGCATGCAGCAGTGATCATATCCGCATCCATTTTTCTGTAAAGGACACAGGTATTGGCATACCCCGTGAAAAACTTGTAAAGATATTTGAAAGCTTTTCACAGGTTGACACCTCCACTACCAGGAAATATGGCGGAACCGGCCTTGGGCTTGCGATATCTAAAAAACTTACCGAGTTGATGAAGGGCAATATCTGGGTAGAAAGCAACCCAGGGGAGGGAAGCACATTCCATTTTATTGCGGAATTTGAGAAGGGCACACCTGTTGAGTATGGCATTCCCTCTAATCTTGCAGATGAAATTGGTGTTAAGAATATACTTATAGTTGATGATAACAACACAAATTGCCTGATTCTTAAAAACACACTGGAACCATTCGGATTCACATGCACTGTATCTAACAGCGGTAAGGAAGGGCTTGAAAAACTTGACCAGTCAATCCGGGGGAAATTCCCCTTCTCATTAATACTGCTTGATTTTCATATGCCGGAAATGGATGGATTTGGGTTTGCAGAAAGGGTTCGCTCTGACAGCCGGTTTGACAGCATAAAGATCATCATGATGAGTTCAATAACTGAAAATGACTGTCTTAATAACCGAAATCACAGTGTAATAAATAGTTATTTAAAGAAACCTGTGCTGCAGAAAGATTTATTGCAGACCATACTCTATACATTTAAAGAGATGGCTGAAAATGAAAAGAGTGTCGAGAAAAAAGAAGAGGCCATTCAGGGACATAAACTTAAGATACTTCTTGCAGAGGATAACATCGTAAATCAGAAGGTTGCAACAAGCCTTCTAATAAAGAAATGGGGACATGAGGTTACCATTGCCAATAATGGTATAGAAGCGGTCAGGGCGCTTGATCAGGATGATTATGATATTGTGCTGATGGATATCCAGATGCCTGATATGGATGGCATGGAGGCAACAAGGCTTATCCGTGAATCTGGTGCGCGTGAAAAGAATAAAATAATACCTATAATAGCCATGACTGCACATGCAATGAAGGGTGATAGAGAGAAATTCCTTGATGCCGGCATGAATGACTATATCAGTAAGCCAATAAATGTTGATGAATTCATGTCCATCATAAAAAAGTACTCATTATGAGTGAAAGTAATTGAGATAACAGGAAGACATGTCTATATCTAAACCGCTATATCATTCCCGACTTTGTTCGGGAATCCATTTTACTATTTAAAATATCCTGATTATTAAACAGCTTACCTCGCTGTTCTAATTTCAATTTCATTACAAATAAAAAACTGATAAAAATTTTCTTGATTATTA
>CAZXUA010000266.1:0-4881 GCA_964643755.1 uncultured Desulfatiglans sp. | reverse complement strand
AGGATTATAAATTAGATTGAATTTATATTTTTAATGGTCGTCCCCCTTTTACACACAAGGGCATTCCAGCCAACAGGGCTTCAGGTTATTTTTACATTGCTGTGCAACCCAAAATTAGAAGATGAGAATTATAGAAAAATTGCAACGGTCACTAATGTTGCATTAGGGACTGTTGGATGGGTGATGCAGGATTTGAAAAATTTAGGATTTTTAATTGATATGGGCAGGCGGGGACGTTGTTTAATAAATAAAGAGAAGCTGTTGACAAAATGGGTTATGACATATCCCGAACAGCTAAGACCCAGGCAGTTAGTTGGCAGATATAATGCAATTGAACCCGGCTTTTGGAAAAATCAAGACCTTCCTATAGATGCCTTTTGGGGTGGAGAGGTTGCCGCTGCTAAATTGAACAAATATTTAAAACCGGAAATTGTAACGATTTATACAAATGATGAAGCAGCTCTCAATAAATATATAATCAAGAACAGGATTCAAAAAAATCCTGAAGGGAAGATTGAAATATTAAAAACATTCTGGAAAAAAGAACAACAAAAGCCGTATCCTGATCTTGTACACCCGATATTGATATACGCCGATTTACAGGCAACCGGTGACGCAAGAAATATTGAAACAGCGGAGATTATTTATGAGCAGGAGATTGCTGGATTTATCAGGGAAGATTGATCCATTAACAATAGAACTATTTGAGATCATAAAAAGTGCAGCAGATTTCAGAGATATTAAGTTCTTTGTTGTTGGCGCTTCGGCAAGAGATATGATCCTTGAATATGGTTACGATATAAAAACAAAACGGGCGACAATGGATATTGATTTAGGAGTACAGGTTGCTGATTGGGGACAATACGAAAATCTTAAACAGGGATTAATTGATACATCCAAATTTGAGTAGGACAGACAAGAACAGAGATTAAAATTTAAAAACACTCTTCTAATGGATATTATTCCCTTTGGTAAAATCGCAGAACCGGAAAATAATTTCACCTGGCCGTCAGAAGATGGAAATGAGATGAACACACTTGGATTTAGTGAATCGTTTGAGAATGCCATATTGGCGAGAATAAGAGACAATCCGGTGTTAGAGATAAAACTCACAAGTTTAGCGGGACTGGCAATCATGAAAATAATCGCATGGCATGATAATCCTGCACGCGGAAGAGATGCACAGGATCTTGGTTTGATACTTCATAATTACCTTTATGCAGGTAATGAAGAAAGGATCTTTGATGAAGAAAATGATATTTTTGACAAAATAAAAAATGAGCAGGGAGATTATTATAAAAACGCAGGAGCCAGACTGCTCGGGCGAGATATTGTGAGAATTGCATTGCCTGAATCAAAAAAGAAAATAATAGAAATACTGGATGAGGAAACAAAAGACAAAGGGCGTTATAAACTTGTTGAAATGATGATAGACACTTATTATAAATCAGGACAAGACTTCGAAGACAATATAGTATTACTTCAGCAATTAAAATGGGGAATACTTGACCATTAACCTTGCCATACAAAAGAGTTAAACTGAGTTTTGGCCCCTTATCTCCAAGACTGTCTGAAAGAGATATTCTGTCTGGGCAAGTTATGATAAAAAATGCATGCATGTGAATTAATGAGAAAAGGAGTATTTAGATGACTAAAAAAGTATTCTTAAATTCATTATTATTTTTTATTTATACGGTAGTCATATTCTTATCCTGTCACACTGATATTTATGCCCAGCCCACCGTGGTATCGACCGCGCCTGCAAATGGCGCAACAGATGTCGACATTGACCTTCAGACTGTTTCAATTCAATTCAGTGAACCTATGAGCGCAGCATATGGTATTATATCTACAAATTTTCCATCCTATACAACCGCATGGTCTGGGGGCAACACTGTCCTGACTATCACAAAGGTAAATTCGACAACCATGCTGCAGGCAAATTACACATATAGCTTTACCCTGAACCCCTCAGGATATGAAGATTGGCATTACCGCAATACTCAGGGGGCTATACTTCCTCAGACGACCTTTACATTTTCTGTAATCCGTACTGATTATACTCCACCTCAAGTTATATCCACTACACCTGTGGACGGTGCCACAAATGTAAGTCGGGATCTACAGACAATTACTATCCGGTTCAGTGAATCAATGTCTATACAAACTGCAATAACCTCATCAAATTATAGACCCTATACGATATCGTGGACAGAGAATAACACTGTTTTGAACCTAACCAGAAATGATCTGCTAAACAAGCTTAATACAGGTCTTGTCTACAGTTTTGTACTGAATCCGTCGGGTACTGCAAGTGGCGGTTTCCACGACCTCCAGGGAAATCTGCTTCCTGAGACAACTTTTTCCTTCACTGTAGGAGAAGATTTATACGATTGTCTGAAAGTAGAGAGAAACACTGTCATGGGCTTTCACTGGGACTATTTCCTGGTCATACCAAAAAAACTGAGAAAGCGAACAGTATTGCTGGTAGAGCCTAATAATTCAGGATTGGTGAGTGATGATATAGCTTTTCATGAACAAAAGGCCCTTGGCACAGCCCGTTTGCGTGCCGGTTTTGCGATAGATCTGGATGTTCCTCTTCTGGTGCCTGTATTCCCCCGCCCTGAGGCCCCCGATCTTTTAGGAACATATACCCATGCCCTTGATGAAAATACCCTCAGGGCAACCGCTTATATTGATGGCAAAAGTATTGCCAGGCTTGATCTTCAACTTATAGCCATGATCGTTGATGCCAGAGAAAGGCTTAAATCCAGGGGACATATTGTATCAGAGAAGGTATTTATGATGGGGTTCTCTGCTTCAGGCGCCTTTACAAGCCGTTTTACTGCTATACACCCTGATATAATTATGGCTGCTGCCCCCGGTTCTCCCGGAGGATGGCCCATCGCGCCTGTCACAACCTGGGAAGGAATCCAGTACAGATACCCTATAGGGGTATCCAATTTTCAGGCAATAACCGGAAAGCCTTTTGATCTGGCAACATTCAGAAAAGTTCCGCAGTTTATCTATGTTGGAGAGGTAGATAGAAACGATGCCTTTGATTTAAGAGGGTTTCCAGAGGAAGATGCAATGGCGGTCTGCAATCTTCTTAATTGCGAAGAGAATACTCTGATTGCTGAACGATGGCCTGTTGCAGAGGAAATATACGCTTCAATCAATTCTGTAGCGGAATTCAGGGTCTATCCGGGTGTTGCTCATGCCATTACTGACCAGATGTATTCTGACATTATGGCCTTTTTTAAAAAGCATGATAAAACCCGTAAAGGTAATACGGCTGTTATTCAACTTTTACTTGATGATTAAAAAATGAAAAAAGAGGGATTAGTTTCCAGTCGTTGTTGTTTTACAGTAATCTGGCCCTCTTTTAATGTGTCCATAGATAATTGAAGGGCATTTTTATTTATTAATCGTTATTTTAATGAGTTGGGAAGGTTTCAGAAGATTGTTACTTTCTGTCCCATAAATTTATGGGACAGGTTTAATACTCCTGATGCTTTTGGACACCTATCCCTTTGCGAATTGAACCGCATGGAATACAATTAGAAAAAGATATTGAATTACGAAAGAGCGCTGCTAAGATTGGTCACTTAAGATTAATGTTATAAATTCTTAACTCTTTGCCCTGCTTGATACATTTTTTATAGTTAACATCAAGATGTCGAGGGTAAAGATTTTTTTTGATTCCAATTTTCATAAGGGCTGATTCAAGGCTTACACATTTTGCATCCAAATCCATGTATGAAATGAGTGTTATTGCGGCCTTGTCACAGGTTCAAAAAAATATATCATTTTCAGCATCCATTAAACACGCAATAGATGATGCCTCCCCAGGGTCAATTTGCAACATTATTCCTTTCGCATTCCTTTCTACCTTAAGGAGTGACTTGATGTTGATATCTTCTATGATTTCAACTTCATCCGGCAGCTTTATAGCGTACCGTGTTCCTGCTTTTTTAAAATATCTTGCTTCGTCGTAAACTGTTTTAGTTATGCATACTTCATAATTTCTGCATATCTTTTCAAACAGGTCCAGGGAATTTAGATCTATGAGGACATCCGCATCAAGCAGAAGCAATTTTGCCATAGTATTCTTCCATGAAGCCTGCTTCGCTTAAGTATTCATCAACCTCAGACCGGTCAATTTCCAGATAACTGGCAAAGGTGCCCCTTGATATCTTCCCTTCCATTAAGCACCGGAAGGCCAATGAAATATATCTTTCAGGAAACCTGGCTTGCGGACGGGTATCGTACAACTCCTTCCTCAGCTGACGATCAGTCTGGCGAAAAACAGTGTCTTTCAATAATTCTTCAGCGGTTTCTTTTTTTATGAACTTTAAGTTAACCAACCTCCATAGAATAGCCTCCGTTGAGACTCCAAAGTCTTTGGCAAGTTCAATAACATCGACCATTCTGATATCTCCTCCTGTCATGACTTCGTCCATTGCTTCTCTTATTGAATCCTCCGGCAGCAATAGAGTTGATGCAAATGCATCCGCATATTGCTCTGGCAGAGTCTTAATGCCACCATCGCCGACCTCTTCGTGGGTAAATATACCCCAGGTAATAACATGAAATAACTCATGCGCCAAATCGTAATTTCTTCTCCATGGCGTTTCTTTTGAGTTAATCAGTATCCCGACACCTAACCTGTCATCAACTACACATGCCCCTGAAATGCCATCCACCAATTCCAGATGAAGTATTTTAAATCGAAGATTATTCTCAAGGACATTCAACAGATTAAAGGCGGGTCTTGAACCCAGATTCAATGTTTCACCTGTTTGCTTTCCCAGGCGGCCAGCAAGTGAATAGGGGGACGACCATAAGCAAGTAAATAACTTGACAAATAATGTCCATAGT
>CAZXUA010000265.1:0-4882 GCA_964643755.1 uncultured Desulfatiglans sp. | reverse complement strand
GCGATAATGAGCGGTGACTGGAGTTCAGACGTGTGCTCTTCCGATCTTTGTTGCAGGTATCGTATTTTTTGCATCGTTTATACCTGATGAGGATGTGTGCGAAGGAAATGGTAGATCATGGCTCTTTGCAGTTGATTATGAGACAGGGCTGCCACCAACCGAACCGGTGTTTGATATTAATGAGGATGGAGTAATTAATGAACAGGATGTTGTGAAATCCGGGGCTAATACATATATTCCGGCAGCAGTATCCCTTGGCTCCGGTCAGCCTTCAAAACCTGTTCTCCATAAGGATACCATGTTTGTCACTACAACAGGTGGAGGTCTTGCAAGTCTGAAGGTTAACCTGTCAAAACAATTGACCAACATAACTTCATGGAGCGAGAAATAAATTTTATTTGGAGATTAATGAGGAGAAATAAAACATGAAAAAGATAACAAAAACCTTTGGAATAATTATCTACATGATATCAATGATTTCATTTTCAGGTTTAACATCTGCACAGGAAGAGGAGAATACAGTTATTGGTGAAATTATGGAGATAGCCGCGGAAGGACATATCATAATGGTAAAAGACCGCAATTATATTGTAACGGCTGTTTTTATTGATGATGGGGTATCGGAGGAACCTATGCCAACCTCTTTTAATGATTTTGAGATTCGTGACGTTGTCGTGATAACGCCTGGTGTAAAATCTGATGGCTTCTGGAAGACAAAAAAGGTGATACTTTTAACCGGCGAAAAAGCCAAAGCGTTCAAGAGTAATCCGGAGCAAGATCAGTAAACAATTATCAATAAGTTAGATTACCGGGCTAATTGACCATGTTCAATTAGCCCGATCCACACGTCCATCTTCCAACTTTATTAATAAAAGTGTCATTTTTTACTACCATAGCTTAAGCCCATGATGTAACATCAGCGAAAATAATAAAGCATGGAATGGTATGTATAAATGATCATAAGAAATGATGATTTAGTTGAATTATATGTGGAGGGGCTTGCATTTGGGGGTGAGGGCATTGCCCGGATAGATGGGTTTGTTGTTTTTGTAAAAGGCGCTATACCTAATGACAGGGTACTTGCCCGGATAGTAAAAAAGAAAAAGGATTATGCAAATGCTGTAATCGTTGAGATGATTACACCCTCCTCTGACAGGATCAAGGCACCATGCCCATATCATGATTACTGCGGTGGGTGCAAATACCAGCACCTTATATATTCATCACAGCTCAAATATAAAAAGGAGCATGTGGCGGATTCCATAAAGAGGATAGGGGGGCTCACAGGGGTTCCTGTTCATGATGTGATCCCCTCTGATGAGATATATGGTTACCGGAACAAGATGGAGTTTTCATTCTCTGACAGGCCCTGGGTATTACCTGAGCAATACAGCAGGAACAATATCAGGGAGGGTTTTGCGCTGGGGCTGCATGTGCCTGGCACCTTCAGCAAGGTGATAGATATGGATGCATGCCTTATCCAGAACGCCATGGGGAATGGAATCCTTCAGGCGGTCAAGGAGTTTGTCAATAAATCAGATTTGCCGGTCTATAATCTCAAGACCAATGAGGGCTTCTGGCGTTTTCTCACCCTCAGACATTCTGTCGCATTTAATGAGTGGATGGTTAATATTGTTACATCTGTAAATGAGCCTCATCAGATAAAGGCCCTTGCAGATATCCTGCATGAGAGATTCCCCAATATAAAAACAATAGTAAACAATATAAACAGCAGAAAGTCAGCCACTGCTGTTGGTGAAGAGGAGATAGTGGTAACCGGAGAGGGCTATATTAATGAGATGCTTGGTAATCACACATTCAGGGTCTCGTCCAATTCATTTTTTCAGACCAATACAAAAGGGGCTCAAAGGCTATATGATCAGGTCTTGAAATATGCCGGGCTTACCGGTTCTGAAAGGGTGCTTGACCTATTCTGCGGCACAGGCACTATCCCCATTTATCTTTCAGGCTATGCCAGGGAGATACTCGGTATGGAGATTGTTGAAAGCGCAGTGGCAGATGCAAAACTCAACTGCCGTATCAATAATATATCAAACTGCAGGTTCATCCTTGGAGATATCCGTGATACAATTAATAGATTGGAATACAAACCTGATCTGATGATTGTTGATCCGCCCAGGACAGGCATACACAAGGATATCATGCAGACGATCATGGGCATGGGGGTGGAAAGGATAGTATATGTCTCATGCAACCCTGCGACAATGGCAAGGGATCTTTGTGATATGAAGGACAAATATGAGGCGCTGGAAATACAGCCGGTTGACATGTTCCCCCATACATACCATATTGAGTCTGTCGCAAAAATCAGGATAAAAAGAGAATAGTTTCTTGACTTTTATTGTGTATTAATTAAACTCCCATTTTCTATTCAGCGAATATTTCAGGAGTAAATATTTATAAATGAAAAAGATCAGAATACTAGGCACAGGATCATATGTCCCTCCAAAGAGACTCACAAATGATGATATAAAAAATATGGGTCTTGACACCTCTGATGAATGGATAGTGCAACGCACCGGTATAAAAGAAAGAAGGATTGCCGAGCCTGATGTGGTTACATCAGACCTCGCCTATGAGGCATCTAAAAAGGCACTGGATATGGCTGGTCTTACACCGGATGATATTGATCTTATTATCCTTGGCACCATTACCCCTGACACTAACTGCCCTGCGGCAGCCAACTGGCTTCAGGCAAAGCTTAATGCTAAAAATGCGGTCAATTTTGATATTACTGCCGCCTGTTCAGGTTTTATTTATGCGATGCATACAGCATCACAATTCATTCATGCGGGTTCAGCAAAAAATGCCCTTGTAATAGGAGCAGAGGTGATGTCGCGGGTGGTGAACTGGAAAGACCGGACAACCTGTATATTATGGGGTGACGGCGCAGGTGCAGCGATATTAACTGCTGATAACAAAGGCCATCAACTGTTATCCACACATATCCATACAGATGGTGAAAACGGCAGGGATCTGCTTGTACCGGGCGGGGGGTCAAAGGTTACCCCCATTACAAAGGAGAGCGCGGAAAGGGGGGATCACTATCTTAACATGATAGGCGCAAATGCAAGTTTCAGGGTTGCAGTGCGTCACTTTGTTGATTCTATCATGGAAGGGGTTGATCATAACAAACTTACAATAGATGATGTAAACTGGTTTATACCCCACCAGGCCAATTTCAGGATGTTTGCCTCGATTGCCAAATCAATAGAGGTGCCCATTGAGAGGTTCTACATTACCCTTGACCGGTATGGCAACTCATCCTCTGCATCATGCGCCATAGCCCTTGATGAGGCGGTAAGAGACGGGAGCATAAAGGATGGCAACCATGTCTGCATGCCTGTATTTGGCGGCGGACTCACATGGGGAAGTGCGCTCATTAAATGGTGATTTCAGATTTGAAATTTCAAATTTGAGATTACCGGTTTGAGATTTCAAATTTCAAATTTGAGATTTCTTCAGGGCCTTCTTCATATGTTCCAGGAATTCTTCAGCATCAACTTCAGATTCTATCCTCAGTTGAGGAATTTCCTTTCCCTCTTTATCAAAAAATATGATGGTAGGCGCCCCGTCTATACGGTAATGATCTCTTATATTATCCTGCTCCGGCTGTTTTCTGGTGATATCGAGTCTCAGGGTAATGAAACCTTTACTTAACTGAACAATCTCAGGTTTATTAAAAACAGTCCTTTCCATATGCCTGCAAGGGAGACACCAGTCAGCGTACACATCCAGTATCACAGGCTTTTTACCCTCTTTTGCCTCTCTAATAAGGGTTTCATCATATGGTGCCCATGCGATATGTTCACTTAAATCCACGGACGAGACAATATAAAGACCGGCAGCTAAAATGATCAATACCCCTGCAATCTTTTTCATCAAACCAAATGATTTCAGCCTTGCCCCTGTTTTATCAATCCATCCCAGATGGATCGCCGCAATAATCGCAAGAACGCCTGATATAAGATGGTAGAGTATGGGGTTTTCTATAAAGGAGCTTATGAAATAGTATCCCATAAAGATCATGATCCATCCCATAAGCTTTTTTACCCAGAGCATCCAGTCACCGGACATGGGGAGCTTATCTATAGCGCTGGAAAATATGGCCAGTATGCATAATGGAAGGCCGATACCTATGCTTAATACAAAGAAATAGAGAAAACCTATAAAGGGGTCTCCCTTTTGTCCGACATAGGTCAGAAGTCCTAAGACAAATGGGCCAAGGCACGGCGCTGCAACGATGCCAAGGGTAAGCCCCATGAAGAAGGCGCCAAAATAACCGCTGAAATTTTTTGATGCCACCCTTGTGATGCTTCCTGGCACATGAATCTCCCAGAAGCCAAAGAAACTAAAACCTAATGAAAACATGATAAGGGCGATTATGATAAGCACAACAGGGTACTGTAAAGCTGCACCCAGCATTCCGCCGGTAAGGGCGGCGGTGACGCCAAGTATGGAATTGGTAAGTGCAAGCCCTGCAATATAAAGTATGCCAAGGAGTATTGTATGGCCGCCCCGCCTGTTTTCTCTCCCTCCAAAGTATGAGACAGTTATGGGTATAAGAGGGTATACGCATGGTGTGAGGTTAAGGGCAAGACCGCCAAGGAATATCCACACTATTGCCCATAGGATGCCTGAATCATACTTTGAAGCAGGGCTACCCATTTTCTCGCTTGCAAGAAATATATCCTGGTTTATCCGGTTTGTTATTGTGCCCGCTGACACAACATCCAGCCCTATCTCAATCGGTACTGTTTCCGGGGCAAGGCATGATGCCTTTGAGCATGCCTGATAGCTGAGCTCTCCTGTGATTGATCTTAACCCGGTAGCGCTCTCCTGCGCCACCTTCACCAT
Source organism: uncultured Desulfatiglans sp. (assembly GCA_964643755.1). Lineage (GTDB taxonomy): Bacteria > Desulfobacterota > DSM-4660 > Desulfatiglandales > HGW-15 > JAAZBV01. The sequence continues at coordinate 4 of CAZXUA010000265.1, read as the reverse complement.
GCCC
>CAZXUA010000264.1:0-4919 GCA_964643755.1 uncultured Desulfatiglans sp. | reverse complement strand
ACCAAAACATAAAAAGGCAGCGTCAAATGCAAAAACCTAACCGGACATTACTGATTGATTATAGCTGGTGAGGATGACCAACTTGTTTTGAATGTAGATGCTTATAACTGGAAAAATAAGTATCCTATAATCATGTCACGACTTGTGATAGCCCCTGAAACAGGACATGATATATTCAATAGCAGAGGCAGCTCTTTTTCTATAGATATAATATTACGTGCCATTAGTGATATAGATAATTAATGTGAGGGTAATATCTCAGGTCTGGTCGAAGTTGAACCTGAGGCATCTGATTTTATAGTTTCCAGCCCTTTTTCAGTAAAACACCTTTGTTCCTCTCCCGGAGTAAAGCGGCTGACAGGTTCACATATTGATCCAGGTACCATACCCTCTAATGATCCTCTCTTTGCCAATATTGAGATAACCACAAGGTGTAATTTCAGGTGTAAATATTGTGCAAGGGAAGATATCCATACAGATGGTTTGGATATGAAAATTGAAACCTTTAAGCGAATACTTGATCTTTTACCTCATGCATATCGGGTCACTATTGTCGGGCTTGGAGAACCTCTATTACATCCCAAGATAACTGAGTTTATTAAAATTGCTAAATCATTAAAAAGAAGGGTAGGGCTCGTAACCAATGCCAGCCTGCTGGACAGTGTCATGTCAAAGGAGTTGATTTCAGCAGGACTTGATTCAATAGCATTCAGCCTTGATACTGTAAACCAGAATATAGCAAACAGTGTTTGAAATGGGACTGATATAAAGCAGGTTATTAATAACATCAGGCAGTTTACAAGAATAGCAAATGCTGCTCATCCCATAGCAAAAGCGGTTTTTACAGCGCTTTCAGTTGAAACCATTCCCGGTGTTACTAACCTGATAGATACGGTCTCCACACTGGGTATTGATATCATGATGCTAACAGACCTCAATTTCAGCAGTAATGTGAAAGATACTATATGGAAAAATTATGATACGGATAAAATCTCCATTATCAGGAATGTTATTAAAAATGCCTTTGCACTGAATCTACCTGTACTCTCGGTTCATGCCCTTGAGGAGTTCGGGTTGAGGCAAAGGTACAGGGAATTTCTGTTGCTGCCTCCTGACCTGCTTTTTCACAGGTCTGAAACACGTACGTATTGTTATTCTCCATGCAGACAGTACCGGTTGATGTGCAGGGAAATATCACCATGTGCGACTGTCAGCCTGAAAACAGGGTTGGTAATATACTTACTGATCCATTTAATAAAATCTGGCGGGGTGATTTGATGAATGAATATCGTAAAAGAATGATAAGCGATGATCCTCCTGATGCATGCAGGATATGCCCCAGGCTTTGACCCTTGTGCTATTCAACATACAAATACATATTTTCAGTTGTTGCATCAGGTACAACACCTTTTCTTTTAAAAAGCTCGCTCAGTGTCACAAACTCATAACCCTCTTTAATAAGATAAGGTATCAACGTATCAAGGGCAGCAGGTGTAGGGTGCGGCTTAGGCTGCACATCATGCAGGAGTATAATAACACCATCCCTTATACCGGGTTTAAGTTTACCCATGATAAGTTCAACCGTATCTCCGCCGCCTCCGGGCCAGTCTCCTGCTGCCAGACCGCTTGCAAAGGGGAGATCAATCGCACTGTACATGGCAGGGCTTGTTGAAAGGTTTGGCGGTCTGAAGAAGGCCGGTGTTACTCCTACATATTTTATAATAGCCGCAGTTGTATCGGATACAGATTTTTTCACCTCATCAGAAGACATGCCTGCCATGTCTTCATATGCCCATGAATGGTTGCCTATCTCATGACCTCCTCTAAACATTCGGTCAATAACAGGTTTTGTAGTATTATTCAGATTCTTGCCAACAACAAAAAATGTGGCCTTTACATGGTACTTGTCCAGTTTATCCAGTACAAGTGATGTAAGTTCAGGGTCTGCGCTAGGCCCGTCATCAAAGGTGATGGCGCATAATTTATTCGGTGTATTCACAGATGTGTGAATACACGATTGAGTGCCAAATAATAACAATGTTAATGATGCAAGAACAAACATCCTTTTCAATCTTTTCTCCATTTGATTAGTATGGGATATAATAAATTGCCCACGCAGGGTGGGGTTTTATACCCCACCGAATAGGTGGCATGTAAAATGCCACCCTACGATCTACGCTTCAAAGGCTTAAACAGGTATTCAAGCCCGTTCACCTTTATCTCATATACGCTTCTCAGCATATCACCAAGTTCACCTTCAGGGAGCCCCTTTCCCATAAACCAAACAAGATAGGTCTCAGGAAGATCTATAAGCGACCTTCCCTTATATTTTCCGAAGGGCATCTTTGTCTCCACCAGTTTTATAAGATACTGAGGGTCAGGTCGAACATCATTAGCCATATCAGGTTTCTCTAGCCCCTTGTAAGGTGGCGGTATTTGATCCTGTGGGGGTTAACCGCTGCCTCGCCAAGCCTCTCCCTTTTATCCTGCTCATACTCGGTGTAGTTGCCGTCAAACCATACAACCTTGCTGTCACCCTCAAATGCAAGTATATGGGTTGCAAGCCTGTCCAGGAACCACCTGTCATGGCTGATAATCACAGCGCTTCCGCCAAAATTTTCTATGGCCTCTTCAAGCGCCCTCAAGGTATTAACATCAAGGTCATTTGTAGGCTCATCAAGGAGAAGCACATTACCGCCCTCCTTTAACATACGTGCCAGATGGACACGGTTTCTCTCGCCACCTGAGAGGTTATTCACCTTTTTCTGCTGGTCACTACCTGAAAAATTAAACCTTGCAACATATGCCCTGGAGTTAACCTCCCTGTCGCCTAATTGAATGGTGTCATGGCCTTCGGATATGACCTCCCATATGTTTTTGTCAGGGGCGAGTGTGTCCCTGGTCTGATCCACATATGAAAGCTTTACTGTTTCACCTATTCTGAACTCTCCTGATGTGACCTGCTCCTGGCCTGTTATCATTTTAAAGAGTGTTGTTTTGCCTGCGCCGTTCGGCCCTATTACACCCACAATAGCGCCTGATGGCACAGAAAATGAGAGGTTATCAATAAGGAGGTTATCACCATACGCCTTAGTTATGTTCTTTGCCTCTATAACCACATTACCTAGCCTTGGTCCAGGCGGGATAAAAATCTCCAGCTCTTTTTCTCTCTCCTTTGTCTCCTGATTAACCAGGCTGTCATATGCGGTTATACGCGCCTTTGCCTTGGCGTGACGACCCTTTGGAGACATCCTTATCCATTCAAGCTCCCTCTCAAGGGTCTTTCTTCTTTTGCTCTCTCCCTTTTCTTCAAGGGCAAGCCTCTTCTGTTTCTGTTCAAGCCATGATGAGTAATTGCCCTTCCAGGGGATGCCTTCGCCCCTGTCAAGCTCAAGTATCCAGCCTGCCACATTATCCAGAAAATATCTGTCATGTGTTACTGCTATTACTGTCCCCTCATATCTCTGGAGATGCTGCTCAAGCCAGGCGACTGTCTCTGCATCAAGGTGGTTGGTTGGCTCATCAAGAAGCAGGATATCAGGCTTTTTCAAAAGTAGCCTGCACAGTGCAACACGGCGTCTTTCACCCCCGGAGAGTACCTTTACCGGTGTATTGCCTTCAGGGCAGCGGAGCGCATCCATTGCCATCTCTAAGCGTGAGTCTATGTCCCACGCATCAAGCGCATCGATCTTTTCCTGCACCTTGCCCTGTCTTTCAATCAGGTCATTCATCTCATCATCAGACATAGGTCCGGCAAATTTCTCATTGATTTTATTGAACTCCTTTAAAAGATCAACCGCCTCCTGGAGCCCCTCTTCAACAACCTCCCTTACTGTCTTGGAGTCATCAAGATGGGGTTCCTGCTCAAGCAACCCTATAGTAAGGCCCGGTGATATGGTTGTTTCACCATTAAACTCCTTGTCTATGCCTGCAAAGATCCTTAAGAGGCTGCTCTTTCCTGATCCGTTAAGGCCCAGCACGCCTATCTTTGCCCCGTAAAAATAGGAGATTGAGATGTCCTTCAATACAGGTTTTTTGTCATAGTATTTACTCACCTTCATCATTGAATAGATGATCTTATTTGCTTCCTGGCTCATGTATATTTATTTCCTCCTTAATAAATTTTCTATATTTCTCAAGCTCCCCCTGCATGGATTTAATAATAGTCGTAAGTACCGCGACATCATCAAGTAGACCCATAAAGGGTATAAAATCAGGGATAAGGTCTACCGGAATAATAAAATAGAGCAGCCCCCCTGCAATAATGCTCATGTTTACAGGGTGCAATTTATAATTGCCTTTAAAGGCATCCCTTGTCATGTGGTAAAGGTCCTTAACATCCTTCATGATGTTTTTAATAGAACCAGATGACCTCTTTATTTTATCACCAAAGATGTCATCATTTACATACTGGCCAAAATCCTTACCCTTTGAATATCGCAGAATCCTGTCATAATGCACCCGCTGTTTTTGATCAGACAGGACAGCATAGGCAATATTCAGGGCCTTTGTCATCTCTTCGGCCTGATCCCTGCGGTCAGGGTTTTTATCAGGGTGCCATTCCATGAGCTTTTGCCTGTAAGCCCTTTTTATCTCATCCGGTTCGACCTTTTGATCTATTTCAAACAGTTCATAATAGTTCATAATTATTAAATAAACTTAAGATTAATAATTTTGTTTTATCCGCTGGAAACACCAAAAATCAGCCCGGAGCTTATTTTAATTTGGCTTTCATGTCCACAAAAAACAGGATATTAACCACGAACAATCCGCCGCCGCTGAAGCTATGGCGGGACAGGCAACGAACGACAAGAAAAAAGACTTTTTATTACTAAAACTTTCGCATCTTTCGCGGTTAAAAAATCGACTGGAACAACTCCAGGCCAGCCTTGGAGTTCCCCTTCCCGCATCAACCCAAT
>CAZXUA010000263.1:0-4952 GCA_964643755.1 uncultured Desulfatiglans sp. | reverse complement strand
TTCTTTGTACTTCCCTTTCCGGTTTACCTGATGCTGACAAACAAGAAGCGCGAAGGGTTGGCTCTGAGGATTATATATGTGTTATGCCTTGTAATTATAATAATCTCACTCAAACGAGGAGCAATGCTGGGATTCCTGCTAGGCATGACAGCATACTTTTTAACCTCGGGGAGAAGGGGTAAGTTTATGCGTAACTCGCTCATAATATTTGCATTGCTCTTTTTTGCCTATCCACTTTACGAGCCGGTTCTCCAACAGACATTTGCGGCCAGACAGGCTAACTTTTCGCTGGAAGGTATAGATATTGAAAGCGAAGGGAGATACATGGAATATAAAACAACAATAAAAGATATAAAGGAGAAGTCAATAGTACGTACAATTACAGGCGAGGGGGTGCAGGCAGAGGGTGAATATTTCAATATTCCCCGAATGCATCATACTGATTTCTTGTCGATTCTTTTCGGGGCAGGGATAATTGGACTGGTGCTCTATATAATGATATTTTACCGGACCTTCAAGGAGGCTCAATTCTTCCGGTTTCTTGAAGTAAAATATCCAATTGTCAGAGAGATGAGGGCTGTCATTAATGCCCTTATTGCGGGTCTTATAGGGTTGTCACTGTCAGGCGTTTACCATACAATTGACTTAAGGGCCGCCGCTTTTCTATATATTGGCGGATGCCTGGGGCTTATGAGATCGTATTATATCTCCACAAATTTAAAGAACCGACCTGGTGAAAAAACTGGCCTTCACAGGTGATATTGCATTGTCAGGTATCATCAGCAACTTCAGCGAGGCTGAGCTGAGAGAGAAAACAGGTCTCGGAAGGGCCATCCCGGGAGGATTTTCTGTTATTAATCTGGAAGCCCCGGCTGCTGATGAGGGCGCAATGCCGCAGAAGAAAAAGGGTGTAATATTGCGTTGCTCCCCTGAGACACTGTGTGAATTTCTGAAGCATAATCCGGTTGCAGCCGTCAGCATGGCAAATAATCATTCACTTGATTTTGGCCATCAGGGTATAAGAGGGACCATCAGGATACTTGATTCATTTAACATTCCTCATACGGGGGCCGGTTATATGAAGGAGCACCTGGAGCCTGCAATTTTCAGGCTGAACGATCTTAGATATGCCCTGCTGGGATATGTCCATCCTGCGGCTAACCCCTGCTGTGACGGCAATCTGTTCCTGAACATCTATAAGAGAGATGAAGTGATAACTGCCATAAAAAATGCCCTCGCCCTTGCTGACAGGGTTGTAGTGTCATTGCACTGGGGAAAGGATTATTCATTCTACCCGTTGCCCTGGCAGACTGATGACGCACATGCCTTTATTGATGCGGGGGCGGATCTTGTAATTGGTCACCATCCTCATGTTATTCAGCCTTTTGAGATTTACAGGGGGCGTTATATCTTCTACAGCCTGGGCAGCACGGTTTTCGGTGATTTTTATCTGCGCAACAGGTTGCGGGCCTTACCACTGAAGACAAAAAAATCATTTGTGCCGATATTCACTGACCTGAGAGCTGAACCAGCATTGGTAGCATTGAGAGAACTGAAGGGAAACAGGCTGGTGGTTGAATCACGTGACATAAAGAGATGGGCAGCCAGAATGATGAAATGGATGAGAATGAAAAACAGGTGTCGCGCCCTGAGTTTCATCATAGACTTCAAGGAAAAATGGATTGATAAAGCATGGGATGTTTTTACAGGATATTACCGCAATCCGTTTAAGGATTTGCTTAGTCGCGAAGCATTGCATAACGCAAGGAGAATAATGGCCGGAAAAGACTGAATGCGATGAGCTGGATCATCTCAAAAAGAAAAATAAATCCCTCCCAGGTTGAATCTCCGGGGAACATATTCTTCTTTTCATCTGAGGCATGTGATATTCTGTCGCAGGGTGGCATTACCATAATAGCCGAGGGATACATTATACCAGTGCTTGATATTCAGGATCAGTATGAGGGCATACGAGGACCGGAACTTGTGATGAGGCTTATGAAGTTGCACGGTGATGCCTTTATAAGGAAGATTAAGGGCAATTTTTCGCTTGTTATTATTGATGGCTCCAGGTTCAGGGTTTATAATGATCTTCATGGCATGGGCAGGTTTTTCTACAGGCAGGCCGGTGATGACTTCATTTTTGCCGACAGAATCAATCCTGTACGGAATTACTGCTCTTCGGAACCTGACAATGAAAACCTTGCCATATACTGCCTGACCGAGCATTTTATCCCGGGAATGACGGCTTATAAGGGTATAATGCAGTCGATGCCGGCATCAATGGTAAGCTATGATGGCACGCTCAGGAATTCTGTTTACCGGGAACCGGGAGAAGTGCTGGGGGCAAGTCGCGAAAGGCATGATATAACCTTCTACGCAGAGCGATGGAAACAACTTATCAGGGGATATGTTAATGCCTCTGGCAACGGGAAGGTGACCCTGACACTTACCGGCGGCAGCGACAGCAGGATGGTGCTTGCCGGTTTGATTGGCGCAGGCATCACTCCCGCTGCATTTACCTATGGTGATCAGGCTTCAGCCGATGCCGTTATTGCTGATAAACTGGCCGTGCGCCTGGGTATTAATAATGCTGTTCATTCTTTTCCGGGATTATCAGCTGAATGGCAGAAAGAGACCTTTCTCCGCCTGGCCGGGTTTGGCAATACGCTTGTCAATCTTCACAGATCTCACAGGTACCAGGCTGCAAGTGATGAAAAAGAGCGTAATCCGGTGACGGATATGCTTTTTACCGGCTTGATGGGAGGAGAATACCTGCGCGGACCGAGATATGACGGCTACATCATTTCGGAGTATTTCAGGGAGCCGGGATATGGCAGGGAGCAGCTGAGGCTGGCCCTGAAGATGCTTGAGGACAGATCATTTGAGATCAATTCCCTGGATCAGGATCTCCTCAATGAGAAGCTGGAGGAAATGTGGGATCTGTTCAGGGGAGGAAGAAAGGAAAAGGAGTTCAGGCTGGCTCACTACATTTACGGGTGTGCACATCATTATCAGGACACCCGCATCTTTACGCAGTTTTTCAGGAAGGTGGCCAATCCGTTCATGGATCCGGATTTCCTGGAAATGATTGCCGCATCAGGCGATATATGCTTCAGGAGATCATTCAGGCTTCGCAACATGTTATGGCCATCCCAGTTCCAGGTGATTGTAACTGACAACCTTTTGCCTGAGGTGTCAGATATTCCTTATGGAAAGAGAGGGCTTTTTACAGCCAGTGATCTGATCAGGAGACCTCATCGTTATCTTGGGAAACGGATACTTTCACTCACCGGGCAAAGAAGATTTCCTCCATCATTCAGGCATGGCGAATGGATGAAGGAGTTTGTGGGAGAAGAGCTTCATCATCTCTCTCCGGAAGTTTCAGCTCTTTTCAGGGTGAAGGAGATTACTGAGCGTCTCGCAGTAGCTCCTGCGGGAATGAGCGAGAAGGAGTGGCACTATTTTACCAATCCGGTTAACCTGAGTCAAATATTCAAATAATGAAAAAACCCGAACTTGTTATTCTTGCAAATGAGGTGAAGTCGGATCATGAGTTGTGGGTCAGAGCCTGTGAAAGGCGATCGGACGAGATCAGTTTCCGTGTGGTTGATCTCACTTCCGCAGACTGGTATGAAAATGTTTTCAGCGGGCCCGTTGACTGTCTCCTTCCGAAGCCCGGAGGGCTGACATTGCGTTTCAAGAAGCTTTATGATGAGCGGCTTTCAATTCTGGTACGGGAAAAACATTTGCAATCATTTCCAGCACTGGACGAGGTGCTGATCCATGAAAATAAAGTGTTTCAGTCTTATTGGCTGAAAGCTGGCGGCCTTCCTCATCCTGCCACACATGTTTTTTATTACCGGGAAGAAGCCGAGGATTTTGCAGGGAGAGCTGTGCTTCCCCTGGTGGCAAAACTGAACATCGGTTCTTCAGGGAAAGGGGTGGAAATCATAAGGACACAGCCGGAATTGAAACAATATGTAAGGGAAATCTTTGCCTCAGGGCGTAGAAGCCGCAGTGGCCCCAATCTCAGTCGTGGCGGATACCTGAAAAGGGCGGCAGCAGTCCTGTCAAGAAGAGGCATGTTGCGGGAAAAACTGTCAAAATACAGTGCCATAAGGGATGAGGTACAGAAAGGTTATGTTCTTTTCCAGGAATATGTGCCCCATGAATACGAATGGAGAGCGGTAAGAATAGGCGATTCTTTCTTCGCCCACAAGAAGATGAGGACGGGAGATAAGGCAAGCGGTTCACTTAAAAAGGGATACGGAGCTCCTCCACGGGAGCTGCTTGATTTTGTCAGGACGGTTACTGACAGGTTTGGATTCCGTTCAATGTCGGCTGACCTCTTTGAACCCGAACCGGGCAGGTATCTCATCAATGAGATGCAATGCATCTTCGGGCAGTCGGACCCTCACCAGATGATCATTGAAGGAAGGCCCGGAAGGTATCGGTTCAGGGATGACGAATGGGTTTTTGAGGAGGGTGATTTCGCCTCCAATCAGTGCTTCGATCTTAGAGTTGATCATGTAATAGACCTGCTGAAGAAGAGATGAGAGTCCTGTTCGTTTCCAGCGCCAACAGGAGAGGTGAGATTAATCCCGTGGTTTACAACCAGGGTTTATCTCTTATAAAGGAGGGTATTGACCTTCGCTTTTTTGGGGTCATAGGTAAAGGTGCTGCGGGTTATCTCGGCAACAGAGGGTTATTGAGGAAGGAGATAAGGGCGTTCAAGCCGGATCTTGTCCATGCTCATTACCTACTTTCAGGGGCAGTTGCCACCCTGGCCGGTGCAAGACCACTTATTGTCTCACTGATGGGGAGTGATGTACATGGCAGTAGCAGACAGAGATTTTTTTCGTCCTTCCTGGCAAGGCATTTCTGGGATATATGCATTGTGAAGACGGAAAGGATGCAACAGGCACTTGGGATTAACGGCACCCTGGTGG
>CAZXUA010000262.1:0-4976 GCA_964643755.1 uncultured Desulfatiglans sp. | reverse complement strand
ATAACAGCAGGCACGGTGGTTGTATATATCATGAACCCGGAAGGACAGGATATCATGTTCACCCTCGAGAAAAACGACATTATCGGCAATATCCCCTTTGTGGATTTCGGGCATGAACCAAACTCCGCCATAATAATCCCCTCAAAGGGGCTCAAAACAGAAAAGATAGACCCCATTGAGATACAGAAGGAGTATGATAAGCTCTCAAAGACATTCAAGAACCTGATATATAACATATGCAACTATATCAGGAACACCACAGGATATGTGTCCAGGCTACAGGCTAAAAATAAAGGTTCTTAGTTAAATAGAAAACATTAACCACGGAGAACATCCGCCTTCGCTAAAGCTATGGCTGGACAATCGGAGGGCACGGAGAAAAGTATTTTATTATATATCAATAAATAATTTTTGTTTTTCTTAGCGCCCTTTGCGTCTTTGCGGTTCAATTTTAGTCTGGCACTTTAACCATATAAGAACATGGCCACCGTCACCAAGGCTATGGCGGGTAAGGGAAGTTGCAGAGATTTTATTTTATTCTTTTTCTCTGCCCTCTCTGTGACCTCCTTGGTAATGCCTCTTCTTTTAAACAGAATAGTGCTAAACTCAAACCCTTAATTACCCTCTCCAACCAGCGGCAGCTCCTTATCCACCCTGAAAAAGACAAGAAACCTTGATTTCTCATCATCAGAGCCAGAGTGATGTTTCCTGCTCCTGATTGAATGGAGGAGTTCACTGTCCTTTTCCTCCCTCAGTTTTGTAAGATACAACCTCTTTCCTTTATAACCCTCTCCATCTTCTTTAAACAGGTAGGCGGCGCATCCATTCGTTAAAAGATTATTATGGGTGAGTTTGTCTGTCATTATAAAGGCTATCTCATCATTATCCATAAAATGGGGCTTTGAATATATTGCCATATTCACCTTGCCATTAATGTCTGCAGTGGCAATAACCCCTGTGCCCTTTGCCTCTTCAAAATATCTCTTCAGTTCCATAACAGGCTCCTTTTTTTTTAAGGTTTTTATTCTGTGTGATGTCTGCTTTCATGTATGCTGATTATATGCACTTTTTGTCATTGTGCAAATCTGTATTGATATTATTTGGGATTGACATGATCCTTATAAACGGTTTATCAATGGGGCTTAGGTTTAGCAGGGATAATATCTGAATGCTTTTATCCTGAAAGGTAAATAGATGAAGCAGGTAATACTTGGAACTGCCGGGCACATTGATCACGGAAAGACTTCTCTTATAAAGGCTATTACAAATATTGACACAGACCGCCTCAAGGAGGAGAAGGCCAGGGGAATAACCATAGAGCTGGGGTTTGCTCACCTCATGCTGCCCAGCGGGCAGCTCTTAGGTATTGTTGATGTGCCGGGCCATGAAAGGTTTGTAAAGCACATGGTGGCAGGCGCAACAGGCATTGACCTTGTTGCTATGGTTATAGCCTCAGATGAGGGGATAATGCCCCAGACAAGGGAGCACCTTGAGATATGCCAGCTCCTTTCCGTGAAGCACGGTCTTGTAGTCCTTACAAAGCGCGACATGGTTGATGATGAATGGATCGGGCTTGTAAAAGAGGATATAAGGCAGTACCTGAAGGGCACCTTCCTTGAAAATGCCCCTGTGATAGAGGTCTCCTCTGTTACAGGTCTTGGAATAGAGAGGCTCATTCAGGCAATAGACAGTATGGTTGAGGAGATACCTGAGAGAAACAGCGGTAATTTTTTCAGGCTCCCTGTTGACCGCGTCTTTACCATGAAGGGTTTCGGCACAGTTGTGACAGGCACAACCATATCAGGCAATATCAGCGTGGGTGATGAGGTGACCATTTATCCACAGCAGCTAACAAGTAGGATACGCGGCATACAGGTGCACAATAAAGATGCTGAAAATGTTAGCGCAGGCTTGAGGACTGCCATAAATATACAGGGCATGGAAAAGGAGCAGATAGAGAGGGGCAATATCCTTGCTGCAAAGGATACATTAAAGCCCACATTCATGATCGATGTGGAGCTTGATCTCCTTGCCTCATCGCCCAGGCCGCTAAAAAACAGGGCAAAGGCGCGCTTTCATGCGGGCACGGCTGAGATTATATCTACTGTCATACTGCTTGACAGGGATGTATTAAATCAGGGGGAGAGATGTTTTGCCCAGATCAGGCTTGATGAACCCACCACCGTATTAAGGGGTGACAGGTATATATTAAGGAGCTATTCGCCTGTTCGGACAATAGGCGGTGGGTGGATTATTAATCCCCTCCCCCTTAAAAAGAAGCGGTTTTCAGAGGGTGTGCTTGCTGATCTTGAGCTCTTAAACAGCGGCGATCCCCTTGCACAGATAGAGCAGTTTGTTAAGATGGGACGTTATACAGGTAAAGATGCGAGAGATATCCAGTTTCTGGCCAATCTCGGGAAGAAAAAGGTGGATGAGGCGCTGAAGGTGTTGTCTGCACAGAAAAAGATCATCCAGTACAGTAAGGAAAACGGCCTTTTTATACATGAAGAGTTTCTTGGGAATGCGACAAAGGATTTTCTGACAATCCTCTCCGAATACCATGAGCGTAACCCGCTCAAGGCAGGCATATTAAAAGAGGAGTTGAGGTCAAGGACAGAAGGCGCAAACAATCCCAGACTTTTTAATTTTATTATTACACAGCAGAGCGCGCTGGGCGCTGTTGTCATTGAGAATGAGCTTCTTCGGCTCAGGGATCACAGTGTGACACTGGCAAACGATCAAAAGGAGATCAGGGAGAAGATTGAGGATATCTATCTCAGGGCAAAATTGCAGCCTCCATACTTCAAGGAGGTCAACAGCGAATTTCCTGATGCAAAGGGTTCTGACATACTTGGTGTGCTCCTCAAGGAGGGGGTTCTCATAAAGGTCAAGGAGGATCTCTATTTTCACAAAAAGGCCATTGATGAGCTTAAAGAGAGACTTATTGCATTCCTGAAGAAAAACAGTGAGATAAACCCGACACAGTTCAAGGATATGACAGGGACATCCAGAAAATACAGCATCCCGCTGATAGAATATTTTGACCATGAACAATTGACAGTACGAGTCGGCGACAACAGGATATTGAGAAAGAAGATATGAGAGATATATATAACAAATTATCTGAACTGATTGAGAAAAACAGCATTTGCGTGCTTGCGACAATAGTGACCCAGGCAGGCTCTTCACCCAGGGGGCCGGGAACAAAGATGCTTATGCTTGATGATGGCTCCTTTGTGGGGACAATCGGGGGAGGCAAGCTGGAAAAACAGGTGCTGGATGTGGGTAAAGAGGTCTTCTCAACGCTGACCCCTGTTATGCTGCGCTACAGTATGCAGGGCGAGGATGTGGATGCAAATGAGATGATATGTGGCGGCAATGCAGAGATATTTATTGAACCGGTATTCCCTGAGAGCCCAGATCATCACAATATTATCAAGGAGATTGGTGAACTCAACAAAAGGGGAGGCTCAGCCATCCTTGCCACCATACTTGATCCGGGTATGTGGAAAAGAGGCGTTGCGCCCAGGATGCTTATGAAGCCTGAGGGAACAAAGGCAGGCGCATTGTACGGCATAGAAGGGGCGGAGGAGATCATAAGGCTAAACATGAGGGCGATGATCATTAAGAGGGTGCCCCAGGTGATAGCCATTAATAATAATGGTAATAAAGTAGATGTGTTGATTGAGCCTGTTATCTCAGAGCCTGTTCTCTATATCTTTGGCGGTGGCCATGTGTCAAAGCAGATAGGGCCTATAGCCGATCTCGTTGGATTCAAGGTGGTGATTATTGATGACCGCGAAGAGTTTTCAATGGCTCAAAACTTCCCCTATGCAAAGGATGTTATCACCAGCCCATTTGAAAATGTGATGGAGCGGCTGCCTGTAAACGAATCATCCTATCTTGTCATTGTCACACGCGGCCATTCCCATGATAAGACTGTTCTTGAACAGGCATTGAAAACCTCTGCCAAATATATTGGCATGATAGGGAGCAAAAGGAAGGTGAAAATCATATATGACAATCTACTGAAAGAGGGCTTTAGCCAGGAGCAGATTGACAGGGTCTATTCTCCAATAGGCGAGGAGATAGGGGCGGAGACCCCTGAAGAGATAGCCGTAAGTATCGTGGCGCAACTGATTAAGGTAAGGGCTGCAGGATAAACAGGTATAATTATGAGCATTCACACCCATGATTTTGTCGAGTCATATAACGGTCTCGTGGGGTACGGCTATGACCGTAAAACCGATGAGTACACCATCGCATATTACATGCAGAAGTTTTCCGATGACAGTCTCATAAAGCTTATTGCAGGCAGGATGTCAGATGAAGAGATGGAAGAACTTTTTGATCTTGTCTCAGGGCTTTTAAAGAGGCACCTCACGGAAGAGGAATACCACAGGTTTTTCCTTAAGGAATAAACCGGTTACCTTTTTGACATGGCAAGGCTATTTATCTTTGCCTCCTCTGCTTCCTCCACTATCTCAATCTCTACAAGAGAGTGGCCCCTTAAGAAGCGACCCTCCTGCGGGGTGATGCTCTTTATAACTGTCATAAGTTCCTGATAGGGATAAAGATCATCTGTTGAGTAATATTTCATATTGAATCTTCTGTTGATCTTTATATAGGAAAGAAACCTTGACCTTTCCCTGACCAGGATAGACATGGAGTTCCTGTTTACCTGCCATATCCTGAACTGGTATATAAGCCCCACCCTAACCGGGACCTCTACGCAATAATACTGATCAAGCTCCCTGTTGAAATCCAGGATGGATATTGCATAAGGCCTATCTGCCAGCGCATGGTCGAACATATTACCCTCCTGTTTGATGTTATAATTTGAAGATATTAATATTAAATTAAATATAATTATATATAAATAATAATATTAGTCAATTATTTTTTAATTTATAAGAAATAAAATATATAATTAAGTCTATATGATAATAACTTATTATTTAGATCGGAAGAGCGTC
>CAZXUA010000261.1:0-5015 GCA_964643755.1 uncultured Desulfatiglans sp. | reverse complement strand
TGTCGGGGTTATTGGGGTTAGTATGATTTCGGAATTCATCTATATTGGATAAATTGTCCTGATCTGGATCCCCCTCTGGATCACAGGCATCTGTGCTTCCGAAATGTCTCATCTCCCAGTCATCATCAATTTCATCTCCATCATTATCCCCAAGAAGAAGCAGCATATAGATGGGGGTTAAGTCAGCGCCGGAGGAAGGATTATCCAACAGCATTGCATCCTGGTTAATTTCTTCATCTTCAAGTTCATTGAGGCTATCTTTTGAAATGCTGTCGTTTTCATTTTCTTTTGAGAAAGAGGAGTCTTCTTCATTATCAAATACTGGTGGGATTATATCTGTATATTCATCTGCATTTTCTGTTTCTTCAGATAGGTCATCAGCATCAATTATATCTTCTGAAAATGTCTCACCCTTATCTTCTGACTCAATGTCTATTACCTCTAAATAGCTCCCTGTATCTTTGCTATTCGGGTCTGTTCCATTTGTGATTTCTGTGAAATCTAAAATTCCATCATTATCAGAATCGGGGTCATGAGGGTCTGTCCCATATCTCTCCTCTTCCACATTTTTAAGACCGTCATTATCCCAATCATCAGGGTCTGGTTCAAATATTACTCTCTTTTCTGATACCCCCGGCGGCTCAGGGAAAAGTTCAGACATGTCATTATTATTCAATGAATCATCTGCATAACCGTTACAGCAAAAAAACATCATGAATAGCGTGAGAATCATTAAATGATTTTTCATAATCAGTTTTTCTCCAATATAAGCGACCCTGTCGGCTTATATGTAATGCGTGAAAAATCATGATCTATATGTGAATCCAAAATATGAATAATTCAAGCACTCTGCTTGGCTGATTAAGTATTAAGGCGGAATATAAATGGCAAAAAATTACTTGTCAATCAGGAATTCTCTTATTTTTATCTTTTATTGTCTTTTTTGTAAGTAATAGTTTTTCAGACCGCTTCGTGGATATGGGCATAAAGAACTGAATGTTTGCCGACAGTCATTATAAAAAAATACAGGAAAATTTTCAGGCAACATCTCTAACCTGGGTCAAGAAAACAACAGGGGCTGTTTTCAGCCCCTGTTGTTGAACTGTTATCACCAGGTAAAGATCGCTGAGGTCTGGAACCTGTTTGCTGTTCCATCTGCTGCGCCTTTATACTCTGTTTCCCAGTAACTGTATTCAAAGCCAATGGTAAGCATGGGGAGCACCTTGAACATGGCATTTAGAAAATAATAGCTGTTTTTATCACTGTTGGAGGTATTAAGATCATCGGTATCAGGGTTATCAATACCTAAACCTGCGTTGTACTGCCATTTCTTGTTAAGTGCAAAATTTATCTGTGACCACATGCCTGTAGTTGATATCTCATTTCTTGTTGTAGTATTAACACCCTGAAGGATGCCGCCAAAGTAGTCATCAAGGTTTTCGCCAGTGAATGCCTCACCGCTCAATGTAAAACGTTCTGAAAGCGGGATAACAAAATCAATGTTGGCTGACCATGAATCAAGGTCTGTCTCAGCGCCTGCCCAGTCTGCCTCTTCCCTGCCAAAATGGCCTGATAGGCCTATTACATTCTTTTTTCCTGCAAATCCCTTTGTTGTAAGGGCGAGCCTTCCCTGGATCGTGGGAAAACCTGCATCATCACCAACATTCGCGCTACTGCTTTCAAGGGTTTCATTGACAAGCCCTGTTGACCTTGCAAGGGCAATCTGTGTAAGGAGGCCTGTAAATTCATCAAAGCTCTTGTTATAGCTTAGACGTAACTGAGCCCTTCTGTAACCGATATTTCCTGCGCCCCATCCCACCGTATAGTTGAGGGTTGAGGGGTTTAATGGAGAAATGACATCTGATGACTGGCCGGCAAGGATGCTCATCCCGCCTCTTGTGGTTTCAAGATATGCCTGCCTCATCATGGGCTCAGCCTTGTTTTCATGCACAGATGAGCCGTCCCCGTAAAAATCCACCTCTACCTTTCCCTTTGTCTTAAAACCGTTATAATCAGGGGCAGCAATATCAATGCCTACGCGGCTCTGCCTGGCTGTAAAATTAACAGTATCATCATTGTTAACAGCACCCTCACCAAAGACATATGTAGCAAAATTGCCGTTTGAAACCCTGCTGTCATTGTATGCTGCATCAAGTTTAATATAGCCGTAACTTTTTATGCTGAATCCATCTGAAGCCTTTGGGGCCTCCAGCGCAGGCGCAGCCTTATTTTCCGCACTGGCGCTCTTTTGAGTCAAGGCAGCCTTTAATTCCCCCAATTCCTTTTCAAGCCTCTCGATCCTTGCCTTGAGCGCCTCATTTTCAGATTCTGCTATTACTGTTACAGGGCACATGAAAACAAGCACGATCAAAATAACACTAAAAAGTGATACTTTATCTCTTATACTTAATTGATTTCTCATATTTTCCTCCATTTTGGTTTTTATATTTCCACGATGATAAGACCTTCTATTTCAAACCTACCTCATGCTTCAGGGCGCTCACCTCATCACCGGTTAAAAAACGATACTTGCCTATCTTCAGATTCCCCAGCTCAAGCTCCCCAAAGCCTGTACGCATAAGCTGTATAAGTTTACACCCTACCGCCTCAACCATACGCCGCACCATCCTGTTTCTTCCCATGGTAACAGTGATTCGTATTATTGAACGGTTACCGCTCTCACTGATAAGGGCCGCCTTTGATGCACCGCTGAAACCATCTTCAAGCTGTATGCCGTTCCTTAATCTCTCAAGGATATCCTCACTTACTCCCCCCTCTATTGTTACCTTGTATGTCCTGGCAACATGGTATTTCGGGTGTGTAAGCCGGTATGCGAAATCGCCGTCATTTGTGAGAAGCAGGAGGCCTATACTGTCAAAATCCAGCCTCCCCACAGGATAAAGCCTTTCGGGTATATCCCTTATTAGGTCTGTGACAACAGGTCTTTCCTGGGGATCATTCATGGAGGTAATATAGCCAAATGGCTTGTTCAGCATAATATAGACCCTGCTCCCCGGGCCTGAAATCTCTTTACCATCCACCCTGATGCTGTCTTTTCCCCATACCGCCTTTGTGCCGAGTTCAAATATCTTTTTCCCATTAATACTCACCCGGCCGCTTTTGATGAACTCATCGGCCTTTCTTCTTGACGTGACGCCTGAAAGAGAGAGTATCCTGTTAATTCTCTGTTCCATCCTCCTACTGATCACCCTCATCTTCCGGGATATCCGAATACCCCGGCTCAGAATCCACATCTAATGCTCTATTTGTATCTTCCGGTTCAGAGTCAACCTCATATGAGACCTCTCTTAATGAATCATCCTCATATGACTCTTCATGGGTTTCTGCATATACCATATCTGTTTCTGTCTCTTCGGAATAGGCATACCCCCCGGCATTAGATTCCTGCTCTATATATTCTTTAAACGGCAGCACAGGCTCTGCACCTGTTCCATTTCCATCCTGGGTATCCCTGTTGATTACTGTCGGTTCATACTGATCCGCTGCAAAGTCCTTTATCTCCTTGAGCTTGGGGAGGGAGGAGAGGTCTTTAAGGTCAAAGACCTCAAGGAACCTCTTTGTTGTGCCATATACAAGAGGTCTGCCTGGCAGCTCCTTGCGGCCCATAATCTTGACCAGCCCTTTTTCCATAAGGGTCTTGAGTATCCCGCCAACATCCACCCCCCTGAGCCTTTCTATCTCGCTTTTAAGTATAGGCTGCTTGTAGGCAATAATAGCAAGGGTCTCGATGGTTGCCCTTGATAGCCTGTTAGGGGTCTTCTGGAACATCCTCAGGATGTAGGAGCCATATTCAGGGCGGCTCCTGAACTGGAATCCGCCTGCAACCTCCTTGAGTATAAAGCTGCGCTCAAGGGTGTCATAATCATGCATAAGGATTGTAAGGGAATTTTTGATCTCCGTCTTGTCTGCATCAGGGATGCAGTCATGGATATCCTTTA
Source organism: uncultured Desulfatiglans sp. (assembly GCA_964643755.1). GTDB lineage: Bacteria > Desulfobacterota > DSM-4660 > Desulfatiglandales > HGW-15 > JAAZBV01. The sequence goes on along the minus strand of CAZXUA010000261.1, from coordinate 1,056 downwards.
CAGTAAGTGGTTTATCTGATGAAAAGAGCAATGCCTCAATTATCATCTTCAGTGATTTGGCCATTATCTACTTCCTCTTTTTCTTCAAAACGTGCTTCAATACGTATATCGCTTTCAATAGTGGGCTGGTAAACCCTCACAAGGCCCATATGGACTATCTCAAGCACCGCCAGAAATGTGATCACTAACTCCTCAAGGCTACTGTCTGCCCTGAAAAGATCCTTGAAAAACAGGCTCTGTTTTTGTTTAAGCTCGTCCAGTATTAAGGTTATCTTGTCATTTATGGTAAAATTTTCTGTCCTGAATGTAAGCTCAGCATCAGGCACATAATTATCCAGTATCCTTTTAAAGGCATCCATAAGCTGGAAAAGATTGACCTCGATCTGCGCATCTTCAGGTTCAAAATCAGCGGAATAATCCTTGTCCGGCCTTCGCTGAAATACATCCCTCTCAAGCACCTGTCTTTCTGCGAGATCATCTGCCAGCTCCTTGAACTGGAGATACTCCAGAAGAGGCCTTGTGATTTCATCCCTCGGGTCTTCTCCCTCACCCTCCTCCTCTTTTCCGGGTAAAAGAAGCCTTGATTTGATATGGATGAGGGTCGCGGCCATGACCAGAAAATCACCCGCCACATTAATATTCAGGGCCTTCATCATATCAATGTATTCAAGATACTGATCCGTTATAAGGGCAATCGGGATATCAAATATATCCACCTCATTCTTGCGGATAAGGTGGATAAGGAGATCAAGGGGTCCCTCAAAGATCTCAAGCTTTATTTTATAATCTTCTCTCTCTTCCACCTGTTATATCCCGATAACTTGCTTGACCTCTGCCATAGTATCTGAGGCAATGGACCTGGCCCTTTTATTTCCGCTTTCCATAATCTCCCTGACCATGTCAGGGTGAGAATCGAGCTCAGCCCTTTTCGCCCTTATGGGCTGGAGCGCGCTGATCAGGTTTTCCGCCATCATCTTTTTGCATGCCACACACCCTACTACTGCCTTCCTGCACTCCACATTGATCTGGTTCACGGTTTCGGGGGCGCTATAGATC
>CAZXUA010000260.1:0-5035 GCA_964643755.1 uncultured Desulfatiglans sp. | reverse complement strand
AAATGTGGGCTATGAGGAACTCGCTGAAATTACCACCCAGCGTGGCAAATCACTTGCACAGGTAATCAAACTTGATGGTGATCTTGTCTCATTGCAGGTCTTTGCCGGAAGCCGCGGGGTTTCTATCAGTGATGAAATACGTTTTCTGGGGCACCCCATGCAGGTGACATTCTCGGACAATATGCTGGGCCGTATTTTTGATGGAGCAGGTAATCCCCGTGATAAAGGGCCGCAGCTTACAGACAATATGATAGAGGTGGCAGGCCCCAGCGTAAACCCTGCAAAACGTATTATACCAAAACGCATGATACGAACAAATATACCGATGATAGATATCTTTAATTCTCTGGTAGTATCACAGAAGCTGCCGATCTTTTCGGTGTCGGGCGAGCCATACAATGAATTGCTTGCAAGAATAGCATTGCAGGCAGAGGTTGATATGATCATCCTTGGCGGGATAGGGCTCAAATATGATGAATATATGAAATTCAAAAACACCCTTGAGGAGGGCGGGGCGCTGTCACGCTCAATCTTCTTTATGAACACAGCATCTGATCCTATTGTTGAGAGCCTTATGGTGCCTGATCTTTCGCTTGCGGTAGCTGAAAAATTTGCGCTCAAGGGCAAGGATGTGCTTGTGTTGCTTACTGATATGACCAACTTTGCAGATGCAATGAAAGAGATCGCTATAACAATGGAGCAGGTGCCTTCAAACCGCGGTTATCCGGGTGACCTTTACAGCCAGCTTGCTGCCCGTTATGAAAAGGCGGTTGACTTTGAGGGCGCAGGTTCCATCACGGTTCTTGCTGTCACAACTATGCCGGGTGATGATGTTACCCATCCTGTCCCTGATAATACGGGTTATATCACCGAAGGCCAGTTTTATCTGCACCATGGCTCTATTGACCCATTTGGGTCATTGAGCCGTCTGAAACAGCAGGTTAATGACCCGAAAAGCAGCCGTAAGGATCACCGCTCAATCATGGATGGTATGATTCAGCTCTATGCACAGTTTATAGAGACAGAAGAGAAGCGTTCAATGGGTTTTCGTATGAGTAACTGGGATCAGAAATTGCTCAAATATGGTGAAAAATTTAAAGATCAGATGATGAACCTTACGGTGAATATACCACTTGAAAAGGCGCTGGATCGCGGCTGGGAAATATTAGCCGAATGCTTCACACCTGATGAAACAAGGATGAGAACCGAACTGATTAATGAGTTCTGGCCAAAAAATTAAAGGCGGGTAATCTGTCAGATGGCAAAAATCAAATATACTAAGAATGAGCTGAAGCGCCAGAAAGACAACCTCAAAAGATTTACAAGGTATCTGCCAACCCTTGAATTGAAAAAGCAGCAGCTCCTTGTGGAGATCCGCACTATTCAGGGTGCAGTTGAGAAGCTGGAGGCAGAGGCAAGAGAGCTTGAGCAGGAGGTTTCAAACTGGGCGGATGTCTTTGCCGAAGATATTGATCTGCATAGTATGTTCTCTGTGAAAGAGATCATTACAGATACAGGAAATATCGCAGGTATTGATATACCTCTGTTTAAGGATGTCATCTTTGACGATTATGAATATGATCTTTTTACCACCCCGATCTGGGTTGATAAGGCCATTGATGTGACAAAATCACAGATCAGGCGTACAGCTGAGCTGGATATCCTTCGCAGACAGCAGGAAATAATTCGTGAAGAGCTGCGCATCACGGTACAGAGGATAAAGCTTTTTGAAGAGGTAAAGATCCCAGAATCAAAAGAGAATATCCGGGTAATAAGGATATTTTTGGGTGATCAGATGACAGCTGCTGTTGTCCGTGGTAAAATTGCAAAGGCCAAACTCGAAAGTAAGAAAAAAGAGGAGGCTCGCCAATGATCGTCCCTATGAAAAAGGTTACCCTGTTTTTCAGCGCTAAACATCATGATGAAGCCCTGCTTCGCCTGAGACATCTGGGTGTTTTGCACATACAGGATATTGAGCGAAGGGCCAGTGATGATATACAGCAGATTGAAACCACCCTGGAAAATATAGAACGTATACTGAAGCTGCCTGAACTGCAACAGGATGCCAGTCAGTTATCAGAAGATAATCCGGAAAAGACAATTGAAAAGATACTCGGTTTGCTTCAGAAGAGGGATTCTATCCAGAGAGAATTACATGAATACCAGGAGATAGCAGACTGGTTTGAGCGATGGGGAGATATCTCCTATTCCTCTGTTCAGGCATTAAGAGAGTCAGGTATTTTTATCAGGCTGTATCTTACAGATAAAGGAGGGTTAACCCGCATCCCTGATGATAAGCAGATACTGGTGGCAGGCACCTCAAATAATGTGGTGCACCTTGCATTGATATCACAATCAGAGGATGAACATCTTGACCTGCGTCAGGATACCATCCCACAGGCAGAACCTGATGAAGTGCGATCAAAAATTAATCAATTAAAAAAGGATAATGACGAGATAAACGGTCAGCTTGGTTCCATGGCCGCCTGTCGTGATATGCTTACAGATTATCGTATAAAGCTTGAAAAGGACCTCGTTGTCAGCAGGGTTAAGGCAGGTATGGGTGATGTGGGTGATATCTCCTATCTGCAGGGGTTTTGTCCTGATGAAGCTGTTCAATCTGTCCGGAAGATGGCTGACAGTCATGGTTGGGGTTATCTTGTTGAAGAGCCTGATGACCCAAGCCAGGTGCCTACATTAACTAAAAATTCAAAATTTGTTAATATGATCAGTCCACTGTTCAAATTTATGAGTACTCTTCCCGGTTATGATGAAATGGACGTAAGCATGATCTTTCTTGCCTTTTTCAGCGTATTCTTTGCAATTATTATAGGCGATGGCGGGTACGGGTTGATCTTTATGCTCCTTACCATCTGGATGAGGGTTAAATTCAAAAAGGCAAACAGCGAATTTGTAAATCTAATGTTTCTTTTGAGCGGAACCACCTTGGTATGGGGTTTGCTCACAGGTACATGGTTCGGATCAAAGACAATCGCTGGATTGCCATTTTTACGCCACTTTGTTATCGGGAAGCTTGATAGTTTTGGTGCGGAGTCAGAGTCATTTGTTATGCTGCTCTCTTTTATAATTGGCGCCATTCATTTGAGTGTTGCCCATCTCATGGCAGCAGCCAAAAAGCGAAATATAACTGCTCTTGGAGAGATAGGCTGGGTTTGTGAGCTATGGTTTATCTTTTTTCTGGCAAAGAAACTTGTGCTTGGTATCGATATGCCGGGCTATGCTATGACATTGCTCTGGGTGGGTCTTGCCATCATACTTATTTTCAGCAATTTCCAGAGGAATATTTTTAAGGGCATGCTTGCTACCTTATCAAATCTGCCTCTAAGCGTGATAGGCTCTTTTTCTGACATAGTATCCTATATCCGTCTTTTTGCTGTAGGGTTTGCCGGGTTTATTGTATCAAGCAGTTTTAATACCATGGCTGTTGGGGCGGGGATAGACAGTGTAGTAAGCGGTATTATAGCCGCTCTGATAATATTTGTTGGCCATGCGCTTAATATAGCGCTCTGCACCATGTCCGTGCTGGTACATGGCGTCAGGCTTAATATGCTTGAATTTTCAGGGCATGTCGGTGTTCAGTGGACGGGTAAGCCCTATGAACCGTTCAGGGAATAACGAAATTATATGAAATAGAGATAGGATTCATTTTTCAGTACTTATTTTGAAAGGAGACTCAACATGGTAGAAGGCTTAGGAGATATGAGCATTTCATTGGCAATTTCAGCTGTCGGTTCTGCTCTTGGTATTGGTATCGCAGGTATGGCAGCGGTAGGCGCTTGGAAGAGGGCATATATGAATAACAAGGCAGCCCCATTTATCCTTATTGCGTTTGTTGGCGCCCCGCTATCCCAGACAATTTACGGAATGATATTGCGCAATGCTATAAAAGGAGCAAACCTTCCCCCTGAAAGTTATATTTATCAGATGCTACTGGGTCTGTTTGCCGGTATTGCTATTGCCATGTCAGCCTATTTTCAGGGAAAGGTCGGGGCAAAGGCTGCCGACGCACTGGCAGAAACCGGGAAGGGGTTTGGTAACTATATTATGACTATAGGTGTTGTTGAAACGGTTGCCCTGTTTGTAATGGTATTCACCATGACCGCTATACCAAAGGGGTAACTAAACCCGGTTGAAAGATTTACTTTTTTAGATCCTGATCTCTTTCTTTACTCCAGGGATTGGTTGATCACCAATTCCTGGCAATGATTTGGCTTTAGAAGGACAGTATCAATGGCTCCATTATCCCAATAGTTGACAGGCCTGATCTTTTTATCTGGCCTGTTTTCTCACTTTTATAGTCTGGATACCTGAGACATAAAAGACCAATTAACGATAGTTTGATTAAAATGCGAAAGGCCGGGATGAGGTGGTATCCCGGCCTTTCAATTATAGGTTATTGTTTAAGCTTTGGTGTTATCAAATTTAATCAAGAAATACAGGTGTGTCAATAGCTCTTTGGTAAAAAAATGTAAAATAATTGTAAAAAAATTGTTAATAGAGATCAAAAAATGCTTATTAAATATATATAATGCATTAATTATGCTTATAAATAAATATAATGAACAATTAAGGCGTAAATTCCGGGATACATTCATGAATATAATTTGTACTTTAAATTATTTAAATAATGAATGAAATTAAAATTTTTACCACAGGCAAGTTGTTTTTTAATAAAGAAAAGTATATGTTGTCTCCTCAATTCAGGGTATGAAATTTACAGTTTTTATTTGTGCCCATTCGGTTAAAAAAATATCCGTATGGAGCTGGCTCTTATCAATAGTATTTTAATAAAAGGGATAGTTATGACAGTCATTAGAGAAAAAATAATGTATTTCAGGGTAATTTCTGCTGTTCTTTTAATATCATTCTACTATTTGAGCGGAATTGCCTTCGCACAGGCAGGAAGCGGGATAACAATAGATGAAAATCTGAAACCCGGCATGGCCTTGAAGGATGCTATTGAATTGAGATCGGAAGAGCGTCGTGTAGGGAAAGAGTGTAGGATAGGGTGTAG
>CAZXUA010000259.1:1229-5053 GCA_964643755.1 uncultured Desulfatiglans sp. | reverse complement strand
TGAGCGGTGACTGGAGTTCAGACGTGTGCTCTTCCGATCTATTTTGTACTCCATTCCAATGCTTTTTATAAAGCAAGTTCCAGAACATTTTTACATAAAGGTACAATTGGGGAAGAGGGTATTAATGAACGCCTGTTAAGAACTATAGCAAATAGATTAAGGAATGAACTTACTAAACTTTTCCATTCATCCGACAATGGTGATAAACAAAAATTTCTCCATTTATATGCAGCATTGCTGTCATCAAAGGAAAGTAATAATTATGACCGAAAATGGGTAAAGGAACCATTCATTGATGAGCTGACTAAAACTTTAAAAACCTGCATTCCTGTCAGAAGCAGCTTCGATAGTAATGATTTTTCTTTATATCAGGGCAAGGTACACCTGAAAAAAACCGCGATTGAAATTGATGCTAAAGAATGGGGACTTAATGAAATCCTATGGTTTTACTGGGGATATGACGCACCTGATATCATCAGATGGAGTGCAGTGGAAAAATTAGAGGTTCAAGAGTTTGATATTTTCACTTTGTTGCAGGTGGAAGATATTGCTACTCATGTAAATAACTGGATTGATAAAGATAGAGCAAGAATAACAGCAATTCTGAATGAGCTGAATTTATTATTGGATAGAAACAAGATTAATGAATCTTTTAAGAAAAATCTCAGTAACCTGAAGCTTTTTGAGTTCACTGACGGGCGTTTGTTTAGCATCAATGAGGTTACGGCTCATCAAGAACAGGGGTACATTATTCTCCACAATAAACTGGCTGATGTTAAAAACGAATTGATAAAATGCGGGCTCAAGACAAGTACTATAAACTTGGATAAATATCATTTTTATCAGAATTATAATAGTTATTTCAGTGCTGAATCACAGCTACGTAGCCAACCTACTCTTATAAAAATATTCAGTGATAACATAAACGATGAAACCTCAGGCAAACTATCTCTGGAAGAAAAAGTAAAAATTTTCTGTGTGTTCAGGGATATGATTGAAGAAGGCAAGCGTGGTGAACGTTTAAGGGAGTTGAAATTATTTACCAATCATACCGGGAAATGTGTGGCATTGAAGCACATTTTACAAAAAACAGAAATTTCCTGGCTTAGACCATTCTTGCTGAATGAAAAGGAACGTCACCCGGATGTGGATAGATATCTTTTAAATGTTAACGAAAAGATATACGAAAACATTATTTATCCATTTTGGGAAGACATTGCACGTGCTTTTTTAAAAAAGGTTGACACAGGTCTTGAAAATATTTTCGATGATATTCGTAACTTTTATGCACTGTGTGAACATTCGAAAGAGGAACAACTGCTGCTTAGCGATTATGGGTTTGTTTTCTTTCAAAACGAATTTGTTGAAGTTAATAACCCATATTTCCACGAAAACCTAAACAATATCCCTTCTGAAATATACGAACAGGTTCAAAATGCACTGCACGCTTTATTAAACATTCAGATTCCTGATCTAAACCGTTTGGACGATTATAAAGGGGTTCCCTTTAAATTTAGTAATAAAAATAATCCACTGGACTTTGAATCAATTGAGAGTAATAGAGATGAGATAAAGATGTTACTGGTTTTTTGCAAAACCTGTAATTTAGATGTATTCTCTACTCATACAATAAATATAATTGAATCTGATAAATTCATTCTTTCCAAAGATAAAATTAGAAATTATTTCACACCTCAACAAAAGATCAAAGAATATGTAGTACAATATCTTTCCGGAAAGCTTATTGCATTGCCCGATGAGTTCACTGAGTTTAGCACCATGCTGTCAATGCAGTCGGATAACCTTGCTGCCTTTTTTATAGAAGATGTTGATATTGAAAATTCAGAGCAATCCATACAACTGACCCAAGTATTATTAGGCGAAAAAGATGAAATACTGATAACATTTCTGGACAAATGCGAAAGTATTATTCTTGATACTAATTGGACAATTAATGCACACAATGAGATAAAACTTAAATTTCTGAAGAGGCTTTTAACAAGTGATCAGGATTATTTAGAAACAGTTCAGAAAAAAATTGTTCTTCAGGATAATGAGAAATATTTCCATCTGAGTTCTATAGACATTGCCAATGATTCAGTTACACTGCCTCTTAACGAAAAAACGATTAAACTTTCCAGGGCAATGTTATTGGGTTTTGAGGATGATAATGGAATCAGAAAAACATTTGATTTTGCGAAGCATACAAGTGAAAGGGATTTGCTTTCCGAAAAAGAATCCAAACGATTATTCAAGATAAAAGATACCGGTGTCACCGATGAACTTATTGCTTTGTTTAATGAATCGTTGGTAGAAAAAAAACTCACAAATTGTCATCAGCTTGCATTAGTGCTGACTTGCAATTTAATAAGCAGAGCCGATGGTTCATCATACAAAGTGGAAGATGCAGATTCAGTATGGCAAGATCTATCTGGTAATTGGGTTTTGCCGGCATATAATAATGAATTATATGACAAGAATTATATATTATCAACGAAATACAATGACTTGGCATCAATTCTCCAATTAGATACAAATGAGGTAATGCAATATGGAGAAGTTGATAATGATGCTGATGCTGATGTAGAGAATGAGGACATACTTATCTCTGGGTTTTTGTTTCAGACAGGATGCTCAATAAGCATCTTTAAAGCTGGATCTGATCAGCTAGAGCTTATGCAATATTTATATCAGCAATGGAAGAAAACTCCTGTAGAACGAAGAAAAGACAAAAAAAGTGATTCCTGGAATAAAGTTTTACTATTTGACCCACAAGAAAAAATTTTTTCAGGCCATGTTTTAGAAACGGAAAAACTGGATGATACAATAATTGATTGGTTGAATATAGAAATAAGTTCTATTAAACCATTTTTAAAATCGTTGGGTATTCAAACAGATAAAAGCGATGTCGTAAGGTTAAGAAACTGGTTGCTTAATATATCGCAAGATGAAGTGAAAGAGTATGAAATTGAATCCATATCTGAGTTCTTTTTATCAAACACTCTGACTGGTTTGGCTGAAGGATTTCTACAAGAGGATGATGTATCCTTCCAATTTGACATAGATTCTAAAAAACATCATATTGTAAATACCATACTAAAAAAACTACTCAATTCTGAAGGGGATAATGAATACAGGCTGCCAGTATGGGCATCCCTTAACATGCTGAAAATAGGCAGCGAAAGAAATGATTTGCCAAAGTATTTGGATAAAGAAGATTATGATTTAATCATTAAACAAACTCCCGAAGAGTCGTTGATAAAACTTTTCAACACTTATCAGATCATTTATTTGCATGAAATATACATCGATAACCTTAGTCCATTCGAGAGATTAGAAATAAATTTTGTTTTTGCAAATATCGAAGAAGCGGTTGAACATGATGAACCTTTTTATCGTTCCTGGAGGGACGCTAACACAGTTCGCCTGATAAGACAGCCTTATATTTGTTATAATGCATCAGTAAAATTGGGTGAAGAACAGCTTGAACTGGGTCGAATTGAGAAGGGAGATTATTATTTGGATTACAATGAATCAGAAACCACCATTTATTACAATAAAAAGCTTAGGTGGGAGGATCTGACTCAAGTTCTGAATGATGAAGGGCAGAGCAATTTAGCAAAAAAAATCGAGATTCTTATCGAATCAAGGGATAAAACATTGGCTGCTTTTTATCATACCCTTACCGCAAGTGGAAGAGACGATTTTGATGACGAAGATACCAGAAGAATACTTGATAATCTGAAAAAATGTAGTATTGAAGAGGATCGGAAAGAAATTATTAAAGATATTGAATCGAATGAACGCTACTCATACGATTGGTT
>CAZXUA010000259.1:0-1219 GCA_964643755.1 uncultured Desulfatiglans sp. | reverse complement strand
GAAAGTTATATAAGGTATTTGCTTTCCTTTGAAAATTTGGCAGAGACAACTTCCCAGAAATCAATCTCCTTTCAATCAATAAAGGCCTATGAGATAGACGGCATAATTTCTGAAAAGTACTTTATTCTTGAAGGAGCAAACAGTTTGATTCCTGAGAATATCGAATTATTTGAAGGCTTTAATATCTCAATCGTTTTTAAAAATCATAAAAGGGAAAACATAATTGTAGAAGGTGTTTCAAAAAAAGGGCAGAACCTTCTGACGTACATTCCTTCAGGAATAGAAGGACGTTTGATCTATCTTTTTAGTAGTGCTGTGAATATTAGTATCAATTTTAGTCCGGTTTTAGACTTGATTAAAAGGCTATACAATGGTTTCACAAATCCCTTGATAATTACACCATGGTCAAATATCAATGAAAGTGTTCCTGCCATTCATTTTATTTATGGACCACCAGGAACGGGGAAAACTACTGTACTCTGTAAACTTCTTGAAAATGAATACATAGAAAGACCTGTTTTTAAAGCCCTTGTTTTGGTGCCAACCAATAAAGCTGGCGATGTACTTGCAAAAAAACTCTATTCAAATAACACTAATTTATCCATTGTTCGTCTTGGCAGTGCAACCGATCCTGAATTGGAAGCAATAGATGAAGAACTATATCAGGCTTCTTTAAGTAATGTTCAACTGGATAGTTGCAATATTGTGATTACTACAATCCATCGTCTCCCTTATTACCAGATACAAAATGACGATGGTCCAGATTTTAAATTGTACGATAACGAGATTAGATGGGACTATATTATTTTTGATGAATCTTCAATGATCAGTCTTCCTTACCTGGTTTTTGCACTAATGTCCCTGAAAACTCACAATCCTCAGGCAAAATTGATAGTTGCAGGTGACCCAAAACAAATACCTCCTGTTGTAGATACTTCTGACCGCGATTTAGAGAACCTTGAAATAGATGATGAGAGCATCTATAAGATGTTTAAGATCAACAGTTTTAAGGAGGAAGAACAAAATTTAATTAGACGCCCCATTGATACTATTGAAAACCTCTCTACTCAGTTCAGAAGCGTGCAGCAAATTGGTCAGTTGTTTAGTGAGTTTTCATATCAGAATTTACTTTTACATGGGCGTAATTATTCCAATGCTCCGATAAAAGTATTGCCTGACTCTTTTATTGAAAGTCTGAAGCAACCAATTTCATTGATTA
>CAZXUA010000258.1:0-5060 GCA_964643755.1 uncultured Desulfatiglans sp. | reverse complement strand
GCAAAGGATTATAACTTAGATTGAATTTATATTTTTAATGGTCGTCCCCCTTTCAACTCAAAGGATTATAACTTAGATTGAATTTATATTTTTAATGGTCGTCCCCCTTTCAACTCACTGGCTGAAGCCAACCAGTTTTCCGCGGTTTTCATTTGTGGCTGCTTCGGCAATAGATGCAAGAGAGACAGGCAGATCAGCTCCTGCGCCAAGGCCGACAATAATGGTCCCGATAAAAAGCCATGAGAATGAGGTTATAAGAGTGAGCATTGCAGAGCCCACAACAATCATGAACATGGTGACAATAAAGACAGAGCGGCGTCCATACCTGTCTCCAAGCCTTCCTCCAAGCAGTGCCCCGATTGCTATGCAGGTGATCAGGGCCGCTGAAAGAGTACCGATCTGATTTTCTGTTATGCCGATGGTATGCTGGTAAATGACAAGTGCAATGCCTGAACCTATTATAGCGCATGCGTCTATATATGATGCCATTCCGCATACAATGGCAATCCACCAGGGGTTTATGGCGTTCGATCTGGAGGGGGAAACGGTCATGTGCAATATGCTCCTTTTCCGGTAGAGATATTGAGTGAGGGTGCAGGCATATCTGCCTGCACCATGAAACCGGTTCAAAATTCAAGTGGATCACAAAACCATATGGCTATAATTTATCTCATGGTTGTTTTGGGAATGGGCGCAGGGTGAAGAGTTTATCTGATCTGGGTGCGCCGCATCCTGAACATTTACTGTCATACCAGGCTATTTGTAAACCGCATTTTGTGCATGACCAGCGCTCCTTTTCCGATTTTGCCCATTTCTCAATCCCCATTTTCTTTAGCTGACTGAGATTTTCCAGCACCTCCCCATGGTGAGGCATACCATCATTGTTGAATTTTGTTACTTTGTCGCATGGCTCCTCTTTGCAGTCTGAGCAGCGGGTAACATTCTCTTTATCTTGTGCGCATTTTCTCATCTCACAGTTACGGCAAAAGGAGGCGACCCTCCCATTTCCTATGCAGCCGTCACAAAGAATGTCCTCTAGCTTTAAGTTCACAGGCCCGGATGAAAACTGTTTAACCATTGCATCAAGCTTTTCTTTATCATTGGACTGGGTGGCAATGTACATGGGGCATGCGCCGCAATAAAGGCCGCACGGGGCTACCAGGATTTCATTTTTTTGTGCAGCCTCATCTTTGGATTCCATTGCGTATGCTTTCAAACAATCAAGTTTAAGACATGTGCAGCCGACTGTGGCAGCTGCAACAATAACAAAATCACGTCTGGTTATCCCCTTTTTAAATGGATTCATATTCATTCCCCCCTAATAATATTATGGAGTAGTGTGAAGTTTTATACCCAATACTGTTGATTTAAATTACTAATCGTCATTCCCGACTTGATCGGGAATCCATTTGTTTTTAATACCTAAAGTGGATTCCCGCCTTCGCGGGAATGACGCACTTTGAAGCGCAAATCAACAACATTGGGTTCTATACCCCACCTGAAAACTTACTTCTTAACCAGCGCATCCCTGATTTCTGTCAAGAGCACAACCTCTGCTGAAGGTGCGGGTGGCGCAGCAGGCGCCTCTTCCTGTTTCTTCTTGAACGAATTCATCGCCTTTATCATCATAAAGATAGCAAAGGCTATTATTACAAAATCCACCATTGACTGTATGAACTTGCCATAGTTCAATGTAACAGCCGCAACATCGCCCGATGCCTGTTTAATGGTTATTGCAAATTTTGAGAAATCCATACCACCGAGAAGGACACCTATCGGAGGCATGATCACATCTGCGACCACTGATGAAACTATTTTCCCGAATGCCCCGCCAATGATAATACCAACTGCCATATCAACTACATTGCCGCGCATTGCAAAAGTCTTGAATTCCTGGATAAATCCCATGATAAACCCTCCTGTTTTTGAATTTATTATTTTACAAACACGATTTGACACCACCTGTTTACACCATTTTCAATGAAAAGTCTGTTTTATTCTGATCTACCCAACTCCTCTTTAATCGCTTCACCTAATTTTTGTAATATCAGTGGTTTCTTGATGTATGCACCCGCTCCCATCCTCTGGGTTTCTTTTATCTCATCGGTTTCTACAAATCCGCTTACTATGATGGCCTTTTGTTTTGGATTAAGTTTAATGATCCTCTCATATGTCTCACGTCCTCCTATCCCCGGGGCCATAATCATATCCAGGAGTATAATATCCGCATTATGCCCCTTTAGATATTCCACAGCATCCTCCCCGCCTGGAACTGCTTCAGACCTGTAACCCAGCGTTTCAACCATTTTACAGGTTATCTCCCTCTGGCTCTTTTCATCATCAACGACCAGTACCATTTCACCATTTCCCATATACTCGTTTATCGATATAGGGATATCTTTGATCCGGATATCATCCCTTATAACAGGAAGGTATATCTCGAAGGTTGTTCCCTGTTTACTGCTTTTGACATCTATATACCCTTCGTGATCCTGAACAATATTCCATACAACAGCGAGGCCTAAACCGGTCCCGCTTTTACCCATAACCTTTTTAGTGAAAAATGGTTCAAATATCCTTTCAAGGTGTTCAGGTTGAATACCTGTTCCATTATCTGCTACAGATAAAACAGCATACTCCCCGGGCCTTACATCTTCATATCCTTTTATGGGGCTATCCACATAACGGTTCATGGTGGATATAATTATCCGACCCCTCTTTTCAATTGCTTCGGCGGCATTGGATACCAGGTTCATGATGACCTTCCTGATATGGATAGTAGAGCCATTTATGTTCAGAAGCTCTTTTTCACGGTCTCTCATGACCTCTACATCAGGGTGGTACTGCGTGAGCTTTTTAAATTCGGGAGAGGTTAGATAATCATCGATTATATCATTCAGGCACAGGGTCTCTTTGGGGGTAGCAACACCTCTTGCTATTGTTAAAAGGTCATTTACAATGGCAACAGCCCTTTTCCCTGAATCATGTATTGTCTGTATAGGCTTTCTGAGTTTACTATTTTCAGGCAAATCAAAGAGGAGCAGCTCAGGGTAACTTACTATCCCTGAAAGCACATTATTCAGATCATGGGCAACACCACCGGCTAAAAGACCCAGGGTTTCCATCTTTCTGGATCTCAATAGTTTCTCTTCACTTTCCTTCAGCCTTTTTTCCGCCTCTTTTTGTTCTGTTATATCCTGGTAAATGCCAAAACACTTGCCAGGAGCACCTTTGGCATCATACTCCTGTTTACCGCTTGATCTGATGATCCTTTCAATGCCATCAGGCCGCACAATGCGGAATTCAACATCCCAGGTATCTGTCTCCTTAAGCATCTGGGCAATCTCTTTTGCTACACGGTCAAGATCATCAGGATGGATCATCTGTATTGATAATTCACCTAAATCACCTGTAACAGAACCTTCATTTAAACCATGAATCGCATACATGTTTTTTGACCATGTGAGTGAATTATCATGTCTCCCCCAAATAAACCCGCCCAAAGATGCCATCTCCTGTGATCTGTTTAAAAGCTCTTCTCTCTCACGCAGGGCCTCTTCAGCCTTTTTTCTCTCTGTTATATCCTCTCCTGAGCTAAGCAAACCGGTAGTTATGCTGTCTTTATTCTTTATAATTGCGTTATGCCAGGCTATTGTTTTTTCAATCCCTGACAGGGTGATAATTCTATATTCGGTGTACTCCAGCTTCTTTTCCCGATTATTCATAATCTCCGCATAAGTATTTTTCACCTCTTCAATCAGTTCCTTTGGTGTAAAAATATCAAACCAGTTTTTACCTAAAAAATCCTTTTCAGTGCCCCCCAGGATCTCACATCCTTTTCTGTTAATGAGTATGACCTCTCCTGCCCTGCTTAAGGCAAGGATCATTACCCCGGCTACGTCAAGCAAATTTTTTGATGTATCCCTCTCCATCTTTAATTCAGTGATATCAGTTAAAGAGATGGCAACAGCATATGGCTTATCTTCATTATCTTTATATATCGGGTTTGTGTTGACTGATATCCATACAAGGTCACCGGGAGACCTGTATACCCCCATAATCTGATTAATACAGGGCTCGCCCGTTTGCAGGGTCTTAATTGAAGGGTGATCCTTGCCTTCACATCTTGTTCCATCTTCATTATAAAAAGGCAGATCCTTTCCGGGCTCCATCTGCCCGAAGATCTCTTCTGCCTTTTTATTCCAGGTTATTAAATCACCTGATGCAGATTGTATAATTACACCTTCATTGATTGTTTCAATGAGATATCTGTACCATGATCCGCTTTCATCAGAAGCCGAATCAGCTTGTATGGATACGGATTGTTGCTTTTTTAGCTCTCTGACCAGTTGTTCTAACTCTTCATAAGTAGGTTTTTCAGACATTAGCCCTCCGGTGGGATTTGAGGAAATAACATTTGGAACAGAATGGTATGTGCTTTCGAGTCGACAATTCCCCATCACTCTTAAACGAAAACTGAAACAAACATCATATAATTACCAGATAATGTTTTGGGATGAATATATATAGAATAATTAACCGCTTTTCAATATGTTAAAAATATTTTATTTGCACAATAAAAGCTTAATGATTTTTTTTTAATATTTTTTCTTGACAGTAATATGCCTAATCAGATATTCAATAATCATGCTTTTAACAGGCAGATAATTGTCGATAATGTTTTACATAATTCCTTGGGAGGGGGGTTTTATTTCGGCAGTCTATCCTAGCTCCTGATCAGTTTTAAATTTTTACCTGTATTATTTAGTTTTAATAAAATTTATGTATTTGTTTGTATAGCGATGGGTGGCTTGCTTTCTTGTGCCATATCATGGTTCATTATTCTCTTTGTTTTCATAAAGTCACCCACTGGAAAAGTAGTCTGATACATCTGGCTTATGTTTTTAGAAGGATTTTTTCAGCCTGAAATGCCATGCTGTTAAAAAGATTCTTTATACCGTTGAGCCTGAAAAAGACATTAATTTCATATTGGTAGAAAGGTTATATAGTTTAGCAAATGACCCCAGCGCTTCGCTTTGGTGTTATAGATGAAAGAAACT
>CAZXUA010000257.1:0-5111 GCA_964643755.1 uncultured Desulfatiglans sp. | reverse complement strand
ACCGCACATTATACCAGGACTCGTGCTATGCAACTTCTTAACCGGAAATTACTGATCTGAATTGATTGTTCTGAAATCACTCATATTATTTGCCAGCTTTTATTGAAAGCCCCCCTTTTTATCCATTTGCAATAGTTATGCCTTGCCTTTTAATTTTTATTTCCATGTAATATCAATATGATATAGGCCTTTCTATGAATTATGTCAAAATTCCCATCAGGGCTGAATATTATCCTGACAAAAAATATTATAAAAAAATTTAAAGTCCAAAATAATTTGTGCCGATGAAGTGAGAAATTTTGTTAAATGGTTTTAAAATTTTAAGCTGCTTGGAGGCAACAAACATGAAAAAAACAGGGTATATTTTTGGCATTTTATTAATCATAGGTTTAATGGTAAGCGCTTCACATACATTTGCGGAAGGGAAATATAATATAGATGAGCAGAGCATCAAAAAGATAGCTGATGGCGCCCCGGAAAATGGGAAAACAGAAATTATCTGGAAGGCGACTGTAAAGAACAATACAGATCAGCCTGTAACATTTGATGTTTCGGTGGATTTTGTGAACAGCGAGAATGAGAAGGTCGTACAGGCATCAAAGACCCGCACAATCCCAGCCGGTGAATCAAAGGTTGTATCGAACAGAATGGTTCTTGATGGTTCAGATGCAAAGGACATCAATTCGGGTTATGTGGTGATTTCAAAGGTAGAAGAAAGAGCCGATAAAAAGGGCCAGGTACTGAAGGCCAACCTGGGTGAGAGCATCAAGGGGAAATTCAAGAAGATCTCTGATAACATGGTAGAGGTTGCATACAGTGTAAAGTTGAAAAATAATACAGACAAGGCCATGACCAAGGATATCACAGTTGCATTCATGGATGAAAACAGCAGGTCTGTCGGAAGCAAAACAAAGACAACAAGCTCTTTTAATGCGGGCGAATCAAAGGTTATAACCGATACAATAACCCTGACAGCATCAGAGGCCAACCGCATAGCTACAGGGCATGTAACAATTAATGACTAACACCTACCCCTTATAAAGGTAGAGTATATATAAAAAAGGCATGGGAATAAAATTCTCATGCCTTTTTGCTATTTCATCTTCCAATTATTCTGCGTTTTTTGGAGTTACTTTTGCTATTCTGATGAGAGATGAATCACTGAAAGTTAAAATATAGGTTGGTTCATTATCCTTCCCTTTATAATGCAATTCATCGCTGGTTGCAAAGTCAGGTTTACCCAAAAGCTCCTGGACGGTTGTTTTAGAAGTATGTACTCTTATCTCAGTCCCTTTTATAATAGCTGTTGTTAAAAACTCCATATTATTTGATGATGTTGTCACGCAGGCGCCAATGAAAAACAGCACCGCAATAAATAGAACAACCCTTTTCATGCCTTCCTCCATAATAAAAATATCAATGATGATTACCCAAGTAATGCGATATAAAAACCATATATATTTTTTCCTGTAAATGTTTTTTTTAAATAAAACCATATTTTAAAAATATAGTTTTACAATTAGTCTTTCACAACAATACCTTTGCAAGGCTGAAATATATCAGCACCGTTGAGATATCGGTTAGTGCAAGGGTGAGCGGCCCTGCAGCAATTCTCATATCAAGTTTAAGCTTATGCAATATTGACGGTATACTCAGGCCAAAAAAAACAGCAAGGCAGAGAGTCAGCATAATGCTTGCGCCAATGGCAAATGCCGCTACCCCATTGCCTCGCCAGAGCCAGGCAATGACACCAACAATAACCCCGCATGCAATGCCTAACAATATTGCAGCGCCTACCTCACGATAAAATGATTTCAGGTACCACACCCAGTCAGGTTTTTTTGATCGCAGGCTGTGAATACTCAATGTCATTGATTGAATGCTGACACTTTCACCTAATCCCAGCACCAGCGTGAGGAAAAAGGCCAGTATAAGAGTCTTGGCAAGGGTCATCTCGTACATGCCTGCCAGTAATGCACACACAGTGCCGCTTGCAATGGTGGCAAGAAGCCATGGAAGCCGGAACCGAAAGGCCTTAAACGGTGAGGCCTCCCTGATCTGGGTGATACTGAAACCTATTAACTCGAACTGCCTGTCCATATTTTCGCGATCAGCTATATCAAAGGTGTCATCTGCAAACATGGCAATATCAACCACACCAAGCAAACCCTTTTTTTCATCCACAACCGGAAATGCAAGGAATTTATAGAGTAAAAAGAATTCATAGGCATCCAGCACCGTTGCATAGTGAGGGATTGTTACAACAGGGGTAATCATTATTTCCGAGACCTTCTGATCCAGAGGCGCAGTGAGCAATCGTCTTGTCGGCAATACCCCCACAAGGCGGTCATCATCATCAACAACATAAAAATAGACAATCTTTTCACCAATCTCCTTTTGTCTTATATATTCCAGCGATTGCTGAATTGTAATGTTGGAGGGGAGTTTTGTCATATCCCTGCGGATAATATTGATGACAGGGGTATTTAGATGTGACAGGTTTCCACTCAATTAAGGTTTCTCCTCTGGCAATAGACTCAAGGTATTTCCGGTAATCATATCTTACAACTCCCTGGATTTACAACATGAAAAACCTGTCTTAACACCTTTTGATGCATCATAATATTGCCCAGTTTTCTTTTTTTTGATTTTGTAATTCGTTCAAATTCAGATAGCTTATTATTGACAAGTGTAAGGTTTCTCGCAATAGCCTGAGCTGCTATTTCCTTGTCGCAGGTACCAATGAGCTTCCCCCTTTTTTCCAGATCAGCTCTTATTACCCCAAAGACTTCCGCATCAGCATCACCAAATGGAAGGATGTCAGACCCTGAAACGAAATCAATTAAGGCTGCCCTCTTCTTTTCTCTGTAGCTGCTTTTTGCAATTCCGTATGGAAGTTCAGCGACAGATATAGCCGATACCTTGATCTGATTTGGCTCGGAGGTTTTTATTTTTTCTACGACAGTTACTGGCCTTTTATTTATGATATAAATACATATATTTGCATCAAGTAAATACATCAGAGCCCTTCTCTCTCCTGCATGGGCAACTGATTCCTTTCTTCAGCCATAAAGTCATCTGAAAACTCTGCAAGGCTGAGTTCAAAGGCTTCCCGGGGATTTTTCTTTGAAAAGAGAATGGTAGTGCTCCCAATTTTCTTAATATAGAGTTCTTTATCATCTACCCGATACTCTTTAGGAAGTCGTATTGCCTGACTATGTCCACTTTTAAAAACTTTTGAACTAAGCATATTGATATCCTCCGGGTAAAGCGTATATACTGGTATATACATTAGTCAAGGACAATTTCTTCTTCACGCACCGCAGGATAAGCACAAAACCTATTCTGAATATTCGAGTCCATACCATCTGCAAATGTCCCAGGTTAATGGCTGCCCCCGATCCTCCCTACTCCTTCCTGACCTTTTTCCTGTTGACAACTCACCGTTTTTGATGCCATTAAAAGAGAATTATTTCTCTACAATAATGCAAATAAACACTTCTATCTAAACCCTTCATCCATGGAGGTCAAAAAATGAAACGGCTTACAGGTTATTTTTTCGTCGCCCTTATGTTTATCCTTCCGGAAGTCATATACGCCCATCCGAGCGTTTACCCCCTTGGAACAACCATCTATAAGCCCGATAAATGCTGGAACGGTTATACAATACTATCCTCTGATAAGGGCATACTTATTGACATGAACGGCAACCTTGTTCATTTATGGAAAGGTAAACTCCATCATCCAAACAAGGTGTACCCGGGTGGATTTCTGTTGTCGGCCACTTCACCGTGGAAACAGGGCAGGCAGGATGCTATCCAGATACAGATAAGAGATTTCAATGATAATGTTATCTGGAGCTTTGACAAATGGATGGAAGGAAAGGCAAATGAAGGGGATGGCAAGATGTGGGTTTCAAGGCAGCACCATGACATGCAGATAAAAGGAAACCCGACAGGTTATTACATGCCTGACGCCCCTCCTTTGGACGCGACAAAGGGCACTTTGCTTGCCCTGGCCCATTACAATGTAAAGAATGAAAAGATTAACAGGAATGTGCAGCTTATTGATGATGTGCTCTATGAGGTGGATATTGCAACCGGGAAGATCGTCTGGTCGTGGAAGGCAGCAGAGCATATAGATGAGATGGGTTTTGATGATGCAGCATTAAAAGCCATGCAGACCTATAACAGAAAACCTATGAGTGAAGGTGACGGCTTTGACTGGTTTCATCAGAACTGTGCGTCATACTTAGGCCCAAACAAATGGTATGACAGTGGTGACAAGAGGTTCCACCCTGACAATATCATCCTGGACAGCCGGGAGGCAGGGCTCCTTGCAATCATAGATCATAAAAGCGGGAAGATTGCCTGGAAGGCCGGGCCATATTATCGAGAGGGTGATGACAAGAAACTGGGATGGATGATAGGTGTACATCATACCCATATGATCCCAAAGGGGTTACCCGGGGAGGGTAATATACTGGTGTTTGATAATGGCGGCAATTCTGGATATGGCCCTCCCACCGATTTTGCGCCGGACGGAATATCTGTTATGCGCAGGGATTATTCCAGGGTGGTGGAATTCAACCCGGTCACAAAGGAGATTGTATGGGAATATGCCCCGAGCAGCCCCGGGGCCAAAAAACCAGAGCCGATTTATGGTCACAAATTATACAGCGTTAACGTGTCATCCGCTCAGCGGCTTCCAAACGGCAACACCCTTATTACTGAAGGCGCCCAGGGGCGCATAATTGAGGTCACTATAGACTGCGAGATTGTATGGGAATACATGAATCCCTATCTGTGGGACACTGACATACCCATGATCAGAAATCTTGTTTACAGGGCATACCGCCTGCCATATGACTGGGTCCAGCAGCTTAAAAAACCAAAGGAATCAGAGGTGGATGCGGGACCAAATTATATGTTTAAGGTACCAGCAGATGATGGCTCCCTTCCCGATTTTGGCATAGACAAAACATCTGTATGGATTCAGGGGGGGACACAGGGAAGACAAACCAAATAAAGATACGGGGACGGTTACAGGGACAAACCAACTCCAGCAAATAGGCTTTTTCCTGGCATATGATGGACTTATACCTGTTCTGA
>CAZXUA010000256.1:0-5125 GCA_964643755.1 uncultured Desulfatiglans sp. | reverse complement strand
ACACCAACACCCAATCCTACACTCTTTCCCTACACGACGCTCTTCCGATCTTATTCTCCCTGAAATAATCTATGGCCTGTTCACGGCTCCACCCATAATAGTGGATGCCTGTATCAACAACAAGGCGTATGGCGCGCCACATCGCCAGGTTTAGCTGGCCGAATCGGGAATACCTGTCATTATATAACCCCATATCATAGCCCAGGGTTTCAGCGTAGAGCGCCCACCCCTCTATGTAGACTGTGTAACCGCCATAACGTCTGAAATTTGGAATATTCTCCTGTTCAGAGGCTAATGCCAGTTGAAGATGATGGCCTGGCACCGCCTCATGCAGCACCAGCGGGGTAAGCCCCCACCTTGGTCTGGATGAAAGATCGTATGTGTTTACAAAAAAGGTGCCTGCAACGCCATTTCGCATATTGCCTGTCTGAAAATAGGCGGCTGGTTGTGATTTTTCCATGTACGCGGGAACAGGTAATACCCCATAGGGAAGTCTGGGCAGCTTGCCAAAAAGTTTCGGGAGGCTGTAATCCGCCTGTTTTGCAATGTCTCTGCATGCGGTAACAAGCTCTTCAGGGGAGTTAAAGAAAAACTGCGGATCAGAGGTCATGTACTTCAGAAATTTCTGAAAATTACCTTGAAACCCTATCTCCTCCATTAATTTTTCCACCTCTCCGCGAATCCTTTTAACCTCATTCAGCCCCAGATTATGTATCTCCTCAGGTCTCATTTCAGTGGTTGTATAGCTCTTTGCCAGGTATGCGTACCATTCACGGCCATCAGGCAGAGCGCTCCAG
This sequence comes from uncultured Desulfatiglans sp., assembly GCA_964643755.1. Classification (GTDB taxonomy): domain Bacteria; phylum Desulfobacterota; class DSM-4660; order Desulfatiglandales; family HGW-15; genus JAAZBV01. The sequence goes on along the minus strand of CAZXUA010000256.1, from coordinate 4,328 downwards.
GCGATTGTCTCCCTTGCTCCGGGCATATAAACTTCAGTAAAAAATTTATAGAGCCTTTCAAATGCAGGGATAACTGTATCGGCAAGGGTTTTATTCGCCTCATCCTGAATGGCCTTTTGCTTTTCAATCGGAATCGATGCAGGGAAAGATTCAAATGCCTTCATAATGGGGTTATCAGCAGCATCTGTCATTGCCTTGATCTGTTCAGGCACATCACGGAGGGTAATTTTTGGGTATGTTGTCCCTGTCTCTAACCCCTCCTTTAAAAGGATAATGGTATTATCTATCTGTTCAGGCACCTTTTTAAGCCTGGCAAGCCTCGCTTCATAATCCTTAATGGTGCCCGCTGGCGAGCGTTTCAGTGTATTCTCAATGCTCTTTTGAATACCGCCCATCTGACTTATCCGCAGATACTTATCCTTGAATTGTTCCCCTTCAATATCAAGTCTTAGATCACGAAGGTACAGGTCATAATTAAGCCTATCCTTTTTATCCAGCCCTTCTCTCTCTATCTTTAGAAGCCTTTCCAATGCCTCTTTTTTGTGGGCATAGCGGCGGTTAATAGCAGGCAATGATATGTCTGTCCATCGGTCATTCCCATCTGGGTGGCCCACAGAGGTAGCCCATTCAGGGTACTCCTGCATGGCATATCGCCATTCATCATCAAGGAATTTATGAAATTGTTCTGTCTCCTTATTATCAGAAAAGAATACAGCAGGAGAGAAGAGGAGAAAAAGACTCAAAACCATTATGATTCTATTTCCGGATCGCAATGGGATACTCCAATAAAAGTTTTTTGATTTTGAGGAATATTACCAGCTATTATGGCTATTTTCAATGAAGGAAAGCTTTTTTACTGCATTAAAGGGCAAGAGGAAAATGACATGCAACCATATGCCCCCCTTCCTTTTGTTCAAGGATAGGCACGATCTGGGAACATTTTTCTTTTGCATACAGGCACCTGGGGTGAAACGGGCATCCGGATGGCGGATTGACAATGCTGGGCACCTCGCCTTTTAATATAGTCCTTTTTTTTCGTAAGGAGGTATCGACCTGAGGTATAGCAGATAATAGTGCCTCCGTATACGGATGCAATGGCTTTTTATAAAGCAGCCCTGATTCTCCCTGTTCTACAATCCTGCCCACGTACATAACTGCAACGACATCACAGAAGAACTGCACAACAGCAAGATCATGGGCAATAAAGAGCAGGGTCAGGTTGAATTCCTCCTGAATATCTTTTAACAGGTTTAATATCTGCGCCTGGATGGAAACATCAAGCGCACTCACAGGCTCATCACATATAACTAGTTCAGGATTAAGGGCCAGCGCCCTTGCTATGCTTATTCTCTGACGCTGGCCACCGCTGAACTCATGGGGATACCGGTTGATATATTCGGGTGAGAGTCCTACCTTTGTGAGGGTATCTGACACCTTTTCATATAGAGCTATCCCTGAAGCGATCCTGTGGGTTTTCACCGGTTCGCCAATAATATTACCCACAGTCATCCTGGGGTTTAATGAGCTGTAAGGGTCCTGAAATATGAGGCTGACCTTTTTCCTGAACTTTAAGAGCTTCTCTTTATCCGCCTCAAGAACATCAAGGTCATTAAAAATAATCCTGCCTGCTGTGGCCTTTTCGAGCCTCGTGATTGTTCGTGCAACAGTGCTTTTGCCGCACCCGCTCTCACCCACCAGCCCGAAGGTCTGTCCGCGTTTAATAGAAAATGTTATCCCATCCACAGCCTTTAAAAAACCTACAGTCTTCCGCAGCAGGCCTGCCTTTATTGGAAAATAGGTCTTAAGCTCTTCGATATCCAGTATATTGTCTTTATCTTTCATTTTCCTGTCTGTTATACCTTCCAGCAGGCAACCATATGCCCGGGTTCTTTTTCCTCAAGCAGGGGTTCTGTTGCCATGCACCTTGAATCATTTTTACATATCGGACATCTGGGATGGAACCTGCACCCTGATGGAAACCTCAGCGGATTAGGCACATTTCCTGGTATTGCCATTAGTCTCTCTTTTTCTTCACCCAGCTTTGGAATGGAGTTTAACAGGCCCACAGTATATGGGTGCAGTGGATTTTTAAAGAGACTATTTGCATCCGCCATCTCTGCTATCCGCGACGCATACATAACAGCAACATTATCAGCCCTTTCAGCGACTATGCCCAGATTGTGGGTAATAATAAGGACACTCATACCATATTCTTTTTGTATCTCATCGAGAAGATCCAGTATCTGGGCCTGCATTGTCACATCAAGGGCTGTGGTTGGTTCATCTGCTATTAAAAGATCAGGCCGTGAGCTTATGCCCATCGCAATCATAACCCTCTGTCTCATACCGCCTGACATCTGAAATGGATATTCATAAACCCTCTGGTCTGGATCAGCTATACCAACCCTGCGAAGCACATCTGTAGCCTCTTTCCATGATGCTTCAATATCCTTTTTCTGGTGAAGCATAATTGCCTCTGCAATCTGGTCACCAATAGTGTATACAGGGTTAAGGCTTGTCATTGGCTCCTGAAAGATCATGGAAATATTATTACCGCGGATTGACCTCATCTCCTTTTCTTTTAATCCAAGGAGATCAACCCCATTAAAAAAGATTTTACCATTTACAATCTTTCCGGGAGGATCAGGTATAAGCCTCATAACAGAAAGGGCTGTAACGCTTTTACCGCATCCGCTTTCACCCACAAGGGCAAAGGTCTCCCCTTTATTAATAGATAAACTGACATCCTGAACAGCAGTCACAATGCCTTTTTCAGTATAAAATTGGGTGGTAAGCCCCTCTATTTTTAACAGTTCAGTCATAGTCTATTGCCTTAGCCTGGGGTCAATGGCGTCACGCAGAGCCTCACCTACAAGGTTGTAGGCAAGCACAGTAAAAAAAATAGCCAGGCCAGGAAACAGTGTAAGCCACCATAAGAATCTCCCTGTTGTGCTTACTCCAAGGCTCAGCATCTGCCCCCAGCTCGGGGTTGGAGGGGCAACGCCAAAACCCAAAAAGCTCAATGCCGCTTCTATAAAAATTGCGCCTGCTATACCAAAGGTGGCGTTAACAAGAACCGGCGTGATTCCGTTTGGTAGCATATGTCTGAACAGTATGCTTTTAAGCGGAAGGCCCAGAGACTTTGCAGCCTGTACAAAATCCTGTTTTCGAAGTTTAAAAAACTCTGCCCTGATAAAACAGGCATCGCCGGTCCAGCTTGTTATACCGATTATGAACATTATATTGAAAAGACTTCTCGGGAAAAAGGCAACAATGGTAATAATCAAAAAGAAGGTGGGTATGGCCATCATTATCTCTACAATACGCATACCAAAAAAATCCACCCTGCCTCCAAAATAACCGAGGATTGCGCCTATAAATATGCCTATAATGGTTGATATGCCAACGGCCACAAAACCCACTGAAAGGGATATGCGGCTGCCATGGATCAGCCTGCACAAAACATCAGAGCCAACATCATCTGTTCCGAGCCAGTGTTCTGAGCTTGGAGGAAGCTCCCTGTTCTGCAAATCGGTTCTAGCATAGCCATAAGGTATGGGTGCAAAAAGCGCCTTTTCTGCCTTCCCTGAAGCGATCATTGTTTTGTAATCCTCTGCATCTAGCCTGTGGGGTATCAGCAGATGAATCAAGATAATCCCGATAAGTAATGTCCCGGCTATAACAGTAACCTGTAGCAGCAAGGCGCCGCCTCTTAAAGAGGGATCAAGCCTCCGCCGGTTACGCCTGATAAGAAGGAGCTGTGTAATACCAGCTAACGAAGCAAGAAAGACACTGTAATCAGCAGCCTTTAACTCTTTAAACAGGGGGAAATAGGTTTGACCATCAATAACAATAAAGAAAGGCTTATCATTTGCAATAAATGGTGAAAGGACAGCCACAATAAAGAGCATGATTATAAATACCAGGCATACAACTTTAAGCTTACCTTTTGTAAACTCCTTCCATACAAGTTCGCCGTATGATGTGCCCCAGTCAGATTTTTTTATTGAATTACCCATTATGCTTATTCTGTTTCCTCAAAATTAATACGCGGATCAACCATTGCGTAGGCAATATCACCTAATAAAAGCCCGACAAGATTTAACAGACCGCCTATGGTAGCTACCGCCATAACAACATTGTAATCACGGGTTGTAACCGCCTCAAAGGCAAGCATACCCATACCCGGTATACTGAAGATCTGTTCAATAATAACCGAGCCCCCAAGCAGGGCTGGTATAAGTGTTGCCATTATTGTAATCACCGGGATAACACTGTTGCGAGATCGGAAGAGCGTCGTGTAGGGAAAGAGTGTAGGATAGGGTGGT
>CAZXUA010000255.1:0-5126 GCA_964643755.1 uncultured Desulfatiglans sp. | reverse complement strand
ACTGAAAATCTAACCAATGTCAAGCAATTTTAATTTTAAAGGTCGTCCCCTTATCTCCCTTTTCCAGAAGCAGCCATCGCTGCTGCAACGCCTTCCTGGTTTTCTCTCGCGTATCTTGCAGCATCTGCATCAGTGATCTTGTAGAAGAACTGCATTAATATTGCGGCAGCCAGGCAAAAGGCAGCAGGAAACAGGCCAAACATCATCATAAATTTATTTATAAACTCAGGGGTCTGTTCCATGTTCGGCTGATAACCTATCTTCCCTAATACCAGCATAGGTACAGATCCGCCGATCAGGAGACCAATCTTGAAGGGCAGATTCATCATGCCATTGGCAACTGAGCGGTTATCCCTGCCTGTCTTATGCAGATGGTACTCGCCCGTATCTATTGTATAATTGGCATTAAAACTAAAATAGATGTACATTGATAAAGAGAAAAGGCTGTATAAAACTATATAGGCAATAACAGATGTCCGCGCAAAAAAGTAAACCAGGACCAGCGCCAGGCACTGCCCCAGAAGCCCGACAACCATAGCATGTTTTTTGCCCAGCATTACACCGATCTTAGGCCCTATAAATGCCCCTGCAACACTGACTATTGTTCCGATTGTCATAGAGTATGTCATCAGCATTACGTTACCAAGCACATAGGTAAAATAATGGACTGCAACTGTCATTATTGTATACTGTGCAATATAGGAGGAGGACATCACCAGGATCAGGATAAGCAACTGGTCATTTGTAAATACTGATTTGATCATATCCATGACCCTTACGCCAGGGCCGGTTCTGAACGGGGAGGCCTCTTCATATTTTATGGCAGATTTTGCGAGGAAATGACAGCCAAACATATAGGGAAGCACACAGACTATACCCATAACAAAATATGCATAATTGCTTCCGATAATGGGAGTAAGGAGCTTATTAATTATGGGGACAAGGGATATGCTGCCAATTAATGTTGCAATTGTAACGCCCTGTGTGCCCCTGAATGCAAGCAGGTTCCTCTTTTCCAGGGATGTGCCGCCCATGATTGCAAGGACATTGAACTGGGATGTCTGGATAAAATTCATTGAAAGATTAATCATGCAGTAGGCAATAAACACAATAACCAGTTTGACTGAGAGAGACATGGCCGATGTATTTGAGAACATCAGGATTATGCCGCAGCAGATAAACCAGCGGGTAGCTGTAATCCATTTGCTGTAATATATCCCCTTTTCCCGAGTTTTTTGAATGATCATGCCGGACACAAGCCCAGCTATGCCATCAAGAATACGAGCGACAGCGAGCACAGAGGCAACAATCGATGCGCTGATCAGCAGGTTATCAGTCAAAAATATATTCATGAATGTTGTAGGCATTAACAGAAAGAGCATCTCGGAAGTCATATAAAAGGCATAATTAAAAACATCTGAACGGGGAAGTTTGCTGGTGTTATCTGTGCTGCTGCTCATGTATTGATCTCCTTAATAATAAAAATTATCTTACTTCTTTTGAGAAACATTTCGGTAACTCTCAGGCGGCCCTAGATAGGCTGGCTTTACATCCCCTTTTCCTATTACGATCTTTTGAAGCACGATGCCCGCGTCAATTGCATAAAATTTGAGTGTGTGCCTGCCCGGTACAATATTGTTCACCTCTCTACTTGCTATTCGAATATTATTACCAACTGCCTGTTCCCAGTATTTAGGGTATTTCCAGTCAGGTGTATCCCCTTTATGCATGTTGATGACCACAGGAGCTTGGTCGTCAATAGATACTGCAAATTTTAGCCCATCTTTGTACCCGAAATTCTGGGTGGGAGAAAGATACAGGCTTATATTAAAGGTACCCCTGTTAAAGAGATAAATATCGTATTCAAGCATGGGCCTCATATCCTGCGGGATATCCATTGCGGTAACAGGTAAAAGGGTGATTGCTGAGCCTGTCCGCCCCAGATTGGGGATGATCTGCCATGAGTAAGGGGCCTGTTCACTCTTATATGTATAATTTACAGCCTCCATTGAAACATAATTGTTGGCCTCAACAAAACAGTTTTTTATCTCCTCTTTTTTGACTTCTCTTTTGTTAATAACCGCTGTAATAGCAAATTTATTATTCTGGTCAGAGATATTAATAGAGGCAATGCTGCTGCCTGAAGGCGCCCTGTCCCAGTCAATGCTTATCCATATCCTTTTTTCTGTTGTGATTTCACCCTGTTTATCTGAAATTTTAATCCATGGCCTGTCAGGCACGGCGATAAATTTGAATGGCCTTTTCCCTGTGTTGAAAATATCTATATAATATTTCTGATTATTTAATGAATCAAACTCAGGAAGCATGGCATCTTTATCTTGAGGCAACATGGCCTTTTCAGCACCTTCAACCGCGATTCCCATCATTGCCTTATCAGGTATCTCTATCTTGACCACTTCCGGCATAATGTTATTCGGGGGATCATTCCACATGGTATATCCTATATGAACCTGGTCCATCATGTGATCCCATTTTCCGCCAGCCATGACCTTATTATAGTAAAGGGAGATTTCAGTGTCCCGTTTAAACAATTCCTCAGCCTTTATGGCAAGGTCATTTGTCAGGTTCCGTTTCTGTTCAGCGTAAAGCCTGTTTTTTGCAACTGTAAAATATAGTTCATACAAATTAGAACATGCCTCAACAGGGTGAAGGATAAGCTGATAGTATGAATCCTGATATGCCTTACCAAGGGCGTTACCTGTCTTTTTTGCCTTTTCGTATAACTCCTTATAATCATTAACAACTGTTTCAGCCTCCCGGTAATTGACAAGGCTGTATGTCTCTGGGGAGAGCATTTCCGGCTTTCTTCTTGAATTGTATCTTGTGTATTTGATCAGTATATCAGCAATTTCATTGCTGTATTTCTTTCCAAACTGCTCTTCTGCCCATCGTATATAATATTGAGGCAGCTCTTTTGCAGTAATCCTTTCAGGGTCCCATGCGTAGTCAAGGAAGAAGCTTATCGGGAATTCCATGGGTTTAAGGTCTCCCACATTTACGACCCAGATCTCACTGGCGCCATATTCCCATGCAAGCCGCATCTGCTCCCACACCCTTTCAATCTGAGTTGTGTTAAGCCACCTGTAATTTCTCGGCCCACCGACAAAGTCAAAATGATAATATATGCCATAACCTCCCTTACGGGGCTTGTCCGCAAGGTTCGGCAGTTTCCTGATATTCCCCCAGTTATCGTCACAGAGAAGCAGGGTTACATCATCAGGCACCCTCATGCCTTTATCGTAATACTCCTGCACCTCCTTGTACAGGGCCCATACCTGGGGAATTTCAGTAATGTTCTTCCCTGTAACTTCAGTAAGTATTTCCCTCTGATCCATCACAATTTTCTGAAGGAGTTCAATGTTGGCGTCAGAGCTCATTGCCATATCCCCGTCCCCTCGCATGGCAAGGGTAATAATGCTTTCATTCCGGCCCATTCTTTTAATGCCATCTCTCCAAAATCTCTTTAACTCCTCACTGTTTCTCTCATAATCCCATTTGCCTCTCCCGTAGCGACGCCATTCATCATGCGCCCGCATCATGGGCTCGTGATGAGATGTGCCTATCACGATACCATATTCATCTGCAAGCCTGGCGTTTTCAGGGTCATCGTCATAAAATGTGCGTCCCCACATGGCAGGCCACAGGAAATTCCCTTTTAGTCTTAATATCAGTTCAAACATGGGTTCATAGAGTTCGCTGTTGAACATATCAGTACCGAATTTTGCCTTTGACCAGCCTGAAAGGCACGGGGCCTCATCATTAATAAATATCCCGCGAAATTTTACCTTTGGCTCTCCTTCTGTATATCGGCCAGGAGAGATATAGATGCTTTTTTTCTTTTTGACAGGCACATCACCCCACCAGTGCCATGGAGAGACCCCGATCTTTTTAGATAAATCCAACAGGCCATAGATTGTCCCGCGCTTATCGCTGCCGACTATTATCAGGGCCTTATCAATTGATGGGAAGGGGTTATCCACAGTTTGAATAATAAAGCTCTCTCTTTTATCTTTGATATCATCAACCTCAAGCCCCTTATTATTTATCAATCCATCTATGAAGCTGTTTTTACCGATTGTCCCCGCGATTATCATGTATCCGGATGAGGGAAGCTGATCAATATAGGTATCAGGCATTGAACCGGTTACCTCAGCCATGTCTCTTTGTAATATATTAGCGACACGTATCACACCCGGATAGTCATTATTTGAAATGATGATGGGGTTAGAGTGCCCGGATTCACTGAGGATAAAAGAGTTCCTCTCTTTCTGGGCAGCAATATATGATTTGTTTTCAAAGGCAAAGAGATGATTAGACAAGATTAACAATAAAAATATTATTGTTAGAAGGGAATATAATGTTGCCTTGTTTTTATTTTTCAATTTTTTCATCGTCCTATCAAAATTTCCCTTGTTTCTATAAGCTATTTTAGGGACACGAAAAATTCCAAAATAACATTCACCACGGAGAGCACGGAGTACACGGAGAATTTATAGCCCATGGCTTAAGAAATTTGATATCTTATTTCTTCCATCCCTGTAAAAGTGTAAATCCATTTAATTTACAATGATTTTCTGGATGTCTGCCGGAGTTTATACCGCATTTATTGCGGTATAGTCTTGACGACTTATTTCTCAAGTTTACTGTAGTTTTTTACTCCGTGCTCGCCGTGTCCTCCGTGGTGAAAATTCTTTGCTTAAAACGGTATATTAGAAGATTCAAAACCCCTTACCTTTATTTTTGCTCCCTGGGGGTTATCATCGCATATGACCCTGTATATTGAAAATCTTTAAACACGAAAAGATACAATGGATAAGGTTTAGGACTTTTTCATGAAAAAAACAAGCACCATTTTTAACAGAAAAAATATACTAATTTTGCTATATCCATTGTCATATAGGTAAATATACGATTGCTTGCAGTCGATATAAAGGTGGTAAATGCTGGAAGACAAAATACTTGTTTGGAAGCTCAAAAGGGGCCGGAAAGACGTTCTGTGCGATATCTATGAAAAGTATAAGCATGAGCTTGTTACACTGTCTTCGGCTCTTTTAACACCGATTTTCGCGGCTGACATATTTATAAACGTAGATGCCCGCGCAAGT
>CAZXUA010000254.1:4843-5203 GCA_964643755.1 uncultured Desulfatiglans sp. | reverse complement strand
ACTGAAAATCTAACCAATGTCAAGCAATTTTAATTTTAAAGGTCGTCCCCTTATCCACGGTTACATCTACAAACCGCATGAGGAAATTATCAGTTTTACCGCCAAAGGCGCCTGCAACAGCGCCAATAGGGATTCCTATAATGAGAATAATAAGTTGAGAAAAGATGCCCACAGAAAGAGAGGTTCTTGCCCCATAAATCAGGCGTGTAAAAGAATCCCTGCCAAGTGCATCAGTGCCAAGTAAATGATGCGTGCTGGGGCCTTCCATGACCGCAGTCAGATCCTGGGCATCATATTTATAGGGGCTTAAATAAGGAATGATGATCGCACCCAGGGCGATTATTAAAATAACAATTGCCC
>CAZXUA010000254.1:0-4833 GCA_964643755.1 uncultured Desulfatiglans sp. | reverse complement strand
CCCCCCCCCCCCCCCCCTACCCCCAATCCTACACTCTGTCCCTACCCGACGCTCTTCCGATCTTTATTAAAATAACGATTGCCCCTGTAACCGCCAGATGATTGCGTCTTAACCTGATTATGGCATCATACCATAAGGTGTGGTGGGGACGGCTTATTATTTCCTCGGGGATTTTATCTTCGATTTTCAAAATATCATCTCACTCATATCGTATACGCGGGTCCACTAAGGCATATAAAATATCAACGATTAAATTTATTAAGACTATAATAAAGGTGTAAAAAATTACAGTACCCATGATAAGGCTGTAATCACGCGCAAAGATCCCCTGGACAAAGAGCCTTCCTACACCAGGGATAGAAAAGAGGTTTTCTATTATAAATGAGCCGGAAATCAGAAAGGCGAACTCAGGGCCTGCAACAGTTAAGACCGGGATCAGGGCGTTACGCAGTATATGCCTTATCAAAACAATCCGCTCAATCATCCCTTTGGCCCTTGCAGTGCGTATGTAATCCTGCTGTGCTACCTCCAGTATGCTGGCGCGGGTTATGCGGGCAATAAAGGCAGCCGGAAGCGTGGCCAAGGCAAAGGCGGGCATTATCACCTGCCCTGCACTTCCCCAGCCTCCTGTGGGTAACCAGTGCAAAATTACTGAAAATATAATAATCAGGAAAATTCCAAGAACGAATTGGGGTATGCTGGAAAAGACAGTGGAAAAAAAGACTGAAGCATAGTCTATAGTGGAATTCTGCCTTAAAGCCGCTGCCATCCCTAATGGAATGCCTATAACAATTGCCAGGATAAAGGCCGTTATTCCCAGTGTGGCTGTTTTGGGCAACCCTTCAAGTAATATCTGAGTTACGCCACGATCCTGATAAGAATAAGATACCCCCAGGTCTCCTCGTACCATGCCTGACATGTAATTAGCAAACTGAACAAGAAAGGGCTTGTCCAGGCCATATTTTTTATTCAGGTTTTCAACTATCTGGGGAGCCAGTTGCTTGTTTCTATCCCAGGGACCGCCGGGGACCATGTGCATCAAGCTAAACGTAATAAAAGAAATAACGAAGAGGACTATCAGCAGCCAGATCAATCGGTGTATTAGATATTTTACCATATTAGCCCTTCAATCTATTTATCAACCGTGATGTTGCTATAGAATGAGTCTCCTGGTGTCGCATCGACTCTTGTCGTTGTCAGGCCCTTTACATAGGGCTTGAGCAACCATAATTTTTCAACATAGTAGGTGGATGCCATGGGTACATCCCGGACTATGATTTCATGTGCCTTTGCCCAAAGTTCCATACGTTTGGTGTAATCCAATTCTTGTGAGGCTTTTATACACAATTCATCAAACTGTGGATTATTATAGTTATTAGCATTCATGAAAGAACCTGTCTGAAAGGCTAAGTATAACCAGTTATCCGGATCAGGAAAAGCTAACCATCCATAGAAACTTACCTGATAATTTATTGAATTAATGGCCGCCATATAGGCCTTTGATTCCATCGGCTCAAGGATGATATTTATACCAAGATTAGCCTTTAATTGCCCCTGAATAAACTGGGCATCCATACTGCTGTTTGTGTCATTTCCATAAATGTATTTAATAGGTGGTAGTTTGTGGACATCTGAATAACCGGCTTCAGCCAGGAGTTTTTTAGCCTTTACCGGGTCAAATTTATATTCCTGCCCCAGGCTGGCATCATATCCCGGCGATCCCGGTGATATCCAGCTATAAGCCGGTTTACCGACCCCTGCACGCACTTTATTGATATAAGATACTCGATCAATAGCAGTAGCAAATGCCTGACGCACCTTGACATTATTAAAAGGCTCTGATTTTACATTAAAAGCTACACCCATTGTACGCAAAACTGGATATCTCAGGATCTCTTTACTTAAAGCAGGATCTGCCATAATGGCCCTTTCACTTCCCGCAGGCACCTCAACCAAGTATATCTCATCATTCTTATATGCAGCTAATGCAGCGTTGGCATCGGATATTATTTTAAATACGATTTGACTTACTTTAGGCTTGTTGTTACCCCAGTAATTAGGGTTGGCTTTTAAAGTAATATGGTCTCCATGCACCCACTCAGAGAGGATAAAAGGTCCGTTACCAATATAGTTACCGGGTTCGGTCCATTGATTGCCATACTCATTAATCATATCTTCTCTTATTGGGTAAGCAGGCCAGAGGGCCATTACCTGGAGAAAGGATGGTCTTGGGTTGGATAATTTTATCTGCAAAGTATAGTCATCAAAGGCTGTTATTCCGACTGAATCCCTAAGTTGTTTTTTAATAGAGTCATCCTTATCAGCCGAAGAATTATACTCCTTCGCTCCAAGAATATCGAAATAGAAAGAAGCATAGTCCGCTGCAAGACTGGGGCTCAACATCCTTTTTATTCCATAAACATAATCTTTTGCCATAACTTTAGCTCCATCATACCATGTGACATCTTGGCGGAGTTTAAAGGTATAGGTCAGGCCATCGGATGAAATGCCTCCGTTTTCAAAAGAAGGTATATCAGTGGCAGTTACCGGCTTAAGGGAAAGATCAGGGTTAAACCCGAGAACGCCCTCAAAACATTGATTGACAATAGTAATCTCGCGAGCCCATGAGACTTTATTCGGGTCGATAGTGGCCGGCTCGCCATAGAGGTTTGTGATAAATGAATCCGGAGTGGTTGAAGAGGCGGAAGGGGAGGAGGTTGAAGATGATTTATCAGACTCCCTGCTGCAACCAAAACTAAATACTGTAATAAAAATAACCGATAATAGAAAATAGTGGCAAGACAGTTTTGATCTCATCTTTCCTCCATGTATCAATACAGAAAAAGATTTTCAATCACCCACAAAACCACCATTGTACAGTTTATGGCACATATAAAGACGATTATTCAGTATAGAAAAGCGCTACTCGGTATATAAATAACTTTTTAACCGCGCGAAAATGCAATGAAATTTACAGCCAATGATAAATCTATTCCCAAGTAGTATACTCTCCTCTCCAGAATAACACAGCCATAATTATTGAATTATATATCTCAACCTCTTTGAAGATGGGTAATGCATTGATTTAATACTTTTGGATTGATGCTACAGGTTTACAGCTAAGGGGGTTGAAAATCAAGGGAAAAGAAAGAGAGCGGAAAGTTGAAAGCTTCACCCTGTTAAATGCTGTTACACAGCCCGCTATGCGGATTTAACAGGGTAAAAGGCTGAAAGGAGAATATCTATGAGCAATTATCAATAATCAATAAATTCAATATCCAAAATTACAGATTCAAGATTTCTGTCGTCGTTAATACTTCACCGTGACAGGTCGCCCGGACAAAATGCCGGAATTGGACACCTGGAGTTTGATTCTATATATCTCCAGCAATTTCTTTTTCCAGCTCTTCTAATGATGGAAGGATTGAAACAATAGCCTTTTTCAGTGGGTCTAGATCTTTATCTATTATTTGCCAGACTTCAGCAATGCTGACACCTTCATAATTATGTATCAATACATCCCGAAATCCAGCAAGTTCACGCCAGGGTATGGCAGGATTCTTTTCTCTGTATTCTGTCGGTATCCGCTTGGCAGCTTCACCAATTATCTCAAAATTTCGTATAACAGCATCCTGAGTCCTTAAATCAGCAAAGAAGGCCTCTTTACCATTAGAGGTAAAATCCTTAATACGATTAATTCTTTCAAGAATCTGAGCAAGATATACCCTGGGGTCTTTATTCATAACGGTATTGCCTCTTTTAAAATCCGGCGGCGAAGGAGCCAGTATATCCCGTCTTCTGAAACCACATCCACTTTAACACCAAGCAGATCTTTAAGATCAAGAATAAGGGCGCTTATATCGAGCAGGCTCCGGCCTTCCTCCATTTTAACAAGGATATCAATATCACTTTCCGGTCCGGCTTCACCCCTTGCAACAGAACCAAAAATTCTGGGGTTGTGTGCCCCGTGTTTGGCGGCAATTGCGATAACCTTATTACGATTTTTTCTTAGCAACCTTTCTGGCCCCATATGGTTCACACCCCCTTTGCCCTGAACCTTAACATCAATCGACAATGCAGATAATATGAAGGATTTTGCCAAGTTATTCAATATTTTTCTGCATCTGCGCTATTAATCATTTATGGTGATATATAATCCCCCTCCCCCAACCCCGCACGCAAAGGGGCGGGGAGTATTGCAGGCGAATCACTTAAGTCATCAACAAAAAGGTGGTATAACTGTTTTCAATCAGCTATTGAATTTCATTTAGCAAGACATATTATCTAGATAATTTCCCCTGACAAGGCAGATTATCTTTAAATAATTCAAGTCCTGGCAAATTAATTAATCATCTCTTCAAGTTTTTTGACATGGGCCTTTTCTTCGCGGATGATCCGGTCAAGGCCGGCCTTGACAGATGCATCATTCACAAATGCCATTATCATCTCATAAAAAAGTATAGTATCCTTTTCAAACTCAAGGGAGAGTTCAAGGAGTGCATTCACATCTTTTATATTTGAGAAATCTGCATCATCCATCGAGAATGACTGCTCACCCAGCACACTGCCCAGAATTTCTCTGCCCATCTCTTCAAGCCTAGGATCTTCAATCTTTTCATCAATCCCTTTTTTTAGGTCATGGAACCACTTCACATGTGTCTTTTCATCATCAGCAAGCCACTCCAGCACAGAGGCGAGATCACGGTTCTTTACCTCTTTCTGTGCCTTGCGATATGATTTTTCACCGTTCTCTTCCACCTGAATGGCAAGTGTGGAGTAGGGGGACAATCCTATATTCTCCTGTCAAGGTAAAAAATAAAACAAGTGAATCCA
>CAZXUA010000253.1:0-5236 GCA_964643755.1 uncultured Desulfatiglans sp. | reverse complement strand
CGCACACATCCTCATCAGGTATAAACGATGCAAAAAATACGATACCTGCAACAACCATCGGTTGAGTAATAACGCGCTCACTGCCAAGGAGTCCAGGAGTTGTGTTGTCAAGGCCAATCACCCAGGAGTCCTTATTGGCATTTGTTCCGGTAATATTTCTGAATGTCTTACCTGTAACTTCATCAGTGACATACTCGGCTGTAAGTTTGGCAAGGTCAGTATCAGTATATTTATATGTCTTGTGGGCAGTGTAATTATCCTTGAGACCAAAGAAAAACTGCTGCTCAGAAGCATATTTATCAACCTGCCTTTCGTATATGCCAGTGCCAAAATAAATCCTTATCATGTTTTCATCTGTAGTGTAGGCATAATCAGCCTTTGCCCTGATAGGGTTGCTCTGATCGCTACTTATATTATCATAGAGTTTTGATATTACCGGTACCATACCATGCCCTATATTCTTTACCCGGTACATAGAACCATATAGATTTCCGACATATAAACTATCAGCAAGGTAATCTCCTTTAAGGTCAACAGGCATTGGTGGAGCTAGTGCGTCATTTTTCAAGGTTGTTGATGATATCTTGATCCTATTTACAGGATTATTACTTGTGTCTTTCCATAAATTCCCCTTATTATGGGCTTCAATTCCATATAAGTAAGCTTCTTTAATTGCCTGGTCAGCAGGTAATTCCTTATATCCTGATCCGAAAAATACTGCCCATGCAGATGGATTTGTTGAACTTTCAATACAATTAATTCCATCAGTGGACTGACAAACCCTTGTTATTGCAGGGTCAGCCCAAGTCTGACCAAGCTCGGTATCTGTGAATTCCCATAAGTATTCGGATGGATTATCAGGGTTATCAAATGGTTTTCCGCTCGATACATCAAGTGCAAAATATGCCTCTCCACCTTCCCTGAGCCCTGATACAAGCATTGTGCGCCATTTTGTGCCATCATAGATATCCCCGACAACAGGGGAGCCATCTACAAAATACCTGTGGCAATAGGAATTTTCATCACACATATCCCAGTGCTCTTCTGTAAGGGCCTTATTAAGGTTAGAGCGCACCGCAGTAGGATAGAACCGCCATACCTCCTCTCCGCCATATGTTACAACCGTGCCATCAACTATTTTATCAGTCAGCATGAATGCATGGAGCGCTCCGTCATTAGCCCCTATATAGACAAGGGGATCCCGGTCAACCACATATTTAAAACCTCCCATATAATTGTTGAATTTATAGAAATATGGCGGGCTTTCAACAATAATCGGGGTTGAATCTATTATATCCCCAAGCCCCTTGTCATCACAAATAAAACTATCTGTTTCAAGGGTTGTTTCTGTATATGTTTCCCAGTCATCACCAGTTGAGTTTCCAATAAAGGCTTTAATAGTGTTAGGCATTTTGTCATTTGCTGACCAGAGCACATCTATAATTTCACCTGTATCATTATCATACTGTTCTGCAACCAGATCACCAGACCAGTCAGCAGGTTGAAACTTGGCTGTTATTACTATATCGCCATAGTCAACAGAAGTGGTCGGGGCAGGCGCAGAGCCATGGAAAACCTCAGCTTTAATGCTTTCAGTAATAGTTCTTAATGATTCCAACAATTGCTCCTTGCTCTGAGCGAGGAATGGCTGCGGAATTCCGTCTATCTCTTTATGGAGGGAATATAGTGAATCAGTAGTTGAGTTATTGCCGTTATCATTACTTACCTCTGCAAGTTTATAAAGCTGCTCTGTGTCTTCAGGCGACAGGCCAAAACCTATACCCACAGTATTTACTCCCTGGTCAGCCAAAGCCTGTGTTGTTGTCCCAACGTTTGTTACTGTGGTTCCAGTGTTACCCATACCATCTGTAATCAAAATAACAAATGTAGGCTGGCAGTCAGCGCCGACAAATGGCTCATTGTATTTTATATCATATCTTAAACCTTTGAAATAATCAAGGCCGGCATTTAATGCGGGCGTTAGAGGTGTACCGCTTCCTGGTGTCGCTGCGTCTATTGCAGCAGTAAGATTATTTCTATGGGGCTCAGTGCTATATCTGCATCCCACATTTATCTTGGTATACTTATTAGCGCTAGGAAATCCATCATGCCATGTCCCTAACCCCCATGATATTGTTTTATCTTGAATAAGCTCCCTGAGTGCAGCCTGTGCCACCTCAATCCTGGGTTGCTGTGTGGGGCCTGTCCATGGAGCTATGCTATTCCAAGACACAGATTCAGTGGTAACTGTACGGTTAGAAATACTCCCTGTATTATAGCCATGCACAAATTCAGCAGAGGTATCAGCATCATGCCCTTTAATGGTCAGATTGGTAGTGTTGGTTGTAGTAGAGTCTGCGTAAAATTTAATATATGCATTAGTAATTGTAGCGCCCTGAGGTATCTCAAGGTCTCTGAATCTCAGTCCATGATATGTGTTGGTAGTTCCATAACCAAGATAAAGAGTAGTATTATCCACATCAACATCATCATCACCATCTTCAGATGCATCATCCAGTGAGCTGATTACCTTTACATCTATGCTCTGCCCTGAATTAAACTCCACATGAAGCATAGGAGCATAGTATGAAGAACCTTCAACTGAATAGGCCCTTCGGTAACCACTGCCAGTGATTATAAAAGACATGTCATTTCCTGATTCCCAGCCTGTGCGGTTGACTATAGCCTGCACAATAGTCTTGATATCAGGTGTCTGATAAGCCATTGCGTTTACGGGTATATTCCATGCCATACTACCTGACACATCAAGGAGAATCATAATAGCCGGGCTTACAAGATTTTCCGTATAAACCGGTACATCACCGCAGGCAGTACTCAGTGGGATAGCCTCTACTGTAAGACTTACCGGGATATATTTTTCTGTAACATTCGGATTAACCGAATCCTTTATAGTAATATCGGCCTCATATGTACCCACCTCAAGTAGGCTTGTATTGAATGCAATTGTTAATTCGGTAGATTCTCCAACAGCAAGGGGGCCGGGGGCCGGATCTAGAATCCAGTATATGCCATCCACATCGGCATTATTGGAAATAAAATAATTCAACACATCACGACCAGTATTAGTAAGAGTTATTTTCTTAGAGAAGGCATTTTTCGATTCGTAACTTGTTAATGCTAGAGATGATGGATCAACTGTAATTTCTGCCTTGGGTTTATTTACCCTTAATTTAACCTCTATTTGAACAGGGTTATTAACTGCATCAGGGCATGTAACAGTTATAGTACCAATGTAATCAGTGTATGGTTCTGCTGCGGTTAATACTGCCGTATCAAAGTTAATACTATGTGTCTGAGGCCCGTCTGCCTGGATAATTGGCCCTCCGGATGCAGGTACAACAGACAGCCAGCTTGCATTATCAGTAATAGTGTATTCCATTAAACCGCTTCCAGCATTTTTCACAGTAAATGTTTCAGGATCAAGCGAGTCTCCTTCCCATATTTCACCCAGATCAATGCTTGTTTTATCTGTTTGTAATATTTTTGATGCTCCAGGCAGATAAGTAACTACAAGCCTCGGTTCAGCACCCCATCCATCATTTGATACTGCATCCCTGTAACCAGTTCCTGTTATTATAATAGCAAGGCTGTTGCCTGAGGCCCACCCGGTTTGGTTGACGATCTCCTGGATGATAGTCTTGATCTCTGGTGAGTTATAGTAATTATTATCATTCCAGTTTGTTGGAGTCCATGCTACAGAGCTGTTGGTTGGTGTCCTGTTACTTATATTCCAGTCAGAAGTTGTAAATGTAGGCGCATTTATGCTTTTTTCGCCTCTAATAGTAAGACTGGTAGAGTTATTTCTATAGTTAGTCCCTTCAAATATTATATATGCCTGTTTAATTTCACTTCCAGCAGGTATCCCAAGTCCCGAAAACCTCATGCCAACCTTGTACTGCCCAAGATCGAGGTCACTACTGCCCAAATTCATGTCTCCATCACTTTCCTCTTCTGCATCATCACTGTCACCACCAACCTGATTAGTGATTGTACCAACCACACCAACCTTTACATAGATCTTAACAGGGTCATTCAGGGCATTCGGGTCTGAAATAATAATATATGCCTCATAGGTATTGGGGGTAAGGGCGTCTGTATCAAAAGATACATTGATATTGGTATTACCACCGGGAGTCAGGGTACCACCCGTAGAACATATGAGCCAACCGCCTGAATTATTGGTAATGTTATAATTAAGGTTGACCGCTTCATAGGTGCCAAAGTTTTGGTTACTTAAGTTAAATGATGTTGCAGCGATATTACTCCCCTGATTTATTTCATATGTAAATGAAGTTGGGGTAACACTTATTACTGGAGCTCCCTGTACCTTTATAGTAAAAGTCTGTGTAGGAGATGTATCATCTCCGCCATTTGCTGTTCCGCCATTATCCTCGAGGTATACACTCACTGTGGCAATTCCGTTTGTATTGGCAGCAGGTGTAAAGGTGAGGGTTCCGTCCGGGGTAACCGAAGGCTGAACTGAGAACAGGTTAGTTTGTGGAGTTGACACATTAAAGGTGAGGGTCTGCCATGATTCATCAGCAGGACCAGCAGAAATATCAGTTGCCCATCCGGTTATGATCTTTGCCCCTGAGCCCTGTATTACAACCTGATCTTCTCCCTTTGTAAATGATGGTGCATCATTCACCGAGGTTACGGTCAGTTGGAAACTCTCAGATACACTTCCGCCATCTTCGTCCGCTACTGTCACAGTTATAGTTGTGACTCCAGATTGCTCCGCTACCGGGGTAACTGTCACTGTCCTGTTGGCGCCGCTTCCTCCAAATTCTATATTAGCCAATGGAACTAGAGCAATATTGCTTGAAGCACCTATAACAGTAAGGGTAGCAGGATCTGTCTCAACATCCCCGATTGTAAAAGCCAGGGGGCCAGTGTTTCCATTTTCAAATATCATCTGATCATCTATTGCAGTTATTGTCGGAAGGTCATTCACTGGAGTTACTGTCACAATAAATTCCTCTGACGTCGTTTCACTATCTCCATCTGTTACTGTCACTGTTATAGTAGCGCTTCCAAACTGATTGGCTGCCGGGGTAACAGTAACTGTCCTGTCTGTACCGCTTCCTCCAAACACTACATTCGCCAATGGAACAAGGGTAGTATCGCTTGAACTCTTCGTAAGTATCAGAGCAGTAGGATCTGTCTCAACATCTCCTATTGTAAAAGCCAATGCTCCTGTGTTCGCATCTTCATC
>CAZXUA010000252.1:4426-5260 GCA_964643755.1 uncultured Desulfatiglans sp. | reverse complement strand
AGAAGACAGAGGAAATTCCTTTTCAAAAGCAAGCATACTATCGCCCAATTGCTTTATTAATAGGGCATTGTCAGTTTTTGTCGCTGAAGTTCCCATAAAAACCTCCCTTAATAATAAATTATTATTTTATGTCCCCCAAACAGAAAACATAATTCACAAATTTGAGAAGGTATTTCACGCTTTTTGTAGAAATAAAGTTGAGAATTAAGTTACTACTGATTATACATATTTTACTCTTGAAAGAACGGACAAACAAGTGAAAGAGTAAAAGAAACCCTTGCAACTAACAAACTCATATTTAGCAGCCTGGGTTAAAAAATATGAGTTTTTAGAAAAAATTGCATGTCATGTGCAGCGAAACAGCAACGGAGGGGTGGGGGGCCTCTATAATTGGTTATTCTTACTTTAACGTTTGTACTAAAAGGAGAGTGAATGGGAAAATGAATTTTATGACTCCAGCAGAAGTTGCTGCATCAGTTTGTGCAGCAGGAAAAGCAAAAACTGAATTACCACTTATGAAAATGATTGTTCTGGGTATCCTCGCCGGTGTATACATTGGATTCGGAGCGAACCTGGCAACCAAGATCGGATCAATGGAAGCAGCAGGAACATCAGGGGGGCAATTCCTATTTGGTGCAGTCTTCTCTGTCGGCCTGATGTTAGTTGTTATCGCTGGTGCTGAATTGTTTACCGGCAATAATATGGCATGTTTTGCATCTGCTATTAATGGACAGGCTTCCTGGGGCGGATTGCTTTATAACTGGGTAGTAGTGTGGCTGGCAAACTTTGCTGGTTCTCTGCTGCTGGTTTAGATCGGAAGAGCGTCGTGTAGGG
>CAZXUA010000252.1:0-4416 GCA_964643755.1 uncultured Desulfatiglans sp. | reverse complement strand
TTCTTTGGGATGTTCTGGGCAACGGGAATGGATGGCGCAGCATTAAGTGCCATGGGAATCAAAGCTTTATCCATAGCCAAAGGTAAATTGACCTTGACCTGGGGAGCTGCATTCTTCCGGGCTATCTGTTGTAACTGGCTGGTTTGTCTGGCTGTTTGGATGGCGTTTGCTGCCAAAGACATTGTAGGAAAAATCTTCGCGATCTTCTTTCCCATCATGGCCTTCGTTTCCAGCGGATTTGAACATAGTGTAGCCAATATGTTCTTTATTCCTATGGGAATTACCATTGCGCAGACAGTACCTGATGCAGCTGCCAAGGCCTTGGAAATGTCACCGGATGCTTTATTAAGTATTTTTAATTATGGACATCTCTTGACTGCCAACCTGATCCCGGTTACCTTGGGCAACATTGTCGGCGGGGCAATTTTCGTCGGAACCTTCTATTGGTTCGTTTACCTTAAGAAATAAACAAATAATATAAAATACCATCTGCAAAACATAAAGCTCACCTGCCAAGGTGAGCTTTGTATTTTAGCTGATTAATTGTTTTATGGTAAATGCAGTTATGTCCTCATTTCTTTGTTGAACGAGGAGATAAACTGTTTACAACTTTATTTATATATTAGATTTTGTCCTAAAAAATTATTATCTGCAGATTGTATTTTACAAATTATTGCCTGTGCACCCTGCTATACTAACGGGACTACCTGATTTAGGGGGGATACCGTTGAATAAACTTCAAATCTATACCTACCAAAGAGCAGTAGAAGAGATATCTTTTAATCAGCGGGCGAAAAGACGCCAAGCTAATAAGTATCCGCTGCAGCTGGATTTAAAGCTTAAATTCCAATCACTTCTGCGTGTTGATTTTATAACGCTTATAAAAACATGGGTGAATCTTGAAAACTTTTTACTGATAATGTGTGCATTAATACTTTCCCGGTCTTTTGTCTTAAGGGAACTGCTGCCCTTTCCTTTTGCTTTTATCGCTGCCTTCGGGTTTCGGGATAAAAAAAGATTGATCATGTTAAGTATTTTTGCTGTCATTGGATCTTTTGCGGTAATGACAGGTTTTGCATTGTGGACCAATGTCATTGTTATCGTCATCCTGGCAGCCGTCATAAATTATATTGCTATTCCCAAAGACAAAGCATGGTGGGGAACGCCGCTGTTAACCATGTCGATCATTTTAATCTGTAAATCCAGCCTGATGCTGGTGGGCGAAATATCTCTATATAATGAAATGGTAATTATTTTTGAAGCTTTTTTGGCAGGTGTAGTGACACTGGTCTTTATGGTCGCCAGCAATGCCCTCTACGAGAGAAAGAATCTGAAAAACTATTCTTTTGAAGAAATAACTTCTTTTATTGTCCTGGGGCTTGGAATGGTCATTGGATTCGATGGAGTTTCCTTGCTTGGTTTAAGTATCAGCAGCATAATCTGCCGCGTGGGGATCCTCCTGGCGGCCATATTATGGGGAAGTGGCGGAGGGACCATGGCAGGCGTAATGTGCGGCATTATACCGGCTATCAGTTCAAATTTATTCACTCAAAATCTGGGCATGTATGCTATTTCAGGACTTCTAGCCGGTTTATTTAAAAATATGGGGCGACTTGGAGTCATTATTGGTTTCATGCTGGGTAATCTTGCAATTTCTCTGTTTGCTACTGATATTTCATCAATTATCACGGGTATGTGGGAAACAGCAATAGCCTGTTTGTTTTTCTTTTTCCTGCCGGCTTCCTTACAGGAAAGAATGCAGGTAGAATCACTGGGGTTTGCAGATGATTTAAAGAAAAATAAAATGAAGATGGTTGATTCGTATCTACAGGAAAATGCAAAGAACAGCATGGAGAATCTGGCCTTGGTTTTTTCAGAACTAAGCAGTACCTTTGCTGAAAAGGAAAGCTGCAATATGAAAAATCAAGAAACGGCTTACCTGAATTATCTCTATGCTGAAATCAACAACCAGTTTTGCTATCATTGCTCCCGGTATGAAAGCTGTTGGGGGCAAGACTTTTATGCAACTTCGCAGGAAGTATTGGATATTTTTGCCCTTGCGGAGCAAAATGGAGGAGTTTTATATGAAGAGGATCCTCCTGATTTTATCCGTCGTTGTTTATATGGCAAAGAAATGGCACATGCAATTAATTATCTATTTGATAATGTGCGTACCAATGAATATTGGAAGCAGAGGCTGGAAAATTCCCGTCAGCTTATTTCCCGGCAGTTGACCGGTCTAAGCAGGGTGATCAAGAATCTGGCGGTGGGTATTGATGAAAAAGGTTATGAGGATCTTGCTTACCGGGAAAAATTGCTTAAAGATTTTCAAAGACTGAATAAGGATATAATAGAGCTTACCCCCATAAAATCAAGTGACGGACAAATGTATCTTAAAGTGGTGACTCCATCCTGTAAAGGGCAAAATGATTGTGAGAAGGAAATAGCAGCTGTCTTTTCTTCCCTCTCAGGGGATCGCATGAAAGTATGCGAAAAAAAATGTCCCAGTATCATTGGCAGAGGAAATTGTGAGTTTACGCTTGCCCGTTCCTATAATTATCGAATTGAAACCGGGGCAGCCCAGGTAGGGAAAGAAACCATCTGCGGCGATAGTTTTACCATCGCTGCACTGAAAGAAGGGCAGCAATTGATCGCTTTAAGTGACGGTATGGGGGTAGGACAAGATGCCTATTATCAAAGCCAGTCGGCCGTCAGGTTATTGGAAAGCCTTTTAAACTGCGGTTACGATAAAGAAATGGCATTGGAAACGATCAATTCAGTATTATTATTAAGATCCACTGCCGAGTCTTTTACCACCCTGGATATGGTCATGATCGATTTATATACGGCTGAGGCAGACTTTATTAAAGTGGCCAGTGCCCCATCGTTTATAAAAAGAGGTAAAAAAATTGAGGTAGTTACTTCCAACTCATTACCAATTGGAGTTTTTAAATCTTTAGATATCAGCAATGAAAAGAAAGTTTTATATCCCGGTGATATGGTAATAATGGTCAGTGATGGTATATTGGAATTCGGGCGAGGTAAAGCCGATGAAAGCTGGTTTATAGATTTTTTACAGTCATTAGATGAAAGCAACCCGCAGACCGCAGCAGAGCTGATCATAAGTCAGGCGTTAAAATTCAGCCTCGATAAGCCCGCGGATGATATGACTGCCATTGTAATACAGATAGATTTTAGCTGGTAATGTATATCAGGGTGGAAGTATATGAAATCAGATTCAATAGAACAAAGAGACGAATCTGTGATTGAGGAATAATTGGTGATATCGGTTTTTAACTGCAGTGCCATTAGTTGACATTGGTTTTTTCCTGAGTAGCATTATAAGTAAATGTAATTTTTACTGGAGATCATAATGTTAAATACAGTCAAAACATTTGTCGACAAACACCACATGATTCAAAAGAAAGATAAAATATTACTGGCAGTTTCAGGCGGACCTGATTCCATGGCCTTGCTTCACATAATGGAAGGTTTTAAGAAAGACTGGGAGATTGAAATTGGTGTAGCCCACTTAAACCACCAATTAAGGCCAGCTGCTGAAGCAGAAATGCAGTATGTAAAGTCCTATTGCAGCACCCAAGGAATAGAATTTTATTGCCGTACAGTTGACATAGCAGATCATGCACGCCGGGAAAAAAAAACAATCGAAGAAGCGGGGCGTGATCAGCGATACCAATTCTTTAAGGAGTTATGTTGTCAGTTTGGATGGCAAAAGGTGGCAACGGGCCACCACAAAGATGATCGGGCCGAAACGGTTTTAATGCATTTACTGCGAGGCAGTGGTGTAAAAGGACTGCGATCCATTATGCCGATTTCCGGTTCTATCATCAGACCGTTACTGGCCGTAAGTAAATCGGAGATTTTAGCCTATCTTGATTTAAATGCAGTCAAATATTTTATTGATGACAGCAATACTGATTTAAATTACTTACGCAATCGGATACGCTACGAATTATTACCCTTATTGAAGAACTACAATCCGCAGATCATTTCCGGTCTCAATCAACTTGCAGACATTGCTGAAGCAGAAGATTTGGTTTTAGAGGAAGAAACGGAAACAAAATGGGCACAATTAATCATAAGCGAAGAGGCTGACAGAATCGTTTTAGATAATAATAAACTGCAGGCATTGATGCGGGCATATAAGCGTCGCATAGTACAAAAGGCCCTGGCTAAGCTGCATAACCAAACCGGTTGGAGTTTGCATGATGTTGACTATGTTTTGGATTTATCTTCCAAGGCTGGACCAGCCAAACGTATTAACCTGCCGAAGGGAATTATCGTCAGTAAACAATATGAGAAACTGGTGTTTTCCACCTCCCAAACGGAATATAAATCTTTTGTTTATGAAGATCGGAAGAGCACACGTCTGAACTCCAGTCACCGCTCATTATC
>CAZXUA010000251.1:0-5363 GCA_964643755.1 uncultured Desulfatiglans sp. | reverse complement strand
AGTAATCAATATTCAAGGCAAGATCAATAGTCCCCACGGCGCGTTCAACAGAGGCCCCCAGAAGGTTTCTCTGCCCTTTTATGTAATAATTGTAGATGTTGAAATCAGTATCATTTAATGAGCCGCTGACGCCAATCTCCCATGCGTAATCAGGTGAATTATATTCCTCATCATCAAGTCTATCCTTATAATAACCACCCCATAACGATATGGAAGAGTTATCATAAGAAACCCTTGCCCCATATGCGTTATAGGGCTGCTGGGAAGCAATTGCACCCAGAAGTATATTTTTATTATTGTATGTATATGTCTCCTCAAAACCTGAATTAGGCTGTAGAAGCCCCATCTCTAACCCGATTTCATTAAAAGGCTTTAATGTGATAGATGCATATTCAATATTGTAATCATCATTCTGCTCAGGTGTCCCTAATATGGAATGGGTTGATGTCTGACCGAATGCCCCTGCAAAACCCATTGGAAGCTCCTCATCAGCCGAAGATATTTCCACAAGAAAATTTGAGAGCATGAACTCATCATCTGAAACATCTACCCCGGGGTTTGATGCATAAAAATAACCGGCGCTGATCCCGCCGGAGAATTTTATATCTGACAAGAAGTGCTGAACTGACCCTGCATCCTTTTCAACAGCGAGTATAATGGTGCTGTTTATTAGTATAAGCATTGTAATGATTAAAAAAGTTATTCCCTTATTCTGACAGGGCATCCTGTCATTTTTAAATACATTCATAAATCTTCTCTCCTTTTATCCTTATTAAATTTTGTGTAATACAAATATAATTTTCGTGTTACCAACAGGTAAAAAAATTACAACTCTAAGTTAATGCCTTGCCTGTCGTGGACATGCTCAGGGTGCTGTGTTTTACCCCTTTCACAGCCTTTAAAGTGGCAGCCAGCCTCTCTGCTTCAAAAGGGTTACCTTTAATGGCTATAATTTCCAGACAGTTATGATGATCCAGATGGATATGTTGCGCAGAGATGATCAAACCCTGAAAATCATGCTGAATTTCGGTTATTTTATTTAAAAGTTCTCTTTTGTGGTGGTCGTAAATAAGCGTAATTGCCCCCGCAATTTCAGCGCCTTGCCTCCATTCCTGTTCTACCAGGTCTTGCCTTATCAGGTCGCGGATCGCCTCAGAGCGGTTTGTGTATGATTTACGCCTGATGCGTTCATCAAATTTTTGCGAAAGATCCTTATCCAGGGATATCCCGAATCGTATTAAACCAGACATTATTTTCTCCCGGTGTTACTAAAATTATTAATATGACACGATAAATAATGTGTCAACATGAATTTATCTGTTGTCACACCTGTAAACTGTGTGGTGATCTTGTCAGATTTGAGGATTGCCTCTAAAAAAAAGTAATTTTGAAATCAATACCCATCCTCATGCTTATGTTACCATCAGATAAGTGCCCATCCATTTGATATTTCCTGATGCCCGTGATTATCCTGACCATATCAAAAAATATAACACCAATAATCAGAAGTTTTGAAATATTAGGGAAAAACAGGCAGAATATTTAAGAAATTGTTCCTATATGTCGATATATGGTAGTTACAAAATATTATTCCCAGTTTTAGATAGTGAAATTACAGGTCTCAAAACCTATATATTGTGAGGATTGTGAGGATATAGAATGAAAGTAATTATAGCAGACGATTCAAAAGTTATGAGGAACATAATACAGAATGCCATGCGCCCTATGGGCACAGAGGTAATCCAGGCAGGCAGCGGGCAGGAGGTATTTGAGCAGCTTAAAATCCATGATGGCAAGATAGGCGCTATTTTCATGGACTGGAATATGCCAGGTATGACCGGACTGGACTGCTTGAAATTATTGAAAAAAAATGAAAAGTATAAAGATATTCCGGTATTGATGATCTCAACAGAGGCAGAAGAAGACAAGGTGAATCTTGCCAGAGAAGCCGGGGCAAAAGGATATCTCTCAAAACCCTTTACAAATGAGGAACTTATCAAGTTCATAAACAGTTCTATCTGATCTTTGAAATGGTGATATGTGCATTAAATCACATATTCAAGGATTTTAAACAGGATCTCAAATGATGGAGATTAATAAATGTCAAATAGAATAATTGCAATTGATTGCACTCCCCAGATCATAAATGTTTTGAATAACCTGCTTGGCGATACCATAACCATGGAGAGCTGCCCTTTTAAAGATGTCAGGGAACTCAAGGACTACAGGATGATCATATTACAGGAAGGCAATGAAAAGCCTGAACTGTTAAAACAGATACGCAAATTAAGATATGCCTGCCATTTCAGGAACATCCCGATTATTGTTTTCAGGACTGTTGAAAACAAAGGATCAATCGAATCATTTATTACTGCCGGCGCTACCGAGGTAATATCTTTACAGGATCCCCCCGCAGCGATAAGACAGATACTTTTTGGCCACCTTATTCCAAACCGGCAGCCGTTAAAGGAAGAAACAGAATATATTAATTCATTTGTAAAAAACACAATCACTGTGTTGAAAACGGTTGCTTCGCTGGATGTATCTTTCGAAGAGGTATATTTTGATAATGACTTTAAGATATTTGGTGATGTTTCCGGTCTGATCGCCCTTACGGGCGGGGCAGAAGGTATACTGGGCATAACATTTTACTGGCCCCTGGCTCAGACGATAATCGCCAGAATGATGGGCACGGATGAAGATAAGATAAATGCTGAATTTATCCATGATGGCGTGGCTGAGATCGTTAATATGATTGGCGGTTCAACTAAAAAGGATTTTGTCGGTCAGCCCTATCACTTTGAGATATCACTCCCATCGGTAATAGTGGGCAGCGGTCACCAGCTTGGTCATTCAGATAAAATGCCAATCGCAGTGCTCATTTTCAGGGCGGGTTCTCAATATTTCGCGGTACAGATATGTCTGAAACCAGACCCAAATGGAAAAGCTAATGGAAACTGAATTACATTATGATCAAAGGTCT
The DNA here is from genome assembly GCA_964643755.1 of uncultured Desulfatiglans sp. Taxonomy (GTDB): domain Bacteria; phylum Desulfobacterota; class DSM-4660; order Desulfatiglandales; family HGW-15; genus JAAZBV01. The sequence continues at coordinate 2,380 of CAZXUA010000251.1, read as the reverse complement.
TAATAAAAATTTTGACATTCGCAGAGCTCATTTTAGGGGTTAAATCCATACAGCGATGAACGATAGAAAAAAAATACTCTTTATAAATAGAGATGAGAAATTTTTGAAGGAGGTATCTGATTCTCTCTTCAACTACGGATATAATGTATCAACAGCAATGGATATGCGGGGAGTGCTCTCCTCACTTTCCTCTGATACTATTGAGCTTATCCTGTGCGACAATAAATTAAGCGATGTCAGCGGTTACGACCTGCTGCATTTTCTTAAAAATGACCCGCTAAGGGATAAAATTCCATTTATTTTCTGTGTTCCACTGCATGATCAGGGAAGCGCAAAAAGGGCATTTAAAGATGGGGCAACAGATTTTATCGTGTATCCCATGGAGCCAGGGGATATGGCTGCCCGCATTGGCGAGATATGCCCTCCGCCTCAAAAGGATAATAATGAAAGCGCACCTCAACCTGACCCGGAAATAGACTACAGCGCCACCCAGATGGTGAAAATAACAAATAATGATGAGGAGAGGCGTGAGGCCAAAAGGGCCGCGCTGCTTCGCATCTTAAAGATAGAGATATCAAGGAACGGGATACTCTGGATACCTGGTCAGATCAAGAATATAAGCGCCAAGGGTATGTTCATCAAGACCTCAATGCTTGGCAAGGCTGGAGTTGAACTCTATGTAAGGATCTCATTGCCATCCGGCATCTCGGTTGTCAAAGGGAGCATAAAACACATTACTTTTAAAAATCTCAATGTTTCAGAGGATGCCGGAATAGGTGTAGAAATAGAAAAAAGCGCTGAATGGATTGATTACCTCAAATATATCAAATCCCATTTGCAGAAGGGAAATGCGCCGGTAATGCCGCAAAAGGTTCAGGAAGCGCCCCAGACAATGAAAAATGCTGAACGTACAATGTTTATTACCCGCGCCGGTGATGATCCTGATGAAGCGGAGAATGGGGTGAAAAGTAAAGGAGCATCCCTTGAAAAGAGATTCTACCAGAGCCTTATTGGGAAGCAGCTTAATAACTATAAGGTTGTTTCATTTATAGGCGCGGGCGCTATGGGAGGCGTATTTAAAGGGTGGGACATTGCGCTCGAAAGAACTGTGGCGCTAAAGGTAATTGCCTTTGAACTCGCTGCCCAGGAAAAATTCAGAGAGATGTTTATTAAAGAGGCAAGGTTTATTTCTCAGCTTGATCACCCTAACATAGCTTCAATATACCACATTGGCAACGAGAATCAGATCCTCTATTTTGCCATGGAATATATTGAAGGCGCTTCACTAGCAGAGTTGATCAAGAAAGGTGATAAACTCTATTCAATAAAGGGCCTTGATTATTTGATAACAATCTGTGAGGCCCTTGATTTGGTAAGTCAGAAAAATATTATTCACAGGGATTTAAAACCCGCTAACATTATGATCAACAGCCAGGATGTTGTGAAACTGGTTGATTTTGGCGTTGCAATAACCGCTGATGTGGGTGAGAAAAATAGAGAGGGGATTGTTGGCTCCCCATATTATATTTCTCCTGAAGCCATCCAGGGGCTCCCCATGGATCACAGGAGTGATATATATTCGCTGGGTGCATCCTTTTATCATGCCTTTACAGGGTTTGCCCCATTTGAAGGTGATTCAGCAGAAGAGGTGCTTCTCAAACATCTGAATGAGGAGCTTACGCCTTTGAGAAAGAAAAATCCTGCGATATCAACCGCACTTGGAAAGGTTATTGAAAAAATGATGGCCAAAGAGCCTGATAACAGATTCCAGGATTATCAGGCGCTTGTGAAACTGCTAAAGTCATTAAAATCAAAGGCGGAAAAATTCCAAAAATTGAAAAATGCGACTTTAATATTCAGGATAAAAAGAAAACCATCATAGGATATTTTATATATGAACTATTACACATCTGAAAAAGAGATAAATAATATAAAGTGTTCTCGATACCGGAGTTGAAATGGCCTATCTGAACGGAAATGATTTTGAAGAACATAATAGAACGGTATTTGACCTTTTTAAAAAAATGGTCATTAAAAATTCTGATGAGATATGCCTTAATCCGACAGGAGATGACAGGTATAAGTTTAACAAGATACTGGGTCGGGGAGCCACAGGGCTTGTTTACAAGGCATGGGATAAGGTGGAAAAGAGATATGTAGCTGTAAAGGTATCAAATAAAGGGGTGGACAGATTTGTATCTGAGGCCAGGCTTGTTGGAAAACTTACACATGATAATATTGTAGCTATCTATGATTCAAACTCAGGCCCTGAGTTTTCTTATATTATAATGGAATATATTGAAGGCGATACGCTTGATGTGTTCTGTGACATCAAAAATTTGCTGCCATTAACAAGGGTGAGCGAGGTCATGATAGATAT
>CAZXUA010000250.1:0-5376 GCA_964643755.1 uncultured Desulfatiglans sp. | reverse complement strand
CACCCTATCCTACACTCTTTCCCTACACGACGCTCTTCCGATCTTATTCATCATTTACAGTAAGGATATTATGCCATTTATCCGAGATCCAGAAACCGACATTTGCACTTTGAATTATTGTTGTGTACCTTTCCTCAAGCATCTTGCGCAGTTCAGTTTCAGCAGTCAGTGTCTGATGAGAGTACATGCGAAGGATGCCATTGGCAACAATCTCACCGATAATCTTAATTCTTCGTACAATGTCATCCGGCCACCTGCGTTCTTTAGTGTAACTGGAAAAGGAGATGTTACCAAATACCTTTTTCCCGGATAAAAGCGGCACAACTATAAGTGATCTGGTTTTATGCTGTTCTACAAAGGTATTAAAAAATACAGAAGGGAGATCATCCGGTATTCTTTCTGCCTTTATTATGCCTTTTTCAAGTTCCTCAATAATTCCTTCAGGTGTTTTGCGGAGATCTTCAGTAGGAATATCAATACCAGGAACAGTATATTCAATCATGACATGTACATTCTGCTGATTATTGACATATTCATTTATTGAACCCCTTTCAACATCAAGGAAAATTACAATCTTTTCAAGCCAGCTTTTTAGTTCATCCTTGATTTCATCCGGTTTTATTTTAATAAGCGCAGCTGAAAAATCAGAAACAAGCTCTTCAAACCTGAGTCTTTCATCCTTTTCTATTTGCGCCCTTTTTATTTCGGTAATATCGCTGAAAAAATTACAGACAATACCCTCCTCAACAAAAACATTGGCGCTTACAGATACATCGATAAAGGAGCCATCTTTTTTTACATGTCTGGTCTCAAGATGAATAATGCCTTTTTGATCTATCATTGAAGCCCTTTCTCTCATAATCTTTTTTGGATCACCAGAGGCATCAATCTCCCAAAGCTTTTTTGAAAGGAGTTCATCACGGCTGTATCCTGTCATACGACAGTATTCATCATTTACATCCATAATTGACAGATTTGCAAAATCGGAGATCACGAATCCTATGCTGGCATTTTTTAATATTGAGGAATATTTTTCCTCCAACATTTTCCTGCGCTTCATTTCCTCAATAAGGGCATCACTTGAACGCTGCCTGAGAATAGTATTGGCTATTATTTCTCCAATAAGTTTAATACGTCTGACCATATCATCAGACCATTTGTGTTCTTCTCTATAGGTGGCAAAGGTAAGGGAACCAACTGCATTATTTCCTGCTGCAAGAGGCACAATAATAACAGACCTTGTATTATCATTTTCTATTAATCCCCCTCTCAGCAATTCAGGGATATCATCAGGTATTTTTTCCGCTTTAAGAAACATGCCCTTTTGAAATTCTAATATCTCATCTTCCGGTATATCGTAAAGCACATCAAGAGGAGGCAGATCAATTTCAGGGACAGAATATTGCATCACCACCTTTACTTTTCTTAAATCAATGATGTGCTCAACAATAACCCCTCTGTCAACCTTCAGATATTCAACAAACCTCTTTAACCAGTAATTAAGCTTTTTAGAATAATCATCAGGAGATATCAGTTCTGTTGAAAAATCTGAAATAAGTTCTTCAAATTTAAGACGTTCCTCCAGTTCTTTTCGGGCATTATTAAGATCGGTTATATCCCTCATAAAACTGCATACAATCCCCTCTTCTTCATAAAGGTTGCTGCTCACATCTACATCGAAAAGGCTGCCATCTTTTTTTATGTGTTTTGTGACATGGTGTGTTGCGCCTGATTTAACAATTCTTTTCCCCACCTGGGCAACCTTATCAGGGTCAAGAGAGGCATCAATTTCCCAGATTTTTTTCAGGAGAAGTTCTTCACGGGAGTATCCTGACATGCGGCAATACTCATCATTAACATCCAGAATGGAAGATTCCCCATATTTAGTGATCCAGAAACCCACACTGGCATTTTTTAATATGTTTGAGTATCTCTGTTCCAGCATCTCCCTGCGTTCAACTTCATCACTTAATTTTTTCTGAGATCGCATGCGGAGAATGGCATTCGCAATTATTTCACCGATAAGCCTTATTCGTCTTACAAGGTTGTCAGGCCAGTCACGTTCATTTGTATGACTAGCAAGTGTAATATTTCCTAAAACCTGATCACCTATTTTAAGTGGCACAATAACAAATGATTTTATGCCATCTCTTTTCGCCCATTCAAGGATCATGGAAGGAAGACCATCATGTATCCTTTCAGCCCTTATTATTTCTCCTTTTAAATATTCCTTTATCCATGCTTCAGGTATTTCATAGAATTCTCTAAGGGGGGCAATTGATTCTCCGGTTACTGTGTAATTGAGTAGAACCCGGATCATATTCTGATCCTGCAAATACTCTGTAATTACACCACGATCAAGCTTTAATAGTGTTACAAGTCTATTCAGCCACTGGTTCAGCTCTTTATTAATGTTATCGGGCTTTATATCAATAAGTGTTGTAGAAAATTCTGTTAAAAGCTGTTCAAACTCAAGGCGTTCTTCCAGATCTTTTCTCGCCTGTGTAAGATCAGTGATATCACGTACAAAGCTGTATACAATATTCTTGTTTTTTGAAAAAAGGGTGCTGCTGACCTCTGCATCAAAGATGCCTCCATCCTTTCTTCTATGTTCTGTAATAATATGTATGGATCCCTCTTCAATTGCGATATTCGTTTCTCTCCCGATCTTTTCGGGATCCATAGAGGCATCGATTTCCCAGGTTTTTTTTCCTAAAAGCTCTTCCCTGTTGTAGCCTGACATGCGGCAGTATTCATCATTGACATCAATTATAGAATTGCTGGGCAAATCAATTATCATAAAACCTAGATTGGCATTCTTTATAACAGATGAATATGTCTCTTCAAGCTGTTTCTGCTCTCTGGCCAAGTCAATAAGGGCCTTGTGTGAATGTATTCTTATGATTGCATTGGCTATTATTACAGCGATAAGCTTGATCCGTCTGGTAATATTCCCTGACCATTTGCGTTCTTTTCTGTAACTGGCAAATAAAATAGAGCCAATCACCCTGTTGTCTGCTGAAAATGGAATAATTACCACTGATTTTGTTCTTGTTTTTTCTATAATTCCGTTTCTAAAACACATGGGAAGATCATCAGGAATCTTTTCTGCTTTTATCATAAGGCCTTTTTTGAGTTCATCTATTACACCTTCAGGAGGGCTGAAGTTTTCTGGCAGCAAAGGGATATCGATATCAGTTACTGTGTAATTAAGCAAACGATGTACTGTCTTTTCATCATCCAGGATTTCATTAACAACACACCTGTCAACACCAAGAAATTCTACAAATTTTTTAAGCCAGTTGTTCAATTCATTTTCAAGATTTTCCTGCGGTGTTGCTATAAGGGCCGCTGAAAAACCTGATATAAGTTTTTCAAAATCAAGAATCTTTTTAGAGATGCCTTTTTGATGTGGTTGTGATTTTCTTGTTTTTTTTTCCAGAACTGTCCCTGATCTCCTGCTACCCTTATCTTTTTTATCGGCCATATCTTGTCCTGTTAAGGAAACATATATTATAGATAGATTATATATGATTAACTAATTTAGAGTCAAGAATCTTAAATTAAATTATATTTATCCCCTTTTTTATTACTGCATGGATGGGTGCAGTTTTTACAGTCACCTGAACACCTTTTGCTTCCTGTAAGGCCACATATAAGGCCGCATGCGCCGCATCCGCTGTTGGGCTCTATGCCAGTACCGCTTATCCTGAATGATATGCTGTCTGCATCAATCTTTACTGGTTTAACCTTTTCCCAGAGCTTTTTATCAACAATAAATGTAAAACCATCTACTGAAAACAGCTCATCATTTTTTGATGGTTTTTCAAGCGCCACACCAAAGGTCCTGATACCGCACCCGCCAGCGGTTATAAAAATCCTGATATGACCAGGTTTTTTATTTTTAAAAAAATCTTTCATCAGGAGAATGGCCCTCGGTGTAATTTCAATCATGTTAGTGTTCCCAGAAAATAAAATACTATTCAACAGAAATAATCCTATTATAAAACTGGTTGAACTGTCATGTACATCTCTGATATCTGATAAAGGTTTAAAAAATATATGAGAGAGTATATTTCAAGATTCATATTAATAAAAATAACATGTTAAGGCAGTCGGAATATTTTATAACTTTTTAAAAGGATAATATAAGTGGTTGATTATAAACAAGCAAAAGACAATATTCTAATAGGTAAACTGGGTTTCGGAAATGATATCCTTGAAGAACTGACCAGTATTTGCATAAAAGAAAAGATCACACTTGGAAAGATAGAGGCAATAGGCGCTGTTCAGAGGGCATGTGTCGCCTTTTTTAATCAGGCAACCAGAAAATACCAGTATATTAATTATGACAGGCCATCTGAAATCATTAATTTAACTGGAAATATTACAATCAAGGAAGATAAACCATTTGTTCATGCTCATATTGTACTGGCTGATGAATCAGGAAATGCATATGGCGGTCACCTTGCGCCTGGCACAATAGTCTTTGCCTGTGAGTTCATAATAACCCAGTTTTCCGGAGCAGGGCTTAAAAGGGAGGTGGATAAAACTACTGGGCTCTACCTGTGGAATGAATGATATATAATACAGACAATAACCTATTTTTATTTTACTATACATATTAATATACATTTTCATCCATTAAACAGCCTGATAAATATATCATCGTAAGTGTCCTGTCTATTTAACCTTTTATATTTTGCAATAAAAATAAGATGTTAAAAGCATAGCATCTGAATTAGTGAAGTTTTTATCCTCCCTGGCACAAAGATTGAACTGGATATGGGCAAGGATAACAAAGAATCATCTTTCAGGGGTTTTAAAATAGGAGAGTGCCATGAAAAAGATAATTTTTATAATGATATTTACCATTGCCTTCATTTCTATTCCCAATACAAATTCAGCAAATATAAATATGGGTATAGGAGCCAGTATCAATAAAACAGGGTATGAGACAGGTATAAAAAAACAGGCAACCATTAAAAGCATAGTTATCGATAATGAAACAAAGGTTGAGAATGTTAGACCTGGTCTTGTAACAAAAAAGGCGACCAGCCTGAATAAAAGATTATCAGTGCACAGTATACCTTCTGAAAAACGTGATAGACTCTTTGGTTTGCTGCTGCTCGCATATGGAGGAAAAAGATGAAATGCAGGGTAGCCATATCAGTTTTAACCATCATTTTATCTATGCTCATTTCAGGTTGCGTTAGCGTTAAGAGCTGTTTTGTAAACGATTATGCGACAGGATATAATTTATATAGGCACCCTGGTAATAAATCCTTTTCGCATTCCTCAAACACTTTAAAAGATAGTGATAACAGCATGTTAAACTTGAAAAAAAATGGCCTGAAACTCTCCATATCATTTCCT
>CAZXUA010000249.1:0-5382 GCA_964643755.1 uncultured Desulfatiglans sp. | reverse complement strand
AGCCATACAGTTATTGCAAGGGTAATTTTTGCAGATGATAATATCAAATCGGAAACAGATACAGTGGAGTTTTTAGTAAAATAGGAGCATAGAATATTATACAATAATCTTTAATAATAAATGGATTCTCCGGTCAAGCCGGAGAATGACGAAAGCGGTAGCATGTAATTCCATGACTTGATCATGGAAACCAGCTTTTTATTCAATATCAGCGTTCCCTACAAGGTATGGCAGGGGAAAATGCAGCACTACAGAAACAAATCAGGATTATTGAGAAGAACTTAATATAACGGTTGGGTATAATTCATTTTTCTCTGATAATTCACGCTTCATTCATATTCAATTCATAAACCCTGGCTACAATCAATTCAAACAATCAAACAGGGAGAATGATATGAAAACAATGAATTCAGTGAATGATTCATACATCGGTCAAATTCGGGTTCAATATAATTCTGACATGCTTGTCGCGCCGGGGGTAAGGATCGTCATAAAAGATCATGACGGAAAAATACTGCTGGTCAAAAGAACAGCGACCAATAAATGGGAAATCCCTGCGGGCTCTGTTGAGCCCGATGAAAGCGTACTTGAAGCGGCCAGAAGAGAAGTCTTTGACATAACAGGCCTGAGTATCGGCCAGTTAATACCCTTTGCCTATTACTCTGACCCTGTATATCACATTGAATGTGAGAACGGGGAAAAGGTTCAGCAATACATAATGGCCTTTATTACAGAGGATTATTCAGGGGAGCTGTTAAAATCGACTGAGGAGATATCTGATATGGGCTTTTTCTTTTTAAACAGCCTGCCGGACATAGATGATGCGCATATTGAAACAATACATGATCTGTTCAGGTATCAGGGGGCGATAATCTTAAAATAGGGGGTACACCATAAACGAAAAGGTAGGGGCGAAAATTTTTCACCCCTACAGGATTCCCCTAAAAAAATGCGCGTATTATGCACGATTCATTTCTGGTTTTAAAATCAGCACCAGAGGTGCGGAATATTAATAGAATGTATATGATTAAAAAATTATTAGCTCCAGCGGAGCGAAATATTATGAAGTATAAAGGGGAAATATCATCATGATCAGATTTAAAATGTCCTTAATGATCATAATCATCACACTCTTATCAGGTTTACATTCCTCAAGTTATGCAAATGATATAGAGCAGAGACTTATTTCTTTGAGTTATGAGTGATGGCACTTTGATGGCTTGGAAAAGAATGTGGCCCGAAGGAAATATCAGATTATTGAATGGGGTTATTCTATAACCAGCGTTGTTTCCCTTAACACTGTTTCCTTTTATTCTTGGGTATGATGATTAATAAAATATTAATATCAGCAATAATTGTTATTGCAGCACTCACAGCAGCGGCTCTTTTATATATGAATAGCTACTGGCATTTTAATTATCCGTTCAGAAATATTACATCCCTATGCTGAAGATCGCCTCAAGATCATGTTTTGAGTAGGCCTTAAATGCGAGCATTGTTTCTGTTCTGGTTATTGGTTCAATCTGCAATATTGTTTTAGTGACTAAATTTGCCAGCTCCTCATTTGTTTTCACCCTGGCAATAGCAATCAGGTCATATTTTCCGCTTACAGAATAGACCTCTGTAATGCCGGGAACATCTGCCAACTGCTCTGCAACCTGATTTATATTTTTACGCTCAACATTCATTAAGATGATTGAAGTGACCATTGCTTCTCCTTTCTTCGATTATATGTCATATCAAAATAACCCCGGTATAACCCCGATATTGCCCGTTCACCGAGCTTATCAGCAAACATTGCCCGCAACCGGGACATGTATGATACAATTTTAATTTATTTTTCTTGTCAATCCAAGATTGCATTTTGAATTGACAAGAATTAACCTGACATCATATTTTATTGGCAAAATTAACACACCGTTAAGCATCCTTATGATGAGAACATGTAACTATTTCCCCTCTTCATCCTTTATGTAGAGTTTACCCGGCACGGTCGTAAAATGGAATATGGGTCTGTCTACCCTTTTAAGTAAAAGGGGGCAGTGTTTCATGTGGGCAGGTATAAAGAGCAGTGCACTCTTTGTGATGATATGTTTTTCATCCTCAATCCACATCTCAATTTCGCCGCCAAGGTCATAGGGGTCATCCGGGTTGTTACCAAAGAAGCCTATTATCTCATCCGAATCATGCACATGGGGGCAGTCCTCAAGGGTCTGGGCCGCCTTTAAATACCAGGCGGTATTCATATGAAATGCGCCCTCAACCACGTTTTTATCGAGCCACAGTATCCGCTTTGCATATTTTGAATATGCTGCCTCTATCTTCTTCTTTTCTTCAGGCACCTTGAGCTCTGTAACAATATACTTACCATACTTTGTCTCACTCATTTCTTACCCCCTCCTTTGGATTCTCATCCCTGTATATTTAATGTTATCCTCTTCAGTTTAAACTCTGTAAAGGAACTATGAACTGTAAATACCTTATACATTTAATCTGACCTTACATCAACTGCTGATTAGATGATAAAAAAGGTCTTTCTTTAAATATTTTTATTCAGGCTGTTACCCATCAGGCAGGCCAGCAATGGGCAATAATTGGTCTGTCTCCTCATCGCCCTGTGGTGAATATTATTTTAAAACTTCTATTCTCCCTGGTTCTCATAAAAACCGGCAAGCGATCCTCAATTATATTCCTTAATTTTATCGTATGAGTTTTTTTAACAACATATCCGGCCTTCCTTTGAGTGTGGCGGATATGGTTCTCTTTACAAACAGCGGGTCGCCTGTGGCTATTATGGGTGCATGATCCTTTGTCTCAAATGTGATTGCCCGGTTGCCTGTGCCTGCCTCCCTGGCCTGTTTATGCACCAGTTCTGTCAGCCTTTCTCTTACGAACTTGTCTGCCTCATCAAGGATCCGGAATTGACGTTTACCCGATATCCCTTCAACGCTATAATTTCCGAGACCATCATGGAGAATGGCAAGCTTTTTATGTACAACCACATGACTTGTTATTGCGCCAATGGCATTTGCGACATCAGCATCATCAGGGATAATCGTATTTGTCTTTAATTGCTTAACCGCTTTATCAAGGAAAAAATGAATGGGCGCACCAATACCAATTACAGGGTGTTTAAGGTTAATCGCCACCTCGTAATCGGGATGCTGTTTTATTAAAAGGTGATAAATGAGCCTCCTGCATGCATGGCTTTTATCCAGTTCATCAGGGTTGATATCATTCAGCGCATGTTTAAGCAATTCAATGGAGAGCTGGCGCGCCCCCATATCCATGAGAAGGTCAATCAGTTCAGGGATGCTCCTCTTAGCTAAAAATGCATAAAGGCCTGCATACCGCTCAGATGATTTTGCCTCCCATTTTCTAAACCTGCCATCAATATGCAGAAGGTCTGTAAGGGTGAGACCGCATCTCTGGATCATAAAATTCTCCTCAAGACGCTGCAAAGGAAGTGTCCATTCGGATAGCACTCCGGAGAGGGGAACAAGTTCATCCATGGAATAGGGCCTCTGATCAAGAAGGGAAATGACTTTTTCTTCGATAGGCGTTAGCGAAATGGTATTTGTATTCCCTGTACGCGCTATAATCTGCATGGTCAAGGTGGTGCCGCCATAGTGTTTAATATTATTCTCTATAAAATCAAGCGCTGCCCCTGTGCCAGGATAATAGTGGCCGAGCCATGCAATGGGGGCAACCCGCTTCGGCCCAATCTTGAATTTACCCTTTTCATACAATATCAGGCTGTCTCCGCCAAGGCCCACTGTGCGTATATCCAGCGCCTTGACATGGGTCCTATGGCCACCTACCATGGAACCATGTTCATTTAACCTTACAAGCCCCTCTGAGATGGCGGCTGTATCGGTTGTTGTTCCACCCATATCCACCACTATGGCATCATTAAGAGCTGTAAGATGCATTGCCCCGGCTACGCTTGCGGCAGGCCCGGAGAGTATGGTTTCAACCGGACGCATCTTTGCCATCTCTGCGCTGATCAGGGTTCCATCCCCTTTTACTACAACAACCGGTGCGCTGATATTGTATCCATCCAGAACCTTTTCAAGGTCAGTGAGCAGGCTCGCAAGCCTCGGAATAATCCTTGCATTGAGCATGGCTGTAACAGCCCTTGTCTGGAAATTGAGTGTGTCAGACAACTCATGGCCGCATGAGACAAAAAGTCCGGTTTCATCCTGGATGATACTTTTTACCTTAAGCTCATGCTCAGGATTAACAGAGCCAGCATATCCCGATACAGCAAAGGCGGTTACATGATCCTTTTCTATCATCTGTGCCGTAACCTCTTTGACCTCATCAGGATTAATAGGGGTGATCTCTTCACCGGAGATCTCAAGCTGCCCCTGTATGATTGCCTTAGGGTGGTATGAGATATTTTTTGTAACATCATGGCCATAGGGCGGCATAAGTATCAACCCCACCTTCTGCCCCTCGTTTTCTACAATGGCATTTGTGGCAAGGGTTGTGGATAATGAGACCAGTTCTATAAAGGGCAGCCGGCTTTTATCCAGGGTTTCAATGGCCCCTTTGATGCCGACTGTAAAATCCCACCTGGTGGTAAGGGCCTTTGCCTTGCAGATGGTAATATTATTCTCAAGGTCATAAATCACCGCATCCGTGTATGTCCCTCCAGCATCAATGCCAAGACCTGTTTTAATATATCCCTTTTCTGTTGCAGTCTGTTTCATCATGCTCATCTCATTAATAAAGAGGATATCTCCATTGCCCATTCCTTTACTGCGCCGGGATTTATAAAATCACCCTCTTTCTCTTTTGTGGTCAGTCTGATCACAATTTTCATAAAAAGCCTTGTCAGTAGAGGCAATTTTTCAATAATAAGTCTTCCATTTAAAAAGGCGATGCCCTGTGGATGGATACCTTGTAGATGATGGCCCAATTTATTATAGTAATATGCGAGTGAATGGCTCATATCCATTGATGACGCCTCATTTTTCACAAAGCTTCTTACCTCCAGTGATGGGTCAATATAACATGGCATCTCAAAGGGGGAATTATTATCTATCCTGGTTAAATAGAGGAGTGTGATATAGACAAAAAGCGGTTTAGCCTTGAGCTGGTTTTTATTTTTTCTTATGAATTTCCGCATTCCGGATGTGAAGCCGCCAAATCGTAATGGGCTACCGATGATCACAATATCAAAATCATCCAGAACACATTTTTTGGCAATGGACATGAGAGTTACAGAACAGGATCTCAAAGATAATTCATCCTTCAACATCTCTGCAATCTCGGCGGTTGACCCTGATACAGTGTCATATAGAATACATACTCTTTTCATAATTTATTCCTATCTAATCTGTGTCCCAAGGTAAAAACCTGTCCCTTGACCATCTG
>CAZXUA010000248.1:0-5440 GCA_964643755.1 uncultured Desulfatiglans sp. | reverse complement strand
ATTGTTATGCATTATTGTTAATGGCATATAGCTTTGAAAATGAGTTTAACGGAGGGATACAATGAAATATTCTCCAATAATTATAATTTTATTCTTATCAATTTCTGCTGTATCTTTAGCTGCTGAAAAAAAAGAAACGCCACATTATGATGTCGTAAATGAATATATAAGGTCGCTAGGGACAATCTATAATTTACAGAAAGTTGCAACAAAGGACATAGAAGTTGATAAGAAAGCAGATGATCCCACCACTGCAAGTTTGATGTCAGGTATTCGTAACAGCACACGAGTAAAATTGGAACTTAATTATAGCATCCAGAACCTAAAAGGAATGAACCTCAATAAACCTTTTGACACCTTGCTTCCTACAACTATTGAGTTCTACAAAAAGAAACATGAACTTCATGATGATTTGATTAAAATAGTAACAACTCTTTTATCGGGTCCCAAACCTGGAGTTGATTACGGGAAAATGGCTGCGATAATGCCACAGATAACGGCTCAGGTTGAATATATTGATGAATCTATCTTCCAGTTAATGCCTATGGTGTTTGCCTTACTAATAGATATGAAGCCAGACAGTGAAGGGCACATGAGTCATTTGAACATAAGCACTGCACAGAAACAAAAACTTATTGATAGTATAAATGGATACTTCGGTGAGAGCTTGGATCAGAAGGATAAGAACTGGACTGTGAGTGCGGCTGCTTTGCTAAAAACATATTTGTTAAAGGATTATAAGTGTACTGATGAATGGCAAAAATAAAAAATTGCATAACCAAAGGATGCACTGGATGGCTTTCAGCCGCCGGTGATCCTTACGTTATACCTAATGGAGGAAAAACATGCTTTCCCCGGATAGCCTCTGGAATGAACCAAGGGCAGAAGAATGGGAAATAGCACTAAAACGGTACTGGTCGTATTTGAAACCTACAAACCTTGAGCTTGAGCAGGAAATACAGCAATTGCAAGTTGAAGAAATTGCAAGCATGGACGAGATGCAATGGTATGAATTTCTTCTTCATAAGTATTTCAAATGGAAATACACTGCTCCTAACCGCTATGGTTCTACCACAAAATATCTTCGTCGCTCAGTAGATGAACGAGGCCATGCTTACCTCTTCAGAATAAAAGAGAAATTACTCAATTTTGATTTGAACAATATCGAACAGGGTCTTCAGATAGCAACTGGAATAAGTGGGCTTGGAGCACCAGGTGCTTCCGGCCTTCTGGCAATTTTTTATCCCTCTTTTTTTGGTACAATCGATCAATTTGCGGTAAAAGCATTGCTGCAAGTATCTCTTCTTCCGGAGGCCAATAAAATCGAAAGAATGAACCCCAACGCGCTTAATATCAAAGATGGGGTACTACTCATTTCCCTCATGAGGCGAAAAGCAAGAGAACTGAATGCACTTTTTTTAACCGAATCGTGGACACCTCGAAAGATAGATATGGTCTTGTGGACATGTGGACGATAGCATTGTGTAACAATCCAATCCACCGGACGGCTTTCAGCCGCCGGTAATCAGCACGATAATACTGAATGTAGAAATCACGTGTCATACATAAGTTGTAGTGCTGAGTGATCTCCACCGTTGATACTAACACATACCTCTCGTTTTGCCCGGACCGATGATTTCTTTAATAAAATGACGTTTCCTGTTCCAAGAGATCAACAATAGATCTCCAAACATAATCTATCCTCTCAAACCGTGAGGCTTTGTTTTGTCTTTAAGTATTCACACACCGTTCCCCTTGTGATATATTGTTGCTTATTGTTGCATCAAATATTATATAATTGTACATGAATGGAGGTCAAGCATGAAATATCTGATCTATCTGAGAGTCAGCACGGACGAACAGGCCGACAGCCGGGCCGGGCTCCATGCCCAGGAGGATTCCTGCTGGGGCTACCTCCGCAGGTTCAGCACATTGGGAGAGGTGTTAGTGTTCAGTGACGAGGGCGTGAGCGGAGCCGCAGGCCTCGAGAAGCGCCCAGGACTCCTACATGTCATCAACGAGATCAAGAAGGGCGATACGCTCATCGTGGCCAAACGAGACCGCCTTGGAAGAGATCCCATCATCGTTGCCATGATCGAGAGCGCAGTATCTCGGAAGGGGGCCCGGGTGGTCTCTGCTGCTGGGGAGGGTACCGACTCTGACAGCCCTGCTGATATCCTCATGCGCCGTATGATCGATGCCTTTGCAGAATACGAACGCCTTATCATCAAGGCCCGTACAGTCTCAGCCATGCAGGCCAAGAAGGCACGGAGGGAGCGTATAGGGGCCATCCCCTACGGATACCGGCTCTCGAGTGACGGGATCCACCTGGAGGAACACCCCGAGGAGCAGAACGTCATATCTGAGATCAAGAGGCTTCGTGGTGCCGGCCTCAATCTCTCGGCAATATGCAGGGAGCTCGAGCGGAGGGGTTTCCTCACGAGGTCGGGAACCCCTTTCAGGGCAGAGCAGGTGAAGAGGATTCTCGTGGCATGAAGTCGATCGACATGGAAAAAGTAAGGCGGGCGAGGGAGAATCTTGATATAATCGGCCGTGAACATCCGGAGCTCACCCACCTGGACGGTGAAGATGCGTTGAGGCTCCGAGAGAGGATATTTGATTTGGCCGTTGATAAAGACAAGCTGGTATTCCAACCCGACGAGATCGCCGAGCTCCTTGGTGTTCATCCGGAGAGTGTCCGCAGATGGATAAGGGCCGGGAAACTTAAAGCCGCGAAGGCCGGGAGGTACTTGCTTATATCGAGAGCTGAACTGCAGACCTTCTGGAAAAAAATGGGTGGGGGGGATCTTTTTGGGAAAGAATCATAAGTAGTGGACTGAGAGAAGCATATACTATTATGACATACTAATTGATATGAATCCCATATAGAACTAAACAAGGTATGTTGTTTTTTTTAGTAGCAATGGAGGTTGTGTTTCTTACTTTTTCTCCAAAGGCTGGACAATGAGCGATTTATTTAATAATTTTAACGCAATAGATTCTGATCTCGAGGGAACTTACCATGAAGACTTATTATATGAAGTCCTTAGTTTATTGTCTCTATCACAATTAAAGGGTCTTGGTTATTGGTCTCTTTGGAAAATTAGGAAGAATGGTATACCCTTCAAAGATATTATCAAAATTAAATCTGAAGATAACCTAATCCAAGCCTTTCATGATGTCCAATTGCGGATTTCTCATAATGATTTATCAGGCTGGTATGATAAAAGAAAAGAGATCTGGACAAAAGCAAAATTGATTCTGAAAGAATTTTCTCATAAAAATATTACAGTCCTATTAAAAGAAGATCCAAGGTTCCCAAACAGTTTAAGGCATATCCCTGATCATCCTGAATGGTTATTTGTACAAGGCAATCCAGATATTCTCACTCTTCCATCTATTGCATTAATAGGGACTCGAAAACCTACACAGGATGGGCTTTTCCTAGCAAAGTACCTGTCTGCTTTAATAGCGGACATGGGGTATTGCATCATTAGTGGCTTGGCTGAAGGAATAGATTCAGAGAGCCATATCAATGCAATGCGTTTCCATACTCCGACAGTAGCAATTATTGGTACTGGTATATATTTTAAAACTTCAGCTATGGCTAGTGACTTACGTAATAAAATAATAGATTGCGGCGGAGTGATTGTAACAGAGTATCTACCAAGGCAAGGCTATAGTGCAGAAAATTTTGTTAGGAGAAATAGGCTTCAAGCAGGTCTCGCAAATATTACCATTCCTATAGAATGGAAAGTAAAAGGAGGAACAGCCCACACAGTTAATTATGCACAAACATACGGCAAACACTTAATTGGGATTAGAATGTCAGACTGGTCCGATGATAGAAAAGAGCTTCAACTATTATATAAGATGAATGTCCCTGTGTTTTCTATACCAGGCAATGAATCTGATATTATTAAGAAAATAAGAGAATTAATCAACTTACAACATGAATATAAGAATAGCGTCCAATTGCACCTTTTTTAATTAACTAGGGGGTACATTATGAGCCATCAAATACGAGGGCTGTTGATGGGGGTTCGTGATGTTCTAATCCAAGAAGGTAGGGTAAACCAAGAATTACTTGATTCAATTATAAAATTGGTCAATTTTTGCAAAAAGGTTGGAATTGAACCTGTCTTCTTCTCAAATTCCCAATGGACAGTTAATGTTAATGGGAAACGAGTAAATCTTGACAATGCATTAGAAGACGACTTACCCGGAATAAAATGGTTTATAGCACAAAGAGGTGACTGTAATTTTAAACCATTAAAGGCATCAATTCACTCTATTTGTTCTAAGATGGGTTGGGAACCTTATGAAATAATCTATCTAGGTAATACTGATGAAGATATGAGGGCTGCTGTTAACAGTGAGGTGCTTTTTCTTAAAGCCACTTGGTATAATACTGGCTCAAGATATGGACTTGAATTTAAAACAGTAAAAGATGTTGCCCGATTCATAGATATATTTTGCAGGAGAAACTATCTCTGGCATTTTGAGATAAAAAATAATGGATTAGAATATTATTCGCTTGCACCTTTCAGCACCCTAACAAGACAATATGAACAATATATCGATTATTCTAAGGATGCTAAAAGTGCAGCTAAATTTGGAGGGGGACATCCTGAGTTTTGGGAGCAATACCTTTGGTCAACTTTTTATTTATCAAGAATTCATGAAAAAATAGATTATATAACATGCTATCCTGGCCACCTTGCCAGCTCAGGACCCAATATCATGGAAGAGCCCTTGTATCATTTTGCTGGCTGTTTTCATGCAAGGTTTTTACCAGATCTTATAATACGTCATACTGATGCTAAAAAACTTCAAGCTGCAAGAACAGCTGGAACGCATGTCTCACACCTAGATCAATTAAACACAATCTGTTTAAATCCAAATCCCATGAAAAATTTAGACCAGTCGATGAAATATAAAAAATCACCTTTGAAGAAAGGGAAGACTGTACTGGTTATAGATGATTTCTGCACTAGGGGCTACTCGCTTGAAGCAGCGAGATTAAATATAATGCAGACAGGGGCAAGAGTAATATGTGTTTCTTGGTTAAAGACAATAAATACAGGCTACGAAGAAATTAAAGATAAAAAAAGTTGGAATCCGTATACACCGCAAGTCCACACTAAACCAAAGAACATCAACGTCCACTCATATTATGGTGCTATTGCTGAGAAATCAGCAGCAGATGAGGTAGATGAGAAATTCAAAAGGTTTTGTGCATGGGAGTGGGAGGACTGATTTACATTAGAATCATTGGATCCGATAGTATAGTGAGACTGTTATTCTTGTCTCTTTGCCAACACTTTGCCAACAGATTTTTTTAGGCCTAACTCATTGAATCTACATTGACACGCTCTTCAAAGGAGTGGGTTCGACTCCCACTCCCTCCGCCACTGAATCACTGCCCCGGGCATGACGA
>CAZXUA010000247.1:0-5479 GCA_964643755.1 uncultured Desulfatiglans sp. | reverse complement strand
CTACACCCTATCCTACACTCTTTCCCTACACGACGCTCTTCCGATCTGAGTTCAACTGGGAAAAGACCGATATGGTTGAGACACTCAAAAAGGCTGTAAAGTAAATTATTTATGTAAAAGAAAAACCATCTTTAAAGGATGGTTTTTCTTTTACAATGAGCTTCTGATGCTGTTCATCGATAATCGGGTGCCCGATCTTAAACAGGTCGCACCATACCATAAAATCCATAATATGTTACCCTCCGGTTTTTAGTTTCACGCAGCATGGAAACCTTTTTCATGATTGATTTTATCAGACAAGCTGATTACATCAAGGAGAATTAATTGATTGCTGTTAATTGATAATTAATCATTGATATTTGTTAATTGATTACTTTTCTGCTAATACAAACATTAATTAAATAAAATAATTTTAATTAGTTAGCGCTAATCAGAAATAGATATTTGCAGGGTGGAGCGTATAGCGATTTGCCAAGTCTTTGTTTTGAAGCCTTAAGCTGATCCGCCTTCGCGTGAGGCTATGGCGGGACAGGCGGCTGATCGCTGAATGCAGAAAGCCCCATCCAGAATTTGCCTCTTTCTGGATGGACCCTAGTTAATTTCTGGCCGACCAATGATCTTGATAATTATATCAATCTCAAGGAACGGGTTGAAGCACGTATGGCCCTTGTTGATGTTACAGCAACAGGGGAAGACAATATACTTAATACCGAACAGTTGCAGGAACTGATCTCCGATGATCTTAAATACCGCAACAGGCAACTTAAAAAACTCAAAGAAGAGGTTCTTGGATGTTCCGCATCATTTTTCCCAGTGAGTCCGGTCATTGGTTCCAACCATTCCGGTTGAAAAGTTCCAATCATTCCTGATGGTGTTAAAAATAATATTTAATAATATTAAATAAACCCTGCATCAATACAGCCATCAGCGGTTTTTCATACAATTAAAAATGACCATTTTTTCCAGAAAGGTTAATAAGTTAAGAGCTATTATTACCATAATTTTCTTGACACATAATGCTATCCCAAATATATTCCACTCATTTTAATTAACATAAACAATTTCAGGAGGTTTTCAGATATGAATAAAAAAGAGCAATTTCTGTCCGTGTTAAATAATGAGCAGCCCATGAAATGGATGGGTTATGGGTTTGAAGCATTTCCTCAGATTATGTTTCACTGTGTAATAGATCCTATTTCTATCTGGGATATTCTCCAGTTTTCCGGCGAAGCGGCTATTGACAACTGGGGCGGTACACTTCGATTTCTGCCCGGTGACCCCGGAATTATTCCCATTGTCAATAAAAACAACCAGGTAATCAAAGACATTACAAAATGGAAAGATTATGTCAAATTTCCCAAGATCCCAAAACTTGACTGGAGCGATGCCAAAAGAACAATTGATGGGATTGACAGAGATACTACACTGGTCATGGTTCCAACCTTCCGAGGGCTGTTTGAACGCACTCACTGCCTGATGGTATTTGAAGACGCCCTGATGAACATGTATGGTGAGCCTGAATCCATGAATGAATTTTTTGAAGCCTATACGGACTGGAAGCTTGAGGTAGTAGAACAGCTGATTGACAACCTTCAGCCGGATGTTATCCACTCCCATGATGACTGGGGCTCAAAAGATAACCTGTTTTTTTCACCGGATACATTTCGTGAACTGCTTAAACCTCATTACGCCCGTCTGTACAGCTATATAAAAAGCCGCGGTGTTCTTGTTCAGCATCACTCAGACACCTACTGTATGGGGCTCGAAAAAGATATGGTAGATATTGGCATTGATATGTGGCAGGGAGCTATGTCCACAAATGATATACAGCTTGTCAAGAAAAACACTAACAATAAAATGCTCATCATGGGCGGTATCAGGCAGCATGTAATCGACCAGGCAGACGCTACAGAAGAACTAATCCGCTCAGAAGTTCGCTGGGCTATAGATAAATTTGCCCCGGGCGGTTCATTCCTCCCCTGTATCCCGAGTCTTGAGACTATTAACAAACATGTTACACCTATCGTTATCGATGAATGTAACCGTTACGGCGCTGAATGGCTTAAAAAACAGGGCTAATGAAGTTATTATAGAAGATGCCCCTTTTTCCCACTGGAAAAAAGGGGCGCCTTTTTTGGTATTCTATAATATCCTCCATCCTTTTCCCGGTCACCTCATATTTTCATTAAGGTATCACCCTCAAGTAGATATTTTTCAAATATTTTTCCATACAATAAAAAAGCTTTTTAGGGATTGCTCTTTATGATAGAGGTAATAAAATTTTAAATTACATTTCAACCGGAAAATCAGGCGATGCAGAACATACTTTTATTATCAAAAAACCCGGATGTGTACTGGCAGCTTATGCCCTGTTTTGGGCCGGAGATTCAGATCGGCAAGGCTGAAAATGATACCCAGGCCATCTCAATGCTCCAGACCAGGCGTTATGAGTATCTGTTTATGGATATCTCTCTGTTCAGTATGACTGAAAAGAATGGTATCAGTTATAAAAACTACTTACAGTCATTTATGAGTCTGTACCCTGCCCTTGACATTATTATTATCACTTCAGTGGAAAGGATAAGAGAAGCGGTAAATGCGGTTAAAGAGGGTGCAAGCGATTACATACTCTTTCCGATCAAACCCGATGAAGTCAATTCTGTCTTAAAGAATATTAAAGAATCCCTTATTGCGCGGTCAGAACCTGATTTTTTAAAAGACAGGCTGAAAGATACAGATATTCAACAGACCATGAGGACTGCAAATATAAAAATGAAAGCAGTCTATGAAAAACTTAAGTCTGTATCCCCAACAAACAGCACAGTACTTATTACGGGCGAGACCGGGACAGGAAAAGGGGTTATTGCAAGGCTTATACACCGCCACAGCAGCAGAAAGGATGCCCAGTTTATCAGTGTCCACTGCGGGGCTATACCTGACACCCTGTTAGAAAGCGAACTCTTTGGCCATGAAAGGGGGGCATTCACAAGCGCAATAAAGCGTAAACTTGGCAAATTTGAGATTGCCGACAAGGGGACAATCTTTCTTGACGAGATAGGCACAATAACCCCTGCCGCACAGATCAAACTGTTACAGGTACTTCAGGATGGTATATTTCAGCGTGTTGGAGGGGAGGTTACAATCCATACGGATGCCAGGATTATTGCCGCCACAAACATGGACCTGAAAAAGATGTGCGAGGATGGCGAGTTCAGAAAGGATCTCTATTACAGGCTTAACGTATTTCCCATAGAGGTGCCCCTTTTAAGGGAGCGGACTGAAGATATCCCCCATCTTGCAATGATGTTTCTGGACAAGATGAATAAGCACAACACAAAGGCTATTAAAGGCTTTTCACCTGATGTGATTGAGGCCTTTATGCACTATCCCTGGCCGGGGAATATCAGGGAGCTTGAAAACCTTATTGAACGGGCATACATTTTGGAGACCGGCTCAATCCTGCAGCCGGAAAGTTTTCCAGGGGAAATATTTGAGTATGGTCGCCAGGATGTCGATAACACAAGAAAACGTACCGGAAACCTTGCAACTATCCGGAAAAAGGGTATTGAAGAGATTGAAAAAAATTATCTTATGGATCTGCTTAACGAGACCATGGGGCGAATCAAGCTGGCGTCAGAAACAGCAGGGATAACAACAAGACAGATGCATAAACTGCTTACAAAATACAATATACACAAGGAAGATTATAAAGGTAGAAAATAAAAATGGAAAAGGGATATTTTCTGAATAACACCCTTTATCATCCGGCAAAAAAAGGTAAATGATTTTGGCATAAATTCTGCAATAATATCCCTGAAAAAAATATTATTAGGATGCATTTTTTTCTTGATTCATTATGGATTTTACAATATTTGATGCCTTTTTTAGTAGAACACTATATCTCTCATGCATATATGGGGAGGAGATTTCATGAAAAACAAGTCAACAAAGGTTGATTCTTCAAAACAGAAGAAAAAGATCATACCTGTTATTAATAAATCTGAAAAAAAAATTAGAACAAAGGAAAGAACCGACCATTTCAGGGCAAGGTTTCATTCCCATCTCCTGGCAAAAAAGAGAGAGCTGGAAGGGGTTATAGACTCACTGATAAAGGAAAATGCCGAAGATTTTAGCAAGATATCCTTTGATGGAATGATAGATGAGCTGGACCGTACAGACAGGGAAATAGCTGCTCAGAATTATTACAGGTTTCTGGATCGAAAGAAATTTGAGCTGAAGAGGATTGAATCCCTGATTGACAGGTTAAAGCATGATCAGGACTTTGGAATATGTGAAGAGTGCGAGAGACCGATCCCGGAGGCAAGGCTTATGATTGTTCCGGAGGCTGTCCTTTGTGTTGCGTGCCAGGAGGAGCTTGAAAAGATAGAATCAAGGGCCAATCTTGCTGCCAGTTCAGGGAAAGGTCTTCAATACAGGGATGAATATGAACCTGATGAGGAGACTGAGAATATTGATGATGCAGGTCTTGTTACAAAGGTCGGTTCAGAATCAATGTCGCTCATGGATATGGAAGAGATTGACCTGCTGGATATACCAGAGGCCCCTGAAGAGGAGAATGAATCAACCCCGTAGTATTTGACAATTGCATCTCATAAAATATTTGGTATATTAAAGGTTACCGTTATCGATCACTGCTGAACATAATATTACCAATGCCTGGTTCGGGGAATCCATACACCACTCATCATTCCCCGACACCGATCAGGGAATCCACACACCACTCGTCATTCCCGTGAAGATGGAAATACACACACCCACGTCATTCCCACTCCTCATCAAATGCGGGATAAATTACAACGGGAATCCATTTGTTTTTGTCTTGAATTTATTCTCAAGTCTTTTCTCTTTTCCGACCCTTGTGGGAGGGGTAAGGGAGGGGGAACCTATTGCCTCTTGTTCCCATGGTCCCCGTGGGTACACCCTGATTTGACGCTCTGTGTCTTGACTCAATTAATTATGACCACAACCAAGGATTTGATATCTGATATTCTTTCAATCACCAATAAAATTCAACGCAGTCAAAGATATCAACCTTCAACCGCCTTGATATTACAGCATCCTAGTAGTTATTTAGTTTATTCTAGACGCTTTACGCTTTATACATGGATTTGCTGATAATGCACTCAGCCATTGATATTCCGGTTTTCAGCTTTCGTGTTTAAAAAGTTAACTGCTTCGGAACGCGGATAATTCCTGCATTTTTACACAAAAAAACAAAAAACATTTTGCCTGTTTCATGGTTTTAGTGGTAATACAAGTCAATAGCCTGACCAAATAAGACTCAAAAAGCCAACAAGTTGTTGACTTAATATTATGCCATTTAGGAATATTGGCAAGTTGCCAAAATTCCTAAATGGGTTTGAAACGAGAAAATATTTTAATCCTGAATCAGCTATTGTTGTCATTGATGAGGTGAATGGCGAAAGGAAGCATATCCCTGTTGGTTCAGTAGCCTGCC
>CAZXUA010000246.1:0-5515 GCA_964643755.1 uncultured Desulfatiglans sp. | reverse complement strand
ATAATGAGCGGTGACTGGAGTTCAGACGTGTGCTCTTCCGATCTTGGAGAGCAAAACAATGGGTAATGAGATCAAACATGATATAAAATACCTGTTTGAGCCGGGCAGCATTGCTGTCATAGGCGCATCGCAGGACAGGAAAAAGATAGGTTACAGCGTTTTCAATAATATTATATCAGGCGGGTACAAGGGCAGGGTTTATCCAGTCAGCCCAAAGGGCGGCGCTATTGATGGTCATCAAGTTTATACGGATATACTCGGGATCAAAGATGAGGTGGATTGTGCATCCATCGTGATCCCCGCAAACCTGGTTGTGAATGCGATAAAAAAATGCGCTGAAAAAAATGTAAAGTATGTACAGATAATCAGTTCAGGTTTTTCAGAGATAGGCAATGACAGGGAAGAAAAGGAGATAGCAGAGATTGCCAGAAAGGTCGGGATGAGGGTAGTAGGGCCTAATATGTTCGGCCTATACTCCTCTTCTGTATCCCTTAACTGCACTTTTTCTGCAAGCAGGGTAATCCCAGGCCATGTGGCAATACTTACTCAGAGCGGCGCGCTCGGTATTGCCATGATCGGTAAAACCGCTGTTTCAGGGATCGGTCTTTCATCTATCATTTCGATCGGGAATAAATGTGATGTGGATGAGTCAGACCTGCTTGAATATCTTATTGATCATGATGATACAAAGGTTATCCTGATATACATGGAGGGCGTTAAAAATGGGGAGAGGCTGATCAGCAGCCTGAGAAGGGCAGTAAGCAAAAAGCCCGTCATTGTTATAAAATCAGGAAGATCTGAAAGAGGCGCGCGTGCCGCTGCATCCCATACAGGCTCGCTTGCCGGATCAGATGAAATATTTGATGCCATAATGAAGCAGTGTGGGGTCGTGAGGGCTGAAAGCGTTGAAGAGGCATTTAACTGGTGCAAGTTTTTTTCATCAAGCCCCCCTCCCAGAGGATATAACAGCGTAATAATCACAAACGGCGGTGGGATAGGGGTTCTTGCCACAGACGCATGTGAAAAATACGGGGTTGAACTTTATGATGATCAACCGATACTGAAAAAGATTTATGACCCTGTGACACCATCATTTGGGTCTACGAAAAACCCGGTTGATATCACTGGGGGCGCAGCAGCAGCAGATTACGAAGCTGCCCTTACCGCATCAGCAGAATCAAAAGAGATAGACTCGACCATTGCCCTTTACTGCGAAACAGCTACATTTGACTCGGCAAATCTTGAGAGTATGCTTGTATCAACACACTCAAAGCATATGAAGGCCGGGAAACCTGTTACATATGCCCTTGTCGGCGGCGATCAGGTAGAATCCACGATTGCATCTCTGAAGACAACAAGCATTCCTATTTTTAATGAGGTGCAGCAGGCGGTTTCTTGTATAGGGGCCTATAATCAGTACTATAAATATCTGGATCAAATATCACTTGCTTCAGAAGAATATGAAATTAATACTGATGCCATAAACAGGATCATTGACAATGCCCTTAAGAACAACAGGTCTTTCCTTCTGGCTAATGAAGGTGCAGCAGTAATGGAGGCCGCCGATATCCGAATACCCTTGAGCAAAATTGCCAGGAACATTAATGAAGCTGTAAAATATGGTGAAGAGATCGGTTACCCGGTCGTTATGAAGGTTGTTTCAAAGGATATCCTTCACAAGAGTGATGTAGGAGGGGTAATACTTAATCTTGAGAACAGGAAAGAGATAGTCAATGCATACGAAGCTATTATTCATAACTGCAAGGCATATAAACCCAATGCCGTTATTGAGGGCATTGAAGTATGCGAGATGGTAAAGAAGGGGACAGAGCTTATAATAGGCGCAAGAAGGGATCCTTCATTCGGCCCAGTGATAATGTGCGGGCTTGGAGGAATATATGTTGAGGTCATGAAGGATGTCTCCTTCAGGACACTGCCTATGAATCGAGGCATTGCCCTCTCGATGCTTGAGGATATAAGATCATATCCACTGCTCCTGGGCGCAAGGGGTGAAGAGAAGAAGGATATTGATTCAGTGATCGATACGATTATTAAAATAAGCTCTATTATCAAAAAATGCGACAGAATAACTGATATAGAAATTAATCCGGTTGTAGTCTATACAGATAAAAGCGGGCTTAAGGCTGTAGACGCAAGAATCTTGATTGCAAAACCAAAGGAGGAAAACAGATGAAAAAGATTGTGATATCTTCAATGAGAGACGGAGCCGGGAAAACAAGCATTATCGCCGGTATTATTTCTTTGATAAAGGATAAAAAGTTTGCATATATCAAACCCCTTGGTGACAGGCTGATCTATCGCAGGAAGAAAAGCTGGGATTATGACGCCAGCCTCATTGTAAAGCTCCTGGGTCGTGAGGGGGAGCTGGAAGCCCGTTTTGAGAAGATAACACTGGGTTTTGATCAGTCAAAGATAAGGTATATGTATGACGAAGAGGGCATCAAAAAGGCGCTTTTCGATATGGTAAAAGAGATAGGTACAGGCAATGATATCCTTTTTTCAGAAGGAGGCAGGGATCTCTTTTTCGGGTCATGGGAGAATCTTGATTCCATCTCAGTGGCAAAATATCTGGATGCAAAACTTGTAATGGTTTTAAGCGGTAACAGGGATACTATACTGGATGATATAAAGTTCATAGATAAGTATCTGGATGTAAAAGGAAAGAATTTCGGCGGAATAATAATAAATAAGGTGCATGAAATAGATGAGTTTGAAGAAATATTTGTGCCAGAGATTAAAAAAATGGGTATCGAAATACTGGGGCTTATCCCGTACAAGGAGCAACTTACCTATTTCACTGTCGATTTTCTAGCTGAAAAACTGCTGGCAAAGGTGCTTGCGGGTGAGGAGAATTTAAAAAATACGGTCAAAAATTTTATTGTCGGCGCAATGTCTACAAGCGATCCTCATAAAAATCCCCTTTTTACGCTGCCTTCACTTAACAGGGAAGATCAGCTTGTGATCACAGGGGGTGATAGAAGTGACATGATTCTTGCAGCTCTAGAGCGTGATACTGCCTGTATTATAATTACGAATGACATTATGCCTCCCCAGCATGTCATTTCAAAGGTAATGGAGCGTAAAGTGCCATTGTTGCTTGTCTCAATGGATACATTCCAGACAGTAAAGAAGGTGGATGATATGGAGGCGCTTCTTACAAAGGATAATGATGTAAAACTTAAATTACTGTCACACCTGATCGAAAAACATACGAGAATCAATGATCTCTTAAATTGATTACTGTCTGACAGATGCGATATCATTTTCATAACTGATATCGCATCTTTTTTAACATCTTCCTTAAAATCACACTTATGATCAGATTGTTAGAATTGTGTTAGGATTCTGTTTAGGGTTGACTGAAACACCAGGCTAAAATAGTATTCACAAATTGTTAGAATAATATTTTTTGAAGATATCTTAAATAATAACATATAGTTAAAGAGGATTTCCCTATGGGAATAGAGGTAATATATATACTTGTCGTCATCCTGATGCTATTTGCTGTATTTGACCTGGTAGTGGGTGTTGCAAACGATGCGGTCAATTTTTTAAATTCGGCTATAGGTTCAAAGGCTGCGCCATTTTACGTAATACTCATTATTGCAAGCATTGGTATTCTAACCGGTGTGGCTGCCTCAGGCGGTATGATGGAGGTGGCGAGAAAGGGCATCTTTCATCCCCGGTTTTTTACCATGCCTGAACTGATCACGATCTTTCTTGCGGTTATGTTTACAGATATACTGCTCCTTGATGTATTTAATACCTATGGCCTTCCAACATCTACAACAGTATCTATTGTTTTTGATCTGCTTGGAGCGGCAGTTGCAATGGCCTTTATTAAGGTAATGCATTCCGGCGCCAGTGTTGTTGATGTAATATCATACATAAACACATCAAAGGCGATGGTCATCATATTTGGTATACTTTTATCTATCATTATTGCCTTCTTTTTCGGTAGCGTCATCCAGTTTATAACCCGTCTTATATTTACCTTTGACTATGAAAAAAAAATCAAACAGTATGGCGCCCTGTGGGGCGGCCTTGCTATGGTGCTGATAATCTATTTTATGCTGATTAACGGTGTAAAAGGGGCAACATTTATTACCCCTGAGATGGCTCTATGGATAAAGGGACATACCTTCAGGCTGATGACCTATATTTTTCTCTGCTCCGCAATAATATTCCAGACCCTGATATTATTCAGGATCAAGATATTAAAGATAATTGTTCTCGCCGGCACATTTGCCCTTGCAATGGCATTTGCATCCAATGACCTTGTAAATTTTATCGGTGTGCCACTTGCAGGGCTTAATGCATACCAGATAGCAGTTGCATCAGGAAACCCGATGAATCAGATGATGGGCGCGTTAAGTGACAAGGTGCATACCCAGGGGATACTCCTCGCTATATCAGGCATTATTATGGTTCTGACTCTCTGGCTTTCAAAAAAGGGGCGCACTGTTACACGCACAGAGATAAGCCTTGGGCAGCAGGATGAAGGGACTGAACTCTTTGAGTCCATGTGGATATCAAGAAAGATTGTGAGCATGACCGATGCTCTGTTCAATAATGTCTGCTGCTTTATACCAGACAGGGTAAAGGAAATCGTTGAGAGGAGAATAGACCCTTCAACAAGAATGAAGTCCCCTGATGTTGACAGAAGACCGCAGTTTGACATGCTGCGGGCATCGGTAAACCTGATGGTATCAAGCGCGCTCATAGCCTATGCAACATCAATGAAGCTCCCCCTTTCAACCACATATGTAACATTCATGGTTGCCATGGGCACCTCATTTGCTGATCAGGCCTGGGGAAGAGAAAGCGCTGTTTACCGGGTTACAGGGGTGCTTACAGTAATAGGCGGGTGGTTTATGACTGCCCTGTTCGCCTTTATATTTGCATTTCTCTTCTGCTACATAATAGCATCACTGGAGATTTTAGGGATTATCCTTCTTTTTGTTGTATCCATATTGATTATTTTTCGCAATCACAAGAGACACAAGACCAGGGCAGAGGAGATTAAGGAAACCGAGATATTAAACCTGAAAAGGATATCTGATCCTAAAGCAGCCATATCAATAACCTTTAATCACCTAGCTGTTTTAATTGGTGAATTCAGGAGATGCTTTGACACAGCACTGGATGCCCTTTTCATGCAGGATGTGAGCGCATTGAATATTCAGAGAAAGATGGTAAAAAAACACCAGGTGTGGGTCAATATAATAATGGCCAATGTCTTCAAGGTATTGAGGCTTCAGCAGAAAGAGGATCAAAAACTTTCCAATAAATATGCCAGGTTGATTCGTATCCTCCAGAAGCTCTCTGACGGGTTCAGAGATATTGTCTTGAGGTCATATATACATGTTGCAAACAAGCATAAAGGGCTGCTTAATGTACAGATTGATGAACTCAGAGAGATCAAGGAGATAGTGGTGGATGTGCTAATGAAGGTGGAGACAGCGTTTAGTAATAAGGATATCAGTGAATATCA
>CAZXUA010000245.1:2767-5539 GCA_964643755.1 uncultured Desulfatiglans sp. | reverse complement strand
TCCCCTATTGCCCATTGCCTCTTACCCGTTTTCAAAGAATATTGTTTTCATGTTCTTCCGGTGATAAAATTAGTTTATGACCTACATCACAGATGTATATCTTAGCGAGATCCTGAAGAAAGATGTGGTTGACCAATTCGGAAGGAAAGTAGGTGCCTTGTGGGACCTGACCATAGTCCCCGGTGCAGAACTTCCAAGCGTAACCAGGTTGATCTTAAGAAAAAGACGTCAACTATATGCTGTGCCCGTTCAATGCCTCCAACACTTCAACCGATTCGTCATAACTGTAGACCTGTCGGATACAAGCCCCGGGCCTTACAGTATTAAAGAGGGAGATATTCTTATAAGAAAACATATTCTTGACAAACAAATTGTCGATGTAAACGGTGCCAAAGTCGTGCGGGTAAATGATCTTAAGCTTGGTGACGCTGACGGCTCGGTGTGTGTAATAGGTATTGATGTTGGCCCCAACGGTATCCTGAGAAGAATAGACGGAGGCAGCCTGATCCAGAAAGCGCTCCAGACCTTTAACCGGCCAATCAAAGAGTCTGTAATCGGGTGGCACTACTTGCAAACCATGGATCCCCACCTCCGTCATTTGACACTGAACGTGGCAAAAAAGCAGCTCGGCGAGCTCCACCCTTCGGATTTAGCACAAATATTGACAGAAGTCGCACCTGACGAGGGCACTGAAATTCTTGCGTCTGTCGACGAGGAACTCGCTGGGGAAGCCCTTCATGAGGTGCCAGATGAGGTAAGGGAAAAGATCCTCAGGGAGATGGACAAGGAACTGATTTCTGATATCCTTGAAGAAATGCCGCCTGATGAGGCAGCGGATATCCTTGGAGGCATGCCTGAAGAAAAATCAGAAGAATTGCTCTCCCTGATGGAGAAAGAGGATGCTGAAGAGGTTAAGGACCTTCTAAGTTACGAGGAGGACACAGCGGGTGGTCTCATGACGACCGAATTCCTCGATTTCACCCCTGATATGACAATAGAAGAAGCCATGACCGATATTAGGCTCCTCATCCCTGATGTGGAATTTATCTATTACATCTACATTGTTGATAATGAGGATCATCTGCTCGGGGTTGTAACTTTGAAAAAAATTTTGACAAATCCTCTCTACAAAACACTGCAAGAGGTTATGACGCAGAATGTAAAGGCTGTTCACTTCGACACCGGGCGGAAAGAGATTGCTGAGATGATATCGAAATACGATATCATAGCTTTGCCCGTTGTTGATGACGATAACAGGATACTGGGCATCATAACAGTGGATGACATTATCGATCTCCTCGTTCCAAATCCCACGAGAAGGCGCAAGAAACGATAAAGCCCGGCTATTATCAATAACTGGTTTTTTTGAGTTGATCGAGAATTTTGAGGAGATCCTGCGCATCCCTGCTGTTTATCCCATATCTGTTGACTGCTTTCTCAAGATTGGTTTTAGCAAGGTCATACCTGCCTATCTCCAAATAGTATTTGCCAAGATACTCATAACCCATACCCTCCAGGCCCATTCTTCCAGTTAGCATTCCAATCCTGTAATAAATTTCCGGAAATACCGGCCCGTAGGGAAGCAAATCTCTGTAAGTTTTTGCAGCCATTTCAACATCGCCTAAACCGTCGTATGCCTTTGCAAGGAACATTTTTGACATGGGATCATGTTTGTATTTCAGTATCTCAACCGCATCTGCAAACTTCCGCCCATTTACAAGGGCCTCTCCCAGAAAAAGGTCCCTGTACGGTGATTTGATATTAGAGGCAATCTTCACCGATTCCGAAATGTTACCGGCAGACATGTAGGCTAATATCGCACCATAGGCATTTAAGGGAGAATCCTTATCCTTCTTGTACTTATTTAACCATATCTCCTTCGATCCTGTCCCTGGCGGCCTATAGAGGACATTAGCCCGTACCACCAAGTAAGGATAAAACGTCGTATTATTTTTAGTTTTGCTATCCGCCCAGGTATTCTCTATTTTTATAATTCTTTCTTCATGATAGGGGTGGGTTAGAAGGTACTGGGGGATAGTCACTTCTCCGCTTGATATTCTCAATCTTTTTAAAAAGTCCGCCACACCGGTTGCATTATAGCCTGCCTTATCCGCAAATATCGCTCCTGTCCTGTCTGCATCCTCTTCATCATCTCTTGAATACTTTAGAGACAATGCCTGTGCTGCTGTCTGGCTTCCAGCAATAATCGCCTGTTTTGCCTGTGAGTCACCACCGACCAATATCCCTGCCAGCATAGTTGCAAGCATGCCGATGTTAATATACTTTTCTTTCTCTACCCTCCGTGCAACATGTCGTCTGGTTATGTGGGCCAATTCGTGTGCAAGAACACCTGCCAGTTCCTCCTCTGTTTCAGAAAAGGAAATCAGGCCTGTAGTCATATATATATATCCGCCAACTGTTGCAAAAGCATTGACAGTCTGGGATTGAATCACCGTCAAGGTGATGGGAAATGGTAGAGTGGCAACCTCCTCAAGGCGCTTCTTGATATCCTGCAGATAAAGGGAGATGAAAGGATCATTATTGATCGGGACAGAGTTTGCTATCTGATAAAATATCTCTTTGCCATATTTTCTTTCCTCTTCAACTGTTAATCCTGAGGCGAGCGAGGAGACGCAAAGAGAGAATAAGAATAAACAAACAACAAAAAACAGCTTCAACTTCATTATCTTGCTGCGGATTTCTTACTGCGTTTTTTGTACTTTTCAGTTTTGTATTTTGCAGTTTTCTTTTTTACAGTGGTCTTTTTTACAG
>CAZXUA010000245.1:0-2667 GCA_964643755.1 uncultured Desulfatiglans sp. | reverse complement strand
GAGTTTGATTTTGCAAGCCTGATTTCCCGGTCTGATGGAAGATCAGAATAAAGGCTTTGCAGAATTTTGATTGCATCTCCCCACAGATCTCTGCTTCCCAGCATTGATAGGATGTAAACTCTTCCCTCTTTTTCAAAAGCACCCACATAACAATGCTTTGATGCCCTGGTAAAACCGGTTTTGCCACCAATCGTTGGTTCAAAACAGAATAAAAGCCTATTGTGGTTCTTGTATCTTATGCTCTTTTTGCTGTCATTAAAGAGGAAATATCTGGTTGCAATAATATCTCTGAAATTATCGCTCTCCAGGGCATATCTGAACATGATAGCAAGATCCCAGCACGTTGTGTACTGTCCTTCAACGAATAGGCCTGAAGCGTTTTTGAAATTTGAATCAAACGCCCCGATAGAACGGGCTTTATCGTTCATTATCTTTGCAAATGATTCCTCTGAGCCACCTATATGTGTGCCAATTGTGTAAGCGGCATCATTTGCCGACTCAATCATTGTACCCTTTATCAGATCAAAGGCTTTGTACTGCCTGCCCGGTATAAGGTTAAGTTTTGATGCAGGGATTTTCACAACCTGCGCATTCGGTACAATGGTTTCATTACCCTGAAGGTTCTCCAGTGCAACAATAGTGGTCAAGACCTTCGTGGTACTTGCCGGCGGATGTTTATGATCATAATTCCTTCCCGATATGACCTGAAATGTATCTTTTTCAACAAGCAGGTAACTACAGGCCGTAATACCTTCATGTGCTGGAAGAGAACAAGGAATGGCAAGGAACAAGCAGATTATGACAATAAAAAAATGCACTATGAATGTTTTATAAACCATTCTTTTTGGTTTAGCAATATAAAATTGAAAAAAACGGGCAATGGGCGAGAGATTATGGACAATGGGCAAAAAAAGGGGAGGCATTTGCCTCCCATAAAAAAGTTTTTACATCAACGAGTTTTCAACTATGGGCTATACGCTGCAACACATTTAGGCGCTGTTAGTTCAACCACTTTGAATCTTTGTCAAAAAATATCTTGATATTCCTGCCAATAAAATCAAAAAGGGATTCATATTGATTAACGTCCTGTGCTACATCACGGGTCCATGGAGACAGCACATAGGTGTACGACGTCTTGGAATCTGATCCTCTGAAAATTCTTATGGGAATGGCTATCGATATTCCCTTATCGTGATACCCTCTGTTTAATGGATCTTTGAGGTTGGACGTGTCTGTAATGCTGTACCATGCTGATATTGTTACCCCCTTAATAAATTTAGATATCGTGAATTTCGCACCTATATCTCCTGCAAGGAATCTTCCTGCCTTCATATCGAGAGTTACGTCATACTCAGGAATATTGAGTCGCGAGTTAAAAAATGCCGTTTTATATATCTGGGTATAATGATCACTCAACTTTAGAACATTGTCCGGATCCCTTTTTCTTACAGCGCTGCCCCCAAGACCAAACATTATTCTCCCATCCACAATAGTCGTGGCAATCTCGCCATAGATGCCTGCGTACTGCAGTTCCAGATATCCTGCACTAATCCGACTGTACAACTGATTTGTTGCCTTGTAGGTCTGATCAAACATCAGCCGTGCCAGTGTCACATCCTTTTCCTTGTACAAGGCAAAATCACTCCTCACAGCATCAACTAAAGGCAGGGTTCTGGTAGAGATATTGTTAATGGGATACCACTCGGGCTGGGCAAGGAATGTTGCACCTTTCCAGGGACGATAGCTTCCCCATGCTGCTAAGCCGAAGCGATACTGAAAAAAATCGGCTACGTCATAATAATTCTCAATAGACATTTTTGCACCGTAATCAATCAGACTCCGGTGAAACACCCTGGTATCAGAGCCTCCCGTAATAGACGGGTCAAAACTTGACAAATAGATCAGTTCATCGTTGCTCAGCTTCTCTGTTTGCCAGTCTCCTATGTCTGCACGCATGGCGCTGAATTTGAACAAAGGAATGCCATTATCATTTATAATGATATGGATGTTCTCTACATGACGGGGCGTTATGTCGTTAACGAGTTTTAGTATTATGCCTATAGCTTTTGTAACATAGAAATATCTGTTATTCTGTGCTTCAACAAACACGTCAGTCACATTGATTTTTACCTGAATATTGCTGAAACCTGATGCAAACAGGGCATTGATGAGCCGCATCTCCACAGAATAGCCTTTGTCATCTGATTTCTCCTTGTATGATTCATCATAGATCGGGATAAGGGGCTTTCCTATTTCAAATAGGGTGGACAGGTTAAGGCCAAACTGCTCCCCCCGCTGGTATGACGCATCAACCTCCGCCCATTTAAATGGTTTCCACCTGAATCCAAAGTTAAACCCTGAAGGAACTGCTTTATCGAAGTATTTCCTGCGGGCAGGATCAGAAATCTGCTTGTGGAACTTGATGGGACTGTATTCCATCATAAAAGAATACCTGTCGGAAGGAGAGAACTGTACTCCCCAGAAGATTTGGGATTCCTTAAACCATCGCTTCGGATCAGTGAAGATCTCTGCCTTTATGTCTTCATTGGATGGTGCAAGGGGTTTTTTTCCAAATCTTCCGTTGCCAAAACCAATGGTGAAATCAAAGGGGTAGATTTGTTTACTTGCCACGAGGTATTGGGATGGATACAGGCGGGTTCCCTGTGG
>CAZXUA010000244.1:0-5565 GCA_964643755.1 uncultured Desulfatiglans sp. | reverse complement strand
CGAGATGGAATCTCGTGACTGGAGTTCAGACGTGTGCTCTTCCGATCTTAAAACTTACCATGCAGCAGATGTCAAACATGTTATGGGCTGCTGATGGCATAAACAGGCCAGGCACCAACCATCGCACTGCGCCTTCAGCGGTTGACTGGCAAAATATTGATATATATGTCACAACAGAGGATGGCCTCTTCTTATATGATGCGAAAGAACACGCATTAAAAGTACTTGGAAAAGAAGATATCCGAAAAGTAGCCGGACAGCAGGATTTTGTTCCGGGCGCCCCGGTAAACCTTATATATGTTGCAGACTTTGCAAAGGCAAAAGGTTTTGGCCCTGACGCTAAAGTAATGCCAACAGCAGAGACATGGTCATTTGCCGGTACAGGAGCGATTGTTCAAAACGTCTATTTGTGGTGTGCATCCGAAGGCCTTGCCTGCATTGTCAGAGCAATGGCCGATGCAGAGGCTATTAAAAAGGCCCTTAACCTGCGCCCTGAACAGCACTTCATGCTGGCCCAGACAATAGCACAATTCAAGAAATGATGAACTCCCCTGTAGAGACAAGGCATGCCTTGTCTCTACATTTTTATGTGGCATGCTTTATCTCTACAAATCTTATTGGCGTGCCTTGTCTTCACAAATTTATAGACTGCCTGTTCAGGTATAAAATAGATATCTTTGCATAATTCCATATAGACTTTCTATCCATTAATGTATAACTTATTGGAAAATTAACCTTTCTAAAGAGTATGAGAATGTTTCGATATCTTTATACATATCTTTTACCTTTTTTTATTCTTATCACTTCCATCACTGCCATTGCAGAGGATCGTCAGTTTGATATCAGAACAGATGCAAAAATAGTTGCCTTTGGCGATGTGCACGGGGCATTTGAAGAGCTTACCTCTCTTCTTAAAGAGACCGGTATGATTGATAACAGCCTGAACTGGTCTGGTGGAAGCAGCCACCTTGTGAGCATGGGAGACCTTATAGACAGAGGCCCTCGCTCCAGAGATGTAATAAACCTTGTGATAAAGCTTCAGAATCAGGCACCTGAATCAGGGGGCGCAGTGCATGTATTGCTTGGCAACCATGAGCTGATGGCCCTGACAGGCAACAGGGATTTTGTTACACAAAATGACTACATGGCATTTGCCGGAGAAGAGACAGCCATGGAGCGTGAAGAGCTGAGGGTTGAATACTTAAAGGAGCATGAGGGGCAGGAGGGTAAAAACTATAATGAGGAGTTTGATAAACTCTATCCAGCAGGCTTTACAGCTCTTGACAGGGCATTTGGCCCTGAAGGAGCCACAGGCAAATGGCTACTTGACCAGTTATTGATCCTTAAGATTAATGACACGGTGTTTGTACATGGAGGTATACCTTCAGTACTCATGGACAAATCACTGTTTGAAATAAATACAGAGGGCAAGAGCCAGATAAAAAGGTATATCGATACAGTAGAGCGCCTTAAGAAGGCATCTCTCCTGCCTGTTTATGTGGGTTATTATGACCGTGTAACATACCTGAACGCCAAGGCAAAAAGACTCATCGATGCTGACCCTGAAATCAACACAAACAAAGATAAAAGGCCCGCATGGTTTAATGATGTGCTTGAGCTTTTTGAGGCACAGAATGGATGGTTTTTAGGGAGTGAGGGGCCGCTGTGGTATCGTGGGACATCCCTGTGTAACATCAATACCGAATCATATATCACAGAAAGTTTTCTGAAAATGGTAAAGGCCAGCCGTGTTGTTACAGGCCACACACCAACTGCAAACAGCAAGGTTACTGAACGGATGGATGGTATGGTTATAAGGCTTGATACAGGGATGCTCAAGAGTTATTACAGAGGTCAGCCATCTGCACTTGTTATTGACAAGGATAAAATTTATGTCCATTACCAGGGTGGCCAGGATAAACAACCTCCTGTTAAAGAAAATAACAGCCTTTCAATGAAATTATCCGGCATGACTGACATGGAGCTTGAGGAGTTTCTAGCTACAGGTGAAGTAATAGAGAAAAAATACATTGGAACAGGCGTCACAAGACCAATGAAGGTTACTCTTAAAAAGAATGAAAAATCTATAAATGCAGTATTTAAGACCATAGATACAAATCCTTTAACAAGGAAGGATTACAATGAATCGGACAGGTACCTTTATGATGTGGCAGCCTACAGGCTTGACCGGATGCTTGATCTCCAGATGGTTCCTGCTGCTGTAATCAGAAAGATAGATGGGAAAGAGGGGGTTCTTCAGTACTGGGTGGAAAACAGTATAAATGAAAGGGACAGGGAAGAGACAAAGGCCCCCTTTGAAAGCTACTGCAAAAAGGATCATCAATTCTGGTTGCGCTATATCTTTGATGTATTGATCTTTAATGAAGACCGCAACCTTACCAATATACTCTGGACAAAGAATGACTATATGATGGTATTTATCGATCACACAAGGGCATTTCGGCTCTCAACGAACCGTCCAAAACAATACAGGAAGGCGCCGCTCAATGTATCAGACCTGCTCATTAAAAAACTTAATGAATTAAATAACGAAAACCTGAAAAATGAATTCTCACCATACCTTAATAAATGGCAGATAGAGGCTATCTTAAAGAGAAGGGATTTGATCATAAAAGAGGCAAAAAGAACAGACCTTAAATCCTAGCGGAGCGCTCAATTGATAAATGCACTTAAAAGTATCTTGACAGACACCCTGTTTCTGGGGGTTAAAACAAGGCCTGAAGAGCGAAAGGGAGTGGTAGGGTTGTTTTGTTCAATTTTTCTTATATTGATGACAACCTATTTCCTTAAACCGGCCAGGGAAATACTCATCCTCACGGAAGGAACCGCTGAAATCCGTAGCTATGCAGTAGGCATGCAGGCCTTTCTCCTGATTATCCTGTTACCGGTCTACGGAAGCTTTTCAAGGAAATACAGCTGCAACAGCTTTATGCGTTTAATGACAATTCTGTTCTCCTTTGTTCTGATATTATTTTATATAGCTGCATCTCTGGGTTTCCACATCTCTGTGGTATTTTTTGTATGGCTCGGAATTTACAGTGTTTTAGTTACAGCCCAGTTCTGGGCATTTGCGACTGATCTTTTTACCAAGGAAGCCGGAGAGCGGCTTTTTGTCATAATAGCATTTGGAGGATCAACAGGTGCATGGGTCGGAGCTTCACTTAGCAGGGTATTGGTTAATTACCTGGGTCCCAGGATTTGATTTTACTATCATCTGCCACCCTTGCACTGTCAATGCTCCCTGCCTTTTATGCTATAAGGACTCTTCCTCCTGAATGTATTCTCCAGGAGTGTACAACGATCCAGGAGACAAAATCATCATTTCTTGCCTGTTTTCAGATTGTTTTTACACGCCGTATTTTATTAACAATTGCAGCATTCGTCATTCTGTTTAACCTTATTAACAGTGTAGGTGAATATCTGCTTTCATCAACGCTTGAAAGAGAATTCGCAGCCGGTGTGTTAAATGGAACTATTACAGTAGCCAAAGGAGTATTCGTAGGTAAATTCTATAGCGGGTTCTTTGCCATTGTTAATCTAACCGGGGTGGTAGTCCAGTTTTTTCTTGTTTCCAGATTAATAAGACATGCTGGATTTGGCTGGGCCTTTGCCTTTACACCTCTGGTGGTTTTGCTGGGGTACAGCAGTCTTATCATCATACCTACCCTTGCGGTACTGCGTTTTATAAAAATATCTGAAAACAGCCTTGATTACTCTCTCCTTAACACCACAAGACAGATGCTCTACCTGCCGATGAGCAGACAGGAAAAATATGAAGCAAGGGCAACCATTGATACCTTCGGACAGAGGGTCGGCGACCTCTTACAGGCAGGTGTGGTGTTTATCGGACTTAATATCTTTCATTTCATATATAAAGAATTCATTACAGTTGTGCTTGTATTCGCCATTTGCAATGTCCTCCTTGCGTATCTTATCCTGCGTGAGCGCAAGCGGCTTATAAAATAATTTCATAAGTATCCTGAATAAACTTGAAATTCATTTTATTGAATTATAGAAATATGCTTAACAAACCGTTATGCCCGTGAAGACGGGCATCCATTTGTAAGTATTACGTAAAATATCAAACCTTTGCAAGAGATGGAGGTGCCGCTAACATGACATTGAGGTTAAGGACATTATCACGCCTTGTTTTGTTTTTTATCTTTCTTATATCAGCAAATTCATTAGCTGATGATTTCA
Source organism: uncultured Desulfatiglans sp. (assembly GCA_964643755.1). Classification (GTDB taxonomy): domain Bacteria; phylum Desulfobacterota; class DSM-4660; order Desulfatiglandales; family HGW-15; genus JAAZBV01. Next base: position 1,344 of record CAZXUA010000244.1, on the reverse strand, counting down.
TCCGTGTGGATAAGACACGGTTCATGCAGGGTAATAAACCTTATTACTTCTGCGGCGCTAATTTCTGGTACGGCTGCTATCTTGGTGCAAATGAAGATGGAAGAAAACGGCTTGTAAAGGAACTGAATCAGATGAAATCCATCGGTATTACCAACCTCCGTGTACTGGGTGCATCTGAGGATTCAGCCATTGAACGGTCTGTTAAACCTGCAATACTGTCTGCATCAGGTGAATTAAATGAAACACTATTACAGGGGCTGGATGTACTGCTCGCTGAGATGGCAAAACGTGACATGACAGCAGTAATTTATCTTAACAACTACTGGGAATGGTCAGGAGGCATGTCTACCTACATGTCATGGTTCAGTGATGAGCCATTGATAGATCCCGGTGCAACAGGCAGGTGGGTGGATTTCATGGCCTACTCTGCAAAGTTTTACACGAACCCAAAGGCACAGAACCGATTCCGTGAGTACATCGCGACCATATTGAATCGAAAAAATACGGTTACAGGCATTCAATATAAAGAAGACCCGACCATCATGGCATGGGAACTTGCGAATGAACCCCGCCCTGGTGCTGACGGTGAAAACGGTCAATTACATAAGGGTATATTCCTTAACTGGATTCACGGCGTAGCTGCCTACATAAAATCCATTGACAAAAACCATCTGGTAAGCACAGGAAGCGAGGGCATGCATGGATGCCTGTATGATGAAAAGCTATTCCTTGATACACATGACGGCCCGGTTATAGATTATCTGAGCATGCATCTCTGGCCAAAAAACTGGAGCTGGTTCAGGGCAGATAAGATCGATGAGACACTCCCCCCTACCCTTGAAAAGGCATCCGCATATATCAACAAACATATAGAACTTGCAAAAATACTTGGGAAGCCGATTGTGCTTGGTGAATACGGCATGGAACGGGACGGAGGCACATTCAAGGCAGATACCCCGGTAACTGCAAGGGACAGATTTTTAACCCACGTGTATAATATTGTATATGGCAATGCATCAAAAGGCGGCCCCCTTGTCGGAACAAATATCTGGGCATGGGGTGGTGAGGGCCGGGCACAGCACAATGACGGTTTCTGGCAGGATGGTGATCCCTTTACAGGAGACCCACCTCAGGAGCATCAGGGGCTCAATTCGATATTTGATACTGACACCAGTACCCATATGGTCATTAAAAACCATAGTAATAAGATGAATGATCTTAACTCGGGCAAAAATTAACCAAAGATAGTATCCCCCTCTGTCCTTATACAGTTCTTTCATCCTTTATTCTGTAGATACTATGTGGATCACTTGGAAGCTAATTGGTATGATTTTACTTTTTAAC
>CAZXUA010000243.1:0-5620 GCA_964643755.1 uncultured Desulfatiglans sp. | reverse complement strand
GATAATGAGCGGTGACTGGAGTTCAGACGTGTGCTCTTCCGATCTAGGAAACAAAATGTTAGACGAAAATATCTCCTCAACCATGGAAGATTACCTTGAAACGATCTTTAAGTTAAATCAGGGCAAGGGGGCAATAAGGGTAAAAAACATTGCCAGGGAGCTGGGCGTAAAAATGCCTACTGTAACGAACATGTTAAAAAACCTTTCTGATAAGGGTTTTATAGACTATGAAAAGCATGAATATCTCGAATTGACTGATAAGGGCCTTGAGATAGGAAAGGAAATTGAGAACAGGCATAATACAATAAGGAGCTTTCTTACTGATATTTTAAAACTCGATCCGGAAGTCGCTGATGGTGAGGCATGCAGAATGGAGCACGGAATGGGGCCTGAAACACTTAATCGGCTCACCAAGTTTATTGAATTTGTTCAGTCATGCCCCAGGACAGGGGAAAGCTGGCTGAATTATTTTCAGGAGTATTGCAAAAATGGTCTAAAGCCTGAAAAGTGTAAAGAACATATGAAAAATTTTACTGCTGATTGTGAAGGCAGCCTGATTAATATCAGCCACTAACTCTTTTTACCCGATTAATTAGAACTACCTAATAGAGTCAGGTTTTTGTAACTATGTTGAATGAGAATGATATTTTGAGGAAACTCCATGACCGCACTGCGGAGCTGCATAAAAGAATGGATGCGCAGTGTGCCATGATGGAAAACCTTATAAATAGTGGAATTAAAAAGGATGGCGCAACTTCCTCTTTGTCACATCAAACAGCGGAAAGGGAAAAAAGACTTGCTGATGCCCTTAAGGATACTATTGATGTGCTGGAAGAGACAAAAAAGTCCTTTAAGTCAAAGAGGCTTGAGATGTTGCGGAAAAGGCTCACAAAGGTGCTTATAGAATAGCAGCCTTATAAAACCCTGGCCACAAACATGGCCGGTAAATATTGGAATGTCTTACGGTCTTTGGCCATTGGGTGCAAAGAAAGTGAAGGCGTAACTGGAAGCAGGTTTTCCTGCACGGTTACGCCTTTTTTGTTTAATGGAGGAAAAATGACAAAAACAATTAGTGATCTGGAGATAAACGATGTTGCAAAGGTGTCGGGCTATTCAAAGGCCGGAAAACCCTTTATTAACAGGCTTCTTTCAATGGGGCTTACAAAGGGCACTGAACTTAAGGTTGTGCGGGTAGCGCCTCTTGGCGACCCGATCGAGATAAACCTGAGGGGATTCAACCTGAGCTTAAGAAAATCTGAGGCCGAAGCAGTTTTTGTGGAAAGGAGTTAAGAATATGAGTGCAATAAAAATAGGGCTTGCAGGCAACCCAAATTGCGGGAAGACCACCCTTTTTAACGCCTTAACAGGCGCAAAGCAAAAGGTGGGCAACTGGCCCGGCGTTACTGTTGAGAGAAAGACAGGTATTTACAGCCATAAGGATAAGGAGATAGAGGTTGTTGATCTCCCCGGTATCTATTCACTTTCTGCCACCTCCCTTGATGAGAAGATATCCAGGGCATTTGTGATATCAGGTGAACCGGACCTGATCCTTAATATAGTAGATGCCTCTAACCTTGAAAGAAATCTGTACCTGACAATCCAGCTTCTTGAGATGAAGGTGCCTATGGTTGTGGCAGTGAATATGATGGACATAGCAGAGCAGCACAAGATCAAGATAGATATTAAAAAACTTGAAAGATACCTTGATTGCCCGGTGCTCCCTGTTGTTGCAAGCAGAAATCAGGGCATAGAAGATTTAAAGGACGCTGTGAGTCTTGCTGCCGCAAGCAGAAAGATTCCTGCGGCTGATATCAAATATCCTTCTGAGGTCGAACAGACAATAGAGACCTTTAAAACGCTTCTTAAGGAGCAGGCTGTGTCAAAGAATCTGGACACCAGGTGGCTCGCCATTAAACTCATTGAGGAGGATGAACTGGCAGTTGAGCTTGCTGGAGAGGCATCTGCATCAGAACTTGAGGAGGCCAGGAAGAAGATGGATAAGCTCCTTAATGATGATCCTGACATAATCGTTGCTGATGCCCGCTATGGTTTTATTAATGGTGTAGTCAGGGATGCGGTTGAAAAAAAATATGAGGTGAGAAGGACTGTTTCAGACTCAATTGATAATCTCCTCCTGAATCGTGTGATGGGCATTCCTATGTTTCTTGCTGCTATGTATGCAACATTCATGATCACCATAAACATAGGCGGATGTTTTATAGATTTTTTTGATATCCTCTTCGGGGCCATATTTGTTGATGGCCTTGGCGCTGTTCTTGGGGCGCTTCATCTCCCGGCATGGCTTATTACATTTCTTGCAGGCGGGATAGGCGGAGGCATACAGACCATGTCCACATTTATTCCTCCCATAGTATTCATGTTTCTGTGTCTCGCCATGCTGGAAGACTCAGGTTATATGGCGCGGGCAGCCTTTGTAATGGACAGGTTCATGCGTTATGTGGGTCTTCCCGGTAAATCATTTGTTCCCATGCTGGTGGGTTTCGGGTGCAATGTGCCTGCAATAATGGCCACACGCACCCTTGATAATGAAAGGGACAGGACACTCACCATAATGATGAATCCATTTATGTCATGCGGTGCAAGGCTCCCTGTGTATGCCCTTTTTGCAGCGGCCTTTTTTCCGACATCAGGAAGCACGCTTGTTTTCGGGTTATATATAGCAGGTATCCTGCTTGCGGTTATGACAGGGTTTATCCTCAAGAGCACTGTGTTAAAAGGCGAGACATCACACTTTATTATGGAACTTCCGCCATATCATATACCAACTGTGAGAGGTGTTCTTTTCCATGCATATGAAAGGCTCAAGTCATTTATGTTTCGTGCAGGGAAGGTGCTGATACCTATCTTTGTAATACTGGCCTTTCTTAATGCGGTAGGCCGGGATGGTAGTTTTGGAAATGAAGATAGCGAAAACTCAATATTAAGTGCTGTGGGTCGTGCAATCACTCCAATATTTGAGCCAATGGGGCTTACTGAAAAGAACTGGCCTGCCACAGTAGGCATATTTACAGGCATCTTCGCAAAAGAGGCGGTAGTAGGCACCCTTGATGCCTTATATACCTCAATGGCAGAGGAGGGGGGTGATGAGGAGGCAGAGGATTTTGACTTTATCGGGAGTGTTACCGAGGCATTCAGCACCATACCCGCAGCATTCTCCGAACTTGGAGGAACTGTTACTAACCCTCTTGGCATAGGGGTCGGTGATGTCTCCAATATTGATACAGCAGCAGAGGAGCAGGCGGTAAGTAAAACTACCTTTGGCACTATGGTGGCAAGCTTTGATGGCAGGATAGGCGCAATCGCATATCTTCTGTTTATACTTATTTATTACCCATGCCTAGCAGCCGTTGCAGCAATCTATCGTGAAACCAATATCGGGTGGACAATATTTGCGGGGACTTACCTGACACTCCTTGCCTGGGTAGTGGCAACACTGTTCTATCAGATTGGAACCATCGGAAGGCATCCGGGAACATCTATTATGTGGGTTGTTATTCTGGGTGTGGCATTCAGTGGGTTTATATTCGGAATGAAACGGGCGGCCAGTAAAATTCATGAAAACTGGGTCACTGCGATTTAATAGATTAATAGGAGATAACTTAAATGATACTTTCAGAGATAAAAGACTATTTTAAAGAGCGTTCAGCAGCATCCCTCTCTGATCTTTCAATACGCTTCAATGTTGAACCGGAGGCCATGAGGGGAATGCTGGATCAATGGATAAAAAAGGGAAGGGTCAGGAAATTGGATCACGCCTGTTCCTGTTCAAACTGCTGTATAAACTGTAAATCGGAGCAACTGGAAATTTACGAATGGATAAATGAGAGGAGAGGGAAATGTTAAATAATTTTTGCAGGATGAAGGCATATGGCCCGTGCTGTGAATGCCAGAATCAGAGAGAGCCTCTTATGCCCATTACTATGGCCAGACCTGGTGAAAGGCTGATCATCACTGAGATGAGGGCCGGAAGGCATGCAAGGGAAAGGCTCGTCTCTCTTGGTCTTAATCCCGGGGACCTGGTGGAGATAGTCAATAATAATAACGATGGCAGGCTTGTGATCGGCCATAACAATACACGTATAGCAATTGGTAGAGGAATAGCGGAAAAGATCATTGTTACTGTTAATCATTCAAATTAAAAATGGAGGAAAATAAATGGTAAAATTGTTTAAAATTGTTTTTTGTATTTTGGTTGGAGGGGCTTTTAACATATTACCGGTTTTCGCCTCTGATATGTCACAGGATGACCTGATAAAAGAACTCAAGGCCATGAAGTCGAGAATAGAAAACTTGAGTATGCACTGGAGCAGAAGGACGCAGAGATGGCCGCAATAAAAAAAGAAAAGGGAGAGGGTGCAGGGGAATCTGAAGCAGGGGCCTCTGATACTGAATCTTTCTGGACAGACAGGATCAATATCAGTGGCGTTATAGAGGTGGAAGCCGCACACGAATCCATGGATTTTAATGATCCTGAAGAAAACGATACTGATTCAAGTGATATTGCCCTTGCAACAGTGGAACTGGGTATAGATGCGAAGATTAACAAACATGTAAGCGGTCATGCCCTCCTTTTATGGGAAGAGGATGACACAGAGCCAGTTGACATTGATGAGGGGTATATCACATTAAGCGGAGAGGATGTTATTCCTTTATACCTTTCAGCCGGTAAGATGTATGTGCCCTTTGGCTCCTTTAATAGCCATTTTATAAACGATCCCATTACCCTTGAGATAGGTGAAACCAGGGAGAGCGCAGTAAGGGCGGGTTTTGCAAATGATATGTTTGATATCAGCCTCTCTCTCTTTAATGGCGACATAGATAAAATCAATGATGATGACAAAATAAGCACCTTTGTGGGCAGCGCTGTTTTTACTTTGCCGGAAGAAGTAGCTCCTGATCTTGGTCTTTCTATGGGGGTCTCCTATATTTCAAATATGGCTGACAGCGATGGTATTGAGGGAGAGATATCAGGCCCCATAACCGACTCAGTTGGCGGTTTAGGCATCTTTCTAAGCGCCTCATTTAAGGAAACCTTTTTTGTTGAGGCAGAATATATCAGCGCAACAGACAGGTTTGCACCGGGCGAACTGGGGTTTGATGATGGTATGGCATATGAACCAAGCGCATACAATCTCGAATTTGCATGGGCGCTGAATGATGCGCTTGAACTTGCTGTAAGATATGAAGGCAGTGATGATCTCGGCGCCCTTATGCCTGAAAAACAATTCGGCATTGCTGCGAGCTATAACCTGTTCAAGAATACAAGTATCGGCCTTGAATTTATGACAGGTGAATATGAAAATGGTGATGAGAGGGATCTGATTAGCGCACAGTTAGCTGTTGAGTTTTAAAAAGTCATTTAAGTGCGGTTAAAATACTAGGTTCTATAACCTGCTATTATTTCGATTGTTTTTTGATTATTTTAACATATTCGGCCAAAATGCCAGCACTGGCATTTTGGCCGAATAGCAATCAAAACGACTCTTCTATTTGGCGGATTTGCTGATCCTGGCAGCATTGTAAAAAGGTAAGTTATCACGCAAAGCCGCAAAGAGATCGGAAGAGCACACGTCTGAACTCCAGTCACGAGATTCCATCT
>CAZXUA010000242.1:3602-5677 GCA_964643755.1 uncultured Desulfatiglans sp. | reverse complement strand
AGAGATCAAGGAGATCGTGGTGGATGTGCTAATGAAGGTGGAGACAGCCTTCAGTAATAAGGATATCAGTGAATATCAGAGTATTATTGAACAGTATAATAAACTGAATCAGATAACCGAGAGGGTAAATATTGAGCAGATCAGAAGGATACAGGATAATTCTTCAAAAACAAGGCTGAGCATCCTGTTTTACGCAATTGTTGGTGACTGTCTGATGATAGTAAGACAGAATATAAAACTGCTTGAGATCCTGAATGAATCCTTTAAGCTTGACAAGGGGCTGGCAAAATCATACCCACAGCTTGACAGCCATTAGAAAACAGTGCGAATCCGCTATACTGCGGATTCGCTATTTTGGCCTTTCTATTACAAGCATGGTTTTCCACTTTCCGTTTAAAAATCTTAACAGGAAGCCTATCCCAAGGGTTATCACACATAAGGTTGCAAAAACCCAGCAGGCCATGATCCCATAACCGAACACAACTATGGAGAGATATGTGGGGATTACCATTACAAGCCATCCTATGGTGACAGTCATGTACATTACAAACCTGGTATCGCCTGCACCCTTGACTGCCGATGAAAATATGATACTCAGGGTGTCAAATATCGAGTATATGGCAACAAACCTGAGCAGAACCACGGTCAGCTCTGCAATCCCGTTAAACATTGCCGGATCAGCCTTTGCTGCAAATGGGGCAATGAATAGCCATGGGATGGTCACATAAGCTATGGAAATGGAGAGCATATATATAAAGGTAAGATGGAATGCTGAGTAGCTGCTTTTTTCTGCAAGGTCAGGACGTCCTTTACCCAAAAACTGGCCGACAAGGATGGAAACCGCGTTCCCGCATCCGATCATGGGCATAAATGCAAGGGAATTGATATTAAATGAAATATTACTTGCAACCAGGCTTGCTGTGCCCAGCCTGCCAAGTATTAAAAGAAATACAGTAAAGCTGGCCATATCCAGAAAGAACTGGGTGCCGGCAGGGATACCGAATTTTAGTATTCGTTTCATAAGCTCCCAGTCTGGTCTGAATCCGCTTATGGTATGGTAAATTTTGTTCTGAGAACCGGCTGCAAGAAGAAAAAGAAAAATTATTAATGAACCAATACTTGCAGTAACTGTTGCAATACCGGCGCCCTTTATGCCCCATTCAGGGGCTCCCCATTTACCGAAGATAAGGGCATAATCAAGGACAATATTTATTGCTGCTGCAAAACAGTTTACCCACATAACAGGCCAGGGTCTTCCGCGACCCGAAAAATAACCGGATATTGCCGCACATGCAATCGCTGGAAAGCCGCTGAAACACAAGACCCTGAAATATGTTACCTCTTCTTTTTGAATGGCAGGGTCATGGCCGAAAAAGCCAAATATGTTCTGTGCAAAGGGTATGAAACCTATAAGAAGTATACCTCCGGCAATCGAGATATACAGACCCTGCCATATTACAGGCCCAACGCGGTTATATCTTGCAGCCCCAAAGTACTGCGCAACAAATACTCCGGTATAACCGGCAACACCCAGAAAGAAACTCATGATTGCCTGTGACACCATGCTTGCAGGCATGGATGCCGCAATTGCATCAGCCGAGTACCATGTAAGGAACATCCTGTCGATAAAATGGAGCACAGAGACAGTGCCAGTGCTTATGATCAAAGGAACCGCAAGCGAAAGCACATCTCTGTAACCGCCTTCTGATTTCCATCTGTTTATTATTCTATTCATATTGTACAATGCCATTAAAAATTTATGATACTACTGTAGTGTAGATCCAGAAAAAAGCAGATTCTGGATGGATACTGGCTAACATAGCAGTAAAACTTCTATTTCACCAGCGTGTGCATTTAAGGGAAACAACATTTTTTGTATTTCTTTCCGCTGCAACAGGGGCATGGATCATTTCTGCCGACCTTTGGAAGATGAAGCTTTCATATTTCATTCCCCTCCATTGGAGGGGTGCCCGACAGGGCGGGTTTATTCCCCTCCACTGGAGGGGTGCCTGATAGTGCAGGTTTATTCCCATCCACTGGAGTGGTGCCTGATAGTGCGGGTTTATTCCCCTCCA
>CAZXUA010000242.1:0-3502 GCA_964643755.1 uncultured Desulfatiglans sp. | reverse complement strand
GGTTTATTCCCATCCACTGGAGTGGTGCCTGATAGTGCGGGTTTATTCCCCTCCACTGGAGGGGTGCCCGATAGGGCGGGTTTATTCCCCTCCACTGGAGGGGTGCCCGATAGGGCGGGGTGGTCATTTAAAAACAAAAGAACACCTTCCATATTATTCAACACCTCTGCAACGCCTATATGAATCACAGTTAGGCCCAAAGAAGCCAAAAAATCATTCCGTTGTTCATCGTAGTCTTCCTTGCCATCGTGTGACGAACCATCAATCTCAATGATGACATTTTTTTCTGCACAATAAAAATCTACAATATAGTTGCCAATGATCTTTTGCCTGTCAAAATCTAGCCCTTTGATCTTGCCGGATTTAATCTGGTTCCAGAAAAGGGCTTCATGTAATATTCCCGCCCTACGCAACTCTTTTGCGCGAGCGCGAAGTGATGGGTTATAGGGTAGAGATTTATATTTTTGTGTTGCTCTCATAATACCGACTATACCACCCCGTCAGTCTTCGACTGACACCCCTCCAATGGAGGGGAATTTAATTCGTTAAAAGTAAGCAGCTTTTCCCGGTAGTGTTCATAATGCTTTTTTCTCAATGCAATTTCGGCGGGAATATTTACTGCAATTCCTCTACCCCGGATAGGTGCCCGACAGTGCGGGTTTATTCCCCTCTTCTGGAGGGGTGCCGCCGAAGGCGGTGGGGTGGTGCCGTTCACCAGTGCGGCAAATTTATCAAGAATAGTAACGATGCATTCCTGTTCTTTCGTCATCAAAGTGTCCTATGTTCTGGTATATGTCTTTTCCAAAAAAGATATTCGGGGTCAAGCACTGCCATTGCTGCTCCCATCAAAATAAAGTAAGTGTTAATTCATCATTAAGCTATTAGTGGTCAATTGCCAAATTAAAACAATTTTAAATCCAGCCGATAATCGCTCTTTTCGTAGCAGGGATTCACCCTGTTAAGTATTTAACTAATTGGGATTACTTATTTTATTGACTGGTTTTTATTAGCAGAAAAGTTAACAATGAGCAAGAGGAGAAAAGGCAGACTTAAGGTAATAGGTTAGGGGTAATAGGTAATGGGATGTTTGGAAAAGCCGTAAGGTAAAAGCAGGTTATTATGAGTTGTAGTAGCAGTCTGAAGGCTACAGTCTATAGCAGGCTGTAGGTAAAAAGCTAAAGACTAATGAATGCCACACCATAAACAATGGCGGGAGAGGTTGGGGAATGTATATTTTTACTTCTAAAAATACCATTGACATTGTAAGAAAGGAAAACTATATTCCAAAAAAAGAATATATTAGGAGATTTGAATGAAGGATTTTCTTAAGGTGATGAAGGCCCTGTCTGACCCAAACAGGGTCAAGATAGTAAAAATGCTCCAGTTTAAGAAGATGTGTGTCTGCGAAATAAGGGAGGCGCTTCAGATTGCCCAGCCAAGTGTATCAAAACACCTCAAGATACTTGAAGATGCTTACCTGGTCGAGAAACAGAAGGATGGATTATGGGTTGAATATTTTCTGTCAGATGGGGGCCACTCACCATATGCTGCAAGTCTTCTGGGTAACCTTAAACACTGGCTCAAGGATGAAAAGGATATAATATTTCTTGTGGAAAAAATCCCTTTTATAAGAAGAGAAGAGGTTTGCTGCAGATAATTTTATTATTATCTATATAGCCATGTTGGAATGTAAAAATATACAAGGTAAATGCAATGAAAGAGCGTTATAAAATATTACTTATTATTGCTACATTTTTAGCGGCCTATTTTATACCATGGCACAGTGAAATAATCAGGCAATCAGGTCTTGAGGCATTTATGATGCTCCAGGAATATGCAAGGGAGCATGTGCTTACCTGCCTTATACCGGCATTTTTTATAGCAGGCGCTATTTCGGTATTTGTTTCTCAGGCATCGGTGCTTAAATACTTCGGCTCAAAGGCAAACAAGATACTGTCATATTCGGTTGCATCAGTATCAGGGACAGTGCTTGCTGTATGCTCCTGTACAGTGCTGCCCCTGTTTGCAGGGATTTTTACTAGGGGAGCGGGTATTGGTCCTGCTACAGCCTTTCTCTATTCAGGTCCTGCGATAAATGTACTCGCCATTGCTTTAACAGCAAGGATTCTTGGCTGGCAGTTGGGTGTTGCCCGTGCGGTCGGTGCTATACTATTTGCAATAATAACCGGTCTTTTAATGGCCTTTATTTTCAGAAAGGATGATGCAGCAAGAGAGGCGGGCCAGATTTATCTGCCTGATGAAGAAGAAAAGGGTAGAACACTTACACAGGATGCCATGTTTATATTTACAATGGTTCTTATTCTGATTTTTGCAGCGTTCGCTAAACCGGTAGAAGGCTCTACAGGTATATGGCCATTAATATTTTCAGTCAAATGGTATATCACGATCGTGCTCCTGATCGTACTCGGGTTTATGCTCAAGCAGTGGTTCAAAAAAGATGAAAGAGTAACATGGGTGGAGTCTACATGGGGTTTCATGAAACAGATTTTTCCGCTTCTTTTTGCAGGGGTGCTTGTTGCAGGTTTTTTACTGGGGAGACCGGGTCATCCGGCACTTATACCTGAGCATTATATAGAGAACCTTGTTGGTGGCAATTCGATATGGGCAAATCTTTTTGCGGCAGTAGCAGGGGCATTGATGTATTTTGCAACACTGACCGAAGTCCCCATACTTCAGGGGTTAATTGGCGCAGGAATGGGAAAGGGACCCTCTCTTGCGCTGCTTTTAGCCGGGCCGGCCCTATCTCTACCTAACATGCTGGTCATAAATGGGATTATGGGGGTTAAAAAGACAGCAGTATTTTGTACAATTATTGTTGTGTTATCCACTATTGCAGGTATGACATATGGATGGATTGCCGGTTAAGATTTCACCGCAGAGACGCTAAGGAGGCAGAGAAAGACTAAAAGAAAAAAATAAAAGATAAAAACACTTAGCGATCTTTGCGTCTTTGCGGTGAAAAATAATTTTAATGGAGGTTATAATGGAAATTAAGGTATTAGGCCCAGGCTGTAAAAAATGTGAGGCCACATTGAAAAACGTTATAGATGCTGTTGCAGAGGCAGGGGTGCAGGCTGATGTTGAGAAAATAACAGATACCCTTGAGATCGCCAAACATGGTGTTTTCGGGACACCTGCGATTGTTGTGGACGGCAAGGTAAAGAGTGTCGGTAAGATACCAACCAGGGATGAGATAAAGGGTTGGATACAACAATAATAAATGAAGGAGATTAAAATGGCAGAAAATTGCTGTACAACAGATGGGAACATTATGATTTTAGCATGTTCAGGGGCTTCAAATGTAGGGCAGCTATCAAACAGGGCTGCTGTTGAATTAACCCAGGAAGGCTTTGGCAAGATGTTCTGTCTTGCAGGGATCGGTGGAGGTCTCTCAGGGTTTGTTCAGTCAGCAAAGGATGTACCACGCTTAGTAGCTATAGACGGGTGTGAAGTAGGCTGCGCAAAGGCCACACTTGAGAGG
>CAZXUA010000241.1:0-5721 GCA_964643755.1 uncultured Desulfatiglans sp. | reverse complement strand
CGCTTCCAAGACCGTCCGAGAGGATAACAATCAGCCTGTCCTCTTCCCTGATGTGATGATATTGAAAGGTATCGCCGAACACCCTCTGGCCATACTTCACCAATTGCTTATGTTTTATGTCAATCGAGCCTCTGGGTTCAATATCCATCACTCCTCCTGGTCCTGAGGCCCAAAACATTCTATAATACCTGACAGAACCATCTCTGTTTCAGAGGCGTTCTCACCGAGTAGGTAGGCAATCTTCTGAACAGTAGAGAGGTTTTTTCGGATAACACTGCGCGCCCGTTTTATTATCTCTTCCCTCTGCATTTCAGGGTCTGTAATATCGATGAATATACCCCCTGCAATCAGTCCGGGTTCAACGGTGAATATTGTGCATCGTAAAAGACGATTGTTAATATTGATCTCACGGCTTGCGATATCCTCTTCAGTCTCAAGCACATGCCTGAAAAAGGAGCCGACAGGCAAAACCTTGTCAAGCACTGCACCGACCATGCCTGGCCTCTGTTCATATATCATCCTGGCATCTTCCCCTGCAAGAATTGCAAACCTTTCATTGCACTCTATTATGCGCATTGATCTGTCGACAATGACAACGCCAAGCGGGATAGCAGAGATGAGTTTATTTGCCTTTTTGCTGGCAAGTTTTCGCATATAGGTAACACACATGGCTGGCTCAGCCCTGCCATCCACTACAGCTTTTGCAAAATCACGACAATTCAGGTACCCGCACCCACCGCAGTTAAGTTCATCTGTAATAGAATATTTGCCTGTTGCCCGCAGCACCTTTATAATAGCTTCGGTACTTACCTCTCTTTTGGGAATATCGAGAGGTTCTGTTATTCCTTCAACATTTTCCACAGTGACTTTTGGATTATCCCACCTCAATTCCGTGGTGTTACGGATAATCGATATCCTTTTTGACAGGATACCATCACCTTTCTGTGCAACAGGGCCGTTTACACACCCTCCCGAACATGCGAGCAGTTCAAGAAATAGGGGTTCTTCAGGTTTTAATGTGCTCAATGAATTTAATACTGATTCAATCTCAGGGATCCCTGAAAAGTGCATCATATGACGATCAATTATCCTTCCATTGCCTCTGATACCTGCGATCATTCCTCCATCAACAGGGTATACTGTGCCTTCCGCTGCCTTTCTTGGAATAAATTTATCTATATCTGTTTTGCCATTGCCAAATTTGATCCCCTTCTGGTCAAATAGCGTTCGCAGGTTTTGAAAGGTCAGGACAGAGTCACACAGGTTAGGGAACTGAACTATCTCATCCTTTTTGGCAATGCATGGCCCGAAAAATACCACAGCAGCATCCGGATACAGCTCTTTAAGCATTGTTGCGTGAGCAAGCATGGGTGATAACACAGGAGATAGAAGCCGGGTCAATGAGGGGTAATACTTGCGGATATAATTAACCACAACAGGACAAGCGGTAGATATCAAAGGGTGGTCAGCGCCGGTCGTGCTGTTCAGTATTCTGTAAACATGACCTGATACCTCTTCAGCGCCAAGGGCAGTTTCTGAGACACCTGTAAAGCCAAGCTGTTTCATTGCATAGACAAAATCATGGTCAGTAACCCTGTCAAATTCCGATCTGAAGGATGGGGCAATAGAGGCGATTAATTTTTTACCACTGGCCAATAATTTTTCTACAGAAGCTATATCATCCCGCACCTTTTTGGCGCCGCTCGGACAGGCTGCTACGCATTTTCCGCAATGGATACACAGCTCTTCCAGCACCGATGCAACACCCTGTTCTATCTTAATGGCCTTTACAGGGCAGTTGCGCAGGCATCTGTAACAGTCCTGGCACTGCGCCTTTTCTGTATATACGGGGCTCAGGGCATTCATGGCATCCTCTTATCATTGATTAAATTTAATATTTCATGAGGTATCTCACCTTCACTGCATCTGCATGGTTCACCATTAATCTTGCCATTAGGGCCGGTACGACATTTGTTTTCACACATTGCCCCGCGGATATGGACCTGTTTCTCAAGACCATTCTTTTTTATAAAATCATCTATTGCCGCGGCAGTGATTCGATTACCCCGTGCAAAGCATGCGCTCCCCATGCATAGTTCAATATCTATATGTTTATCTGTACCCACAATACCTCTCCACTAAAGACTACAAAACATCATTGATCCTTTTTTGTATATGCGCAAAGGTGCAGCCTGCAACAATATCGTTGTTTATCATTACCATCGGGGCCTTTCCACTGCATTTTTCAAAACAGAATGCAGCCTTTACCTCAACAATTTCATGGAGATCATGTGTATTAACATATGCAACCAGATCTCTCATAAGATCATGAGCCCCTCCAAGGCAGCAATTTGTGCCAACGCAGATGGAAACGGATAATTTAGGTTTTGCTGATCCAAGAAGATGAAAGGCATCATCCTTTACCCTTTTCTTACTGAAGTAATGGGTATGCAGAAGGTTATGCGCCTCGGTAGAGCCTGAATGACCAAGATACTCACAGTATATTTTAGCAACACTGCTGTTACAAAGGGTGGTGCTGATTTTACTTGTATTATCTATATATCTTAGTCCTTCTGCCCTTTTTGCAACACTGTTAAAGTCTGTAATTACAGGTTGTCCTGCTCCGTTTATGCAGCCACCAGGGCATGCCATAACCTCGATAACCTGGTATGGCGATGTGCCATTCATGATCTCTTTGCATACCGTCCTGGCATTTTTCAGGCCGGATACAACAGCGCTTTTAAAGGAGGTCTCACCAATGTTTACTGTTAATTCAGTGATTCCCTTTGAAATCTTGTTTTGAATAACCTTGCAGGTTCTGGTATCCCCTGTAATCTTTTCCGCAGCAAACCTTACAACTGCCTCTGTCACACCCCCTGACATGCCGAATATGATACCTGCGCCTGATGCAATCCCGAATGGCATATCAAAATCCTCATCCTTAAGATCGGTAAATCTGATGCCTGCTGATTCAATCATTTTGCCCAACTCCTGAGTGGTAATGACTGCATCCACATCACGGCCATTTTTACTGGTAAATTCATGACGTCCTGCCTCAGCCTTTTTTGCAGTACAGGGCATAATGGAAACAACCTTGAATTTATCATCTGATTTACCAAGTTTATCCGGCATGATCCTGTGCGCAAGACTCCCGAACATCTGCTGTGGCGACCTGCATGTGGAGAGATTTTCTAACAGTTCAGGAAAGTACTGCTCCGCATACTTCACCCATGCAGGGCAGCATGAGGTAATCAGAGGAAGATGTTTCCCTTCTGATAAACGGTTGAGAAGCTCTGAACCCTCTTCGATTACAGTAACATCAGCGGTAAACGCCGTATCATATACGCTGTCAAAGCCGATTTTGCGCAATGTAGCGATCAGTTTGCCGGTTGTTATGGTGCCTATAGGTAATGAGAAATACTCACCAAGGGCAACACGTATTGCAGGGGCAACCTGAGCAACTACTGTTACAGTGGGGTCATCAATCATTGACCATACTGCATCTATCTCCGGTTTTGGCACAATAGCCCCTGTGGGGCATACCCTTGCACACTGGCCGCAGTCAACGCACTCTATCTCGCCAAGCCTGCGGTTAAACACAGGGACTACCTTTGCATTGGCCCCGCGCCATGCAAAATCTATGGCGCCGATACCCTGTATCTCTTCACATGCACGCACGCAGTCACCGCATAATACACATTTATTTGGGTCACGTATAAGTGCGGATGAGGAGATATCATGCTTTTCATTCCGTACTGTTGATCTGTACCTTATATTATCAATGCCCATGGTGCGGGAGAGCCTCTGCAGTGAACATGTCCCGTTTTTAAGGCAGGTTGTGCATTCCCTTTCATGATTTGCAAGAAGTAATTCCAGATTGATTTTTCTTATGTTTCTGACCTCACGCGTGTTTGTCCAGATAACCATGCCGTTTTCAGGGGGCGTTGAACAGGAGGTAACAATACCGCGCCCCTCTATCTCTACAAGGCACATGCGACAGGCCCCATACACGCTCAGTTCGGAATGGTAACAGAATGTGGGTATATCAATGCCGGCCTTCCTCGCTATTTCTAAAACATTGCGCTCATTTTCTATAAGATATTCACACCCGTTTATTTTAATTGATTTTTTGTCGGTCATTTTCTACACCCCCGTAATCGCATCAAACTTGCATTTCTGTGCGCATGCCCCGCACCGTATACATATTTCGGTGTTTATGGAATGAGGCTGCTTTTTCTCACCGGCTATTGCTCCTGCGGGGCAGACCTTTGCACATGCCCCGCAGCCTATGCAGATGTCAGCATGAATTTCCGGTTTCTGGAGCGCCTTGCACTGACCGGCCCTGCATTTTTTATCAACAATATGTTCTATATACTCATCACGGAATGCCCTGATTGTAGACAATACTGGGTTTGGAGCAGTCTTGCCCAGGCCGCATAAAGAGGCGATTCGCACCGCATTGGCCAGCTCTTCCATATCCTTTAATGTATCCATTGTTGCCTTACCCTGTGCGATCTCTTCAAGCATTAAAAGAAGCTGTTTTGTACCCTCACGGCACGGGACACACTTGCCGCATGATTCATTCTGTGTGAAATTCATAAAATATTTTGCTACCTGTACAATACAGGTATTGTGGTTCATGACAACAAGGCCGCCTGAGCCGACCATGGCTCCTATGGATTTAAGAGAATCAAAATCAAGCGGGAGTGATTTATGATCCTGTGTAAGACACCCGCCTGACGGCCCGCCTATCTGAACAAGCTTGAAACTATCGCTCCTTTCGCCGTTTGCTGCAAGCACCCCTCCGCCAATATCATTTACGATTTCATTAAGGGTTGTGCCTAATGGCACCTCAATAAGCCCTGTGTTTGCCACATGACCTGTGAGTGCAAATGTCTTTGTACCGGGTGATTGTTCAGTCCCTATTTTACGAAATGTATCCGCCCCCATGCGTAAAATAATGGGAACAGTAGCGAGTGTCTCAACATTATTAATAATGGTGGGCTTGTCATGCAGCCCCTTCTGCGAAGGAAACGGGGGTTTAGGGGAGGGCATACCCCGTTTTCCCATGACCGATGCCATGAGCGCTGTCTCTTCACCGCATACAAAGGCGCCAGCCCCCTCCATCACATCAATATTAAAGGTGAAACCGGTGCCCAGTATGTTTTCGCCAAGAAAGCCTTTTCTTAATGCATCTTTAACAGCACTTTTCATACGCTTAACCGCAAGAGGATATTCTGCCCTTACATAGACCACACCCTCTTTTGCGCCAATCGCCTTTCCGGCTATAATCATGCCTTCAATAACAGAATGGGGATTGCCTTCCATAACGCTTCTATCCATAAATGCGCCAGGATCACCCTCATCGCCATTGCAGATAACATATTTTTCATTACCGGGCTCGATACGTGCAAGGTCCCATTTTTTACCGGTTGGGAAGCCTCCGCCGCCACGACCGCGAAGCCCTGATTTTATTATTTCCGCACATATTTTATCAGGCGCTGTTTCTGACAGCATGGTAAAAGCGGCCTTGTAGCCATCATGGGCTATGTATGCACCTATATCTTCAGGGTCTATAATGCCGCACAGTTCAAGGGTCAGGCGGTGCTGCTTGCGGTAGAATGGTATCTCAGCCTTTCCTTTGCAGTGCACACCTGTCGAAGGATCAATATAGAGATCGGAAGAGCACACGTCTGAACTCCAGTCACCGCTCATTATCTC
>CAZXUA010000240.1:0-5733 GCA_964643755.1 uncultured Desulfatiglans sp. | reverse complement strand
GCTTTTGTGACTGGGAGTATTGTAACACAGGCCTGTGACAGAAAATGCCTGAAAAGCAGGGAGAGCTTGAAATTAAATTACACCCCGCCTTTGGTAAATGCTCCTACTATAGCATTCTGATGATTGATTCCTGGTAAGCCAGGCATGATTATTTGGCCGACTTCTACATAATAGGCTTTAACGCAAATTAAAGCTTTGGTACAATTCACTGTAAAATAACCCTGATGGCTTTTAATTGGAATTCAGGCTGCCAGCAAAATGCCAGCGTGTTCCCCTCTCCCCGGCTTTTTTAAAAAACAAAAGGAGCAGAAAAGGTAAACTTCATGCAATTTGGTTGGATAGATTACTCATCCGAGCACAGGAAAAAAGTAATGGCTGTTTTGGATGCTCTTTCAGCGCCCGGGGCAGTTGATGAGCTTGGTATAGGCCAAATTCGAGATGGTTTTGCCAATAAACTATTCCCGGGGACTTCCACTCTCCAGACACGCGCCAAATACTTCTTCATTGTCCCGTACATATTAATGGAACTTGAGAAAAGGCAGGGATTATCACCCAAAAGCTTGCTTGGGGAACTGGAGAGAATTGAGGGTGACATCATTGATTTATTCAAGAATAAAGGTAATATTGTCGGTTATATTGGCGAGAATTCAGGCAGAAACATTAAAAGAAAGCCATCAAGTATATATTGGAGCGGATTAAGGGTTTTCGGGTTTTTCAGGCATCCAAGTCTGTCCATTGAAGGATATGCCCGATACGTATGTAGTGTCAATCAGGAAATGTTAAATCAGATAATGCTGGGGAAAAGGCTAAGCGATGATAATCAAAATGATGACGAGGATGCTCACAAGTGTTTATCTGTTAGCGGTCTTTGGTATTGTTTGCCTCCTCCTGAAGAAAAATGGCTTGAGAAAATTGATATTGAATTGTCCAGACAAGAGGCTGAGTATCTGAAAAGCAGGATAACAAAATCCGAACATTCCAAAGATTCACTTTTAGCCTTTATGAGCAATTGTGATGCTGAAACCGTAAGATCTATTGATAGATTTAGCAACATTGGTTCTTTTCTGGATATCCCGTTTCACATCAAACAAGAGTATGAAATGGCCAGGAGGTTTTCTGATTTTGTTTATGGAGCCAATATCAGGTACAACGTTATATTGACTGACCGACAAAACAAAAAACCGCTTGAAATGTGGGATGACTGGGTTGACTCCTTCTTTGTTAAACAGTCATTTGCCAGTTATAACGCAGACGAAGCTATGAATTATTTGAGAATTAATAACCCGCGCCTGAGGCGTTTTTTGAACTCGTGGAAGGAAAACTTCCTCCTGCAAGACGAAGAGGCTATAGACGATTTGATAATAAAGCGCGAAATAGAATTAAAAGGAAGGGAAAGGGCAAAGATCCGAAACCCGGAATACTATACCCCCGCCGACAGCGGTACTCTTGTTGGCGGTAAGCTAAATTATCGATTTGGTAATGTTTACCGCTTGCTTGATGATATTTTTTCCGGTCTTGAGGAGCTTCATGCTTAAGCCTGCCACCGACCGACTTGATTATGGCAATCTGCTTACCCCGCCGGCTGGTTATAAAACAGACTTTGCTCTGGGAACTACCTACAGCCTGGACCTTGCCGCACTTACGGGAATTCCTGTAGCCTTGTTTTTATCAGAAAACATTGACAGCGACCTGTCAGAAAATCCCCTCGCTTTATTAGAAAGCCTGCGACGTACTACAGACAAACTAGTTGTTTTATGTGAGGCTGGGCAAATACTGCTACCTAAGAGAATTAATAAGATATTTTCCCTTATGGATGACAGCGTATTTGAAGTGGTTTTGGAACAGGGTACTTTCCATCCAAAATTTTGGCTTATCCGCTATAAAAACAAAGATGGTCAGGTGATGTATCGGTTAATTATCCTGAGCCGGAACCTTACTTTTGACAGAAGCTGGGACATGGCCATATGCATTGAGGGTAAGAAGGCTGCAGGGTACGTAGACACCGGCAAGAATAAACCGCTGCAGGATTTTGCTAATTATCTATATTCATTTGTTAAAAGCACCGGGAAGAAAGCAAGGATATCAAGGATAATTAAAGAGCTGGCTCATGTTCAGTTTGAGGCTTCTCAACCAGGTCACCTTCAAGGGCTTGGTGGCCAAATATCCGATTTCTGTTTCTGGCCAATCGGTATCAATGGTTATCAGGATGCTCCTCCGCAGTTATTGGACAAATACACCGAGCTTGTAATTATATCTCCTTTCTTAAGTACAACCATGGTTGAGGAATTTGATCGAAAAGCATTGGCTAATGCCTCAAAAACACTTATAACACGCAGGTCCGAAATCCCCAAGCTTTCACCGGAATTTCTCGAGACTTTTAGCGTATATGCCCTTAAAGAGGCGATAGTTGACGGGGAAGAGGCAATTAGTGAGGGTAATCCTGAAGAACAGGACTACCATAAACAGGATATTCACGCCAAGTTTTATGCAAGATCAAGATATAACCGGCACAACTTTTTTATAGGCTCGGCTAACTGCTCTCAAAGTGCTTTCCATCAAAATGTGGAATTTCTCATCCAGATCGATTATCGGAAGAGAGGATTCAGGCTGGACCAGATTTTACAGGATCTTTTTGGTGAGGAAGAAAAGGAAAATCCCTTCGAGCTGATAGAGAACATTCCAGTCGGAAAGACCGAAGATTCAACTATAGTTGATCAATTGGAAAGAGCGATAAAACAGCTCTGTCGCATTAAGTCGCAAGCAATGATAACAAAGCAGGGGTATCAATATCAGGTCAGGATACAGTTTGACAATATACCGCAGGGTGCAGATTTCAGCATAGATCTGTTAGCAGGCATCCGGCCACAAAAACTTGAGGGAACTACTGTAATTGAAAATATTGGCCTGGATCAGCTTGGCGAATTCTATAAAGTCACAGCAGCTTTGGGTGGCACTGAGGTTTGCCGTGTGATCAAAATAAAAACAGTCGGTATTCCAGAAGAGCGTGTCAGCGCTATTTATAAAAATATAATAAGGGATCAAAAAACCTTTTTCCAATACATTTCCTATATTATTTCTGAAGATGCCCTGCTTGCCTATTTTGATGAATTTAACAAAAATGGTATGGGTTGTTTTAGTCTTGGTGGCAGCTCTGCAAGGGAAGCTGTTTTGTATGAAAAAATGCTAAAAGCGGCTGCAAGAAACCCGGATAAAATTCGGGACGTTGAAAAAATAGTAGAAATAATCGATGATCCTGCCATTATTCCTGAAATATTCATGGATGTATACGGAAAATTTGTTGGGGCTGTAAGAAAGGCGGCAAAATGATTGATCTGGCCCTCAAAGAGCAAGAGGTTTTATCAGACCTGGTCGATTTTCAGGTTGCTACTGTAGACAGGGTAGGTCAATTGTATAAAACCGGATTTCGCAGAGTGCTGATTGCTGATGAGGTCGGGCTTGGCAAGACTCTTGTTGCCAGGGGTGTGATTGCCCGAATGGCAAGGTACTTCAAAGAGAGCACCGGTAAAGATATCTTCAAAGTGATTTACATCTGTTCTAATCTTAGTATTGCGGGTCAGAATTTAAAGAAGTTAAAAATTCATGATGAAGTGAAAATAGATGGCATTACCGACACACGGCTTTCGATGCAACACTTAAAAATCTTTGAGCAGAGGTATGATCCTGCAATACAAGAAAGCTTTATTCAGCTTATTCCATTGACTCCGCACACTTCCTTTTCAATGACTGGTGGTTGCGGCAGTGTCAGAGAACGAGCGCTCATATATTCCATAATTAAACGCCTACAGTTCTTCTCCTGTTATATGGAACAACTCAATGAACTCATGACTTCTTATGCCACCGTCAGCTGGAAGGATTGGGTATCATACTACGATAAACAGGTAATTGAGTGCGACCAGGCCAGTAAAGGCAATTACTTGGGTGCAATCCTTGAAATGGCAGGGAATTATCTGGAAATGCATCCGGAAATATTTCAGCTATCCCGTGATGTCTTTTCAAAAATGGCCAGATTGGGTTACAGCCAAACGCCGGGAGCTAACCGGCTCATACTCAAGTTTCGCAAAATGATGGCTGAAATCAGCGTGGAAATGCTTGAAGCCGATCTGGTGATAATGGACGAATTTCAGCGTTTTCCTGACCTTTTAAAATCTGAAGCAAATGATGAAAAAACCATGCTGGCAAAAAAGTTCTTCAAGTCCGAGAACGATGTTGCAAAACAGCCATATATATTACTGCTTTCGGCAACGCCGTACAAATTGTATTCTACGTTGGAAGAGATCCAGGAAAATCAAAGAGACGAGCATTATGAAGAGTTTAAGACTGTGGTTAAATTTCTTTTTGAGTGCAACCCTTGCCATTACAAAGACTTTATTTCTGTATGGAATAATTATTCAATTTGCTTAAATGAAGTGGTTTCCAAGGATCTGGCGTTAATCATTGCCCAGAAAAGGCAGGCGGAGGAGAAGCTTTATAAGGGCATATGCCGCACAGAAAGAATTCAGGTGCCTGGAGCGGAGGCGATGATAGATGCGGAAAATAATAACAGGGAGCTTAATATACACGAAGATGACATTTTGTCCTATGTAGAAATGGACAAAGCGGCACGTGCTGCTGGATTAGGCAATATCGTTCCAGTGGAATACATAAAGTCGGCACCCTTTATAATGTCTTTTATGCAACATTACAAATTGAAGCAGAAGCTGATTGAGGCAATGAAAAAAAATCCTCAATCCGTAAATTCGCTAAAAAGCCACCGGCTATGGATCAATCAGGGGAAAATTTCCCGCTACCAGCCTTTGGATGTAAACCATGCCCGTTTGAAAGGTCTTAAGAAAATCGCAATGCCGCAAAATGCGGAATACTTGCTCTGGGTGCCTCCCTCCCGGCCTTATTATGAACTTGAAGGGCCATTTACAAATCAAAAGGGGTTCTCCAAAACATTGGTTTTCTCTGCCTGGGAAATGGTTCCCAGGGCAATTGCTGCGTTGCTTTCCTACGAAGCGGAGCGTCTTTCAATAGGCAAATTAGTGCACCAAACACCTGACGACAGGCGCGAAAACCGCAGTTATTTTGCCAAAGTAAGGTTCCCGTCCCCAAGAATAACATTTTCCATGAAAGATGGCGCTCCAGCCAATATGAACCATTTATGCTTGCTGTATCCGTCTCCTTCACTGGCTTCCATGTACGATCCATTAGATTCCATGAACATGAAAAAAGGCCTGAAGGAAATAAAGCTGGATATAGGCCGGAAGATTGAAGAAGCTCTCGGCAAGTTATCCTGCTATGAAAGAGAAGATCTTCCAAGGGATGACAGGTGGTACTTCATTGCCCCTGTGCTTATGGATATTAACAATTCGAAAACAGATGAATGGTTCAATGAACAGCTATTTCAGAGTGTAAGTGAGAAAGTTGATTTGCCTTTGGGGCAGGATGAAAAGAAAGCGCTTTTCCGGCATTTGGAACAGTTGAAGAGCGAATATAACCAAATTAAGTCAAACAAGAGTTTTTATTTGGGGGCAATGCCTAAGGATCTTGTCCAAACTCTGGTAAATATGGCAATTGCTTCACCGGCTGTATGTGGGCTGCGTATGCTAGGTGCCGATACGCCCGGCGCCCTGAATCTGGCAAGGCATCTTGCCAAAACCATTGTTGACCGCTTTAAAGATCGGAAGAGCGTCGTGTAGGGAAAGAGTGAGGATAGGGTGTAGATCTCGG
>CAZXUA010000239.1:0-5821 GCA_964643755.1 uncultured Desulfatiglans sp. | reverse complement strand
CTGCATCCTGATGAGTGCTGGTATTGCGGGTGCTGTGTCAATGACTGCCCCTCTGAAGGGGCCATCCGATTCAACTGGCCGCTTCAGTCAAGGGCCTACTGGAAAAATAAGAAGACAGGGGAGATAGGGCAGGTTTGATAAACGGTAACATTGTTGTTTTAAAGATATTTAAAACAGCAATGTAAATGTTTAATGATCTTAATAGACATTGCGTTAATTCGATAATGATGGAAATACCGATAGGGGCAGACCTGCACCCTGCGCGTCGTAACTTTAGCGAAGGAGGCCCTCTGCCCCTTTTTCTGGTTATAATTCCATGCCAAAAAAATTTTTTAAAGGAGGTATAAACATGATAAAGATCTATGGTGCAAAGATGGGAAGCGCCTTCAGGTGCCATGTGCTCATGCTTGAGATGGGGATAAAGTATGAGGAGGTAAAGGTAGACTTTGAAAAGGGTGATCAGTTTAAACCCGAATACCTTAAGCTGAATCCCAATGGCAAGATACCCTGCATTGTTGATGGTGATTTTGTGCTTTGGGAATCCATGGCAATAAACAGGTATATTGCCACAAAATACAATTCAGAGCTCCTGGGTAAAACCCTTGAAGAAAATGCGCTTATTGATCAGTGGAGTTACTGGTCTATCCTTGAGGTGCAGGCAAACCTCTATTCAATAGCCTTTCAGAAATTCCGGGTTCCTGAGGCTGAAAGGGATGAAAAGGCCATTAAAAAGGCGATGGATGAGCTTCCAAAGGTGCTAAAGATACTGGATGATCAGCTTGCAGGAAAGGAGTATATCCTTGGCAGCAGGTTTACCCTTGCTGATATAAATGTGGCCAGCTGTGTTATGGCGGCTGATTTTGCCCAGTATGATTATTCTGCATACAAAAATATATCAGACTGGATAGCAAGGCTTAATAAACGCCCCAGTTTTGCGAAGATTCCCTTTCCGTCTAAAAAATAACCCTATGTACCCGGCCATAAACCCCTGTTTTGGCCGGGCTCATCTGATTTATTCTTCTTTCAAAGATGAGATGGTATTAATTTAAAAAAAGCTTTAAATCATTATTCAAGATGTGTATACTGTCCCCCTTATATTTAAAAAAACGCAAGGCGCGGCATGAGGCGTTGCAGGTAATTAAATATACATTGGTATAAATAAAATGGCATGTTTTTCACCATGGAGAGCACGGAGAACACGGAATAAAACTTAACAAATTCTCCGTAACCTCCGTCTCCTCCGTGGTTATAAAGATGTATTTGGTACGACACCGAATTTATACCAAAGAGTACCAAGCCTGAAATGCATCAATAACATATGCACCACCGGGCTTTAAACAGTTTAATAATATTTCAGGGAGGCTTATATTATGGCGCATGGAGTTATGGGTAAGATGCTGTTTGTTGATCTCGGCACAAAACAGCTTAAGGAAGAGACACTTGATCCAAAGACAGTCCGGGAATATGTGGGAGGCTATGGCCTGGGTGCAAAGATCCTTTTTGAAAGGCAGAAACCAGGGGTTGACCCGCTTGGCACCGATGCAATGCTTGGTATTGTTACAGGCATGCTTACCGGCACGGATGCTATTGGCGGTTCTCGTTATGTAATGGTTGGCAAGTCGCCTCTCACAGGCGGATGGGGAGATGCAAATTCAGGCGGTAATGTTGGCCCGTTCCTGAAGTTTGGGGGATATGATGCAGTATTTTTTACTGGCATATCTGCAAAACCAGTTTATCTCTATATAGATAACGGCAAGGCAGAAATTAAAGATGCATCTGACCTGTGGGGTAAAGATACCTTTGATACAGAAGACATCCTGAGAGAGAGACATGGTAAAAAGGTTGAGGTTGCCTGTATAGGGCCTGCCGGTGAAAAATTATCACTTATAGCCGCCATTATGAACAATAAGGGCCGCGCAGCAGGACGTTCAGGCCTTGGCGCTGTGATGGGTTCAAAAAAACTTAAGGCCATTGCAATAAACGGTTCACTTGAGATACCTGTTGCCAATAAAGAGGCAGCAAAGGAGATGCGTAAAAGACATTTAAGTGATATGGGGCCAATGGTAAAGTTCATGCAGGAGTTCGGCACATGCGGTATGCTTGAGATGTGCGCAAAGGTGGATGATGCGCCATTCAAGAACTGGGCGGGCACAGCCGAGGGCGATATGCCCAATTATTCAGACATAGGCGGGTCTCACATTATTGCCCGTCAGGAAAGAAGATATGGATGCTACAGGTGCCCCATAGCATGCGGCGGCATAATGAAGCCTTCAACCGGTGAATATAAATGGGGTGAGCATGCCCACAAGCCTGAGTATGAAACCCAGGCCATGTTCGGCACAAACCTGCTTGTCAACAATGTTGATTCTATTATTATGGCGAGTGATATCTGTAACAGATACGGTATGGATACCATAGGCGCGGGCGCAGTGGTGGCCTTTGCAATGGAATGCTTTGAAAAGGGTATTATTACAGCCAAAGATACCGGCGGTATTGAAATGAAGTGGGGAGATCACAAGGCCAGTATTGCTCTGCTTAACAAGATTGTAAGGCGTGAAGGCATCGGCGATATCCTTGCTGATGGCACAAAGAGGGCCTCAGAAAAGCTGGATAAAGGCTCGGAAAAATATGCAATGCATGTTGGTGGACAGGAATTTCCGGCTCATGATTCAAGGGGAGGGCACGGGTTTGCTATTGCATACTGTTCTGAACCTACACCGGGCCGTCACACAATGAGCGGTGAGATGCCCCATCCGCCAGGAACCATGCCTGAGTATGATCACACAACATTCAAGGGCCGCGGTAAACCCCATATGATTGGTTCAGCATTTTCTAACTATTACAATGCAGCAGGATTATGCATGATATGTTATGGCGACGGTTATGGTAAGGCCGAGTACTTTCTGGAAGCTATCAGGACCATCACAGGATGGGATGTGACACGTGAAGAGATCATCAAGACCGGCATGCGCATAAACGCCATGCGTCAGGCATTCAATATCCGTGAAGGAATAACAACACCGTGGAAATTCCCTGACAGGATGCTCGGAAGACCTGCCAAGACTGTTGGGCCAAGGGCAGGCATTACATGGGAGCTTGAAGATATCTATACAGAGTACTACGAGGCAATGGGCTGGGATACAAAGACAGGCAAACCCAAAAAGGAGACCCTTCTTGACCTGGGTATGGATTTTGTTGCAAAGGAATTATACAAATAAATTAAATCCTTAATATTGACTTAAAGGGCCGCATCGGTAATAATGCAGCCCTTTTTATTTGTATGAAATATGGGATTTGATCAGGGGTAAAAATATGGGCGTTGAAGTAGAAATAGCGCATGTTTTCAGATCTTACCTTGGCGGCCAGAGATCGGTGACTACGGAGGGAAAGACCGTTGGCGAATGCCTGAAAGATCTTTCCGATAAATATCCCATAACAAAAAATATGATTGTTGATGACAATGGTAGCATTACCAACCGTTTTGAGATATATCTTAATGGTGAAAGCACCTATGAAACCGGGTTATCTACCCCGGTAAAAGATGGTGACAAAATAGACCTTATCTATATTATACATGGGGGGTAATTTTAATAATCCTTACACGCAGTACTTTTTCATATAATAATCCTGCTGAGGGACCAACAGTGGCAATGATGCCGGAGTGGTTATAAATCTGAAACCAAGGAGTCTAATTTATGGAAAAAAAAGCGCTTTACCCATCATTTACTAACCCTTATCTTATTGAACCTGATCGCCCTGTTCCTGATGAAATTGCCGTAATAGGCGCCGGGCATATTGGCCCTGATATTGCCTATTACCTGCGTACCGGTATCCCTGAAAAACGGTTATTTCTTGTGGATGTTGCCGAAGCGCAGCTTGAAAAGGCAAAGGAGCGCTTCAAAGGTTATGCTGAAAAGGCGGTGCAGAAGAAAAAGATGAGCCCTGAAGCAGCCGAAAAGATACTCGGTAATATTGTTTATACAACTGATTATAACGATATAAAATACTGTGGACTCATAATCGAGGCGGCCACAGAAAATTTAGGCCTCAAGCAGAAGATATTTCAAATGCTTGAAGATATCACAGCTACAGATACAATCCTTACAAGCAATACCAGCGGTATTCCTGCTGACAAAATATTTTCCGTCATGAAACACCCTGAACGGGCCACCATCACCCATTTCTTTGCCCCTGCATGGAGGAGCCTTCCTGTTGAGGTTATAAACTGGGAGGGAGCCTCTTATGATACACTGAATTATCTGTTATGGTTTTTTGCAAATACTGGCAAGGTTCCCATGATGACTGCCAATGTTTTTTCATTTCTCCTGAACAGGATCTTTGAAACATGGTGCAGTGAGGCAGCCTTTCTCATTGACAGGGCAACAAGCCAGCAGGTTGATTGTGTGGCAGAAGAGTTTGTTTCATCTGGCCCTTTCTTTGTTTTAAATTTTACAGGCGGAAACCCTCTGATCCATATTTCACAGAGCCGCAGGATGAGCGAATCGGCCTGTTATAAGCCATCCCTCGCTCTTTTATCCGTTGATACATGGAAGGTTAATAAACCGGGAACAAAGGTTGATGTGGCTGATGGCCTTAAAAAATGGATAAAGAACAGGCTTCTGGGGGCGGTCTTCTCACAGTGTTTTGATATAGCAGACCGTTCTATTGGCACACGCTCTGACCTGAACCTTGGCACTGTTATCGGCCTTGGTTTTAAAAAAGGGGTCTTTGAGGTAATGGCTGATATGGGAAGTCAAAGAGTCAAAGATATCATGGAAGGTTTTATATCAGAAAGAGCCGGGTTCCCGCTGCCTAAGCAGGATATTGACAGCTACATCGATTTTCCAAGGGATATCCTTGTGGATGATATCAATGATATCAGGGTTATTACTATCAGAAGGCCCCAGGTGGCAAATACCTTAAATATAAGCACCTGTGATGAGATACTTACAGAATTGAAAAAGGGGGAGGCTGATCCGTCAGTTAAAGGTATTATTATTACAGGATACGGGTTAAAGGCATTCTGCGCAGGGGCTGATATCAGTGTCCTCTTGCCAACCATCGGTAATGCAGATGCGGGTTCAGCATTAAGCAGAAAATATGGCAATATTGTAGAGCAAATAAATCAGATGAATAAGCCTGTTGTTGCGGCTGTAAATGGTTTTGCTGTGGGCGGAGGGTGTGAGCTCGCAATGGGTTGCCACTCTATTGTCGCTGATAAAAGGGCATTTTTTCAGTTGCCTGAGATTACACTTGGTATTTTCCCGGGCATGGGAGGGGTTGTTATCCCCTACAGAAAATGGCCAAAGGCCTGTGAAAAGTTTAATGCCATGACATCACAGGCAGAAAGGCTTACCTCTCTCGATGCTGAAAAACTTGGCATTGTTACAAAGATCACTGACGGCTATATGGATATGATCAGGGCAGCCATTGACGAGGTATATAGATTAACAGGACGGATACCCAGGATCCCTGACAGGCTTATCGAGATGCCAATGTTTATCCCGCCTGCTGAACCCAAATCAGGGGATATACCCTTAAGCAAGGAGGCTATCGGCATAATGGCTGATGTAATCAGAGATGCTGCAAAGGCAGCAACTTTTAAGGATGCGATGGAGATATCCTACAGCTATTCAGGCAGGATATCCTGCATGGATGCCATTAAAGAAGGCGTAACTGCATTTATGGAAAAACGTAAACCGGTTTTTACCAGGTAGAATAAATGGGAAATGAACGACAAAGAAAATAATTCAACTCCAAAAGATAAATATCTATTACAGATCGGAAGAGCGTCGTGTAGGGAAAGAGTGTAGGATAGGGT
>CAZXUA010000238.1:0-5903 GCA_964643755.1 uncultured Desulfatiglans sp. | reverse complement strand
GAGGAGCTTTTTGCCATTGAGGTCAGCAAGGTAAGAGAGGTACTCGAATATACAACAATCACCAGGGTGCCTGGATCGCCCGACTATATGAAGGGGGTGATAAATGTCAGAGGAAGCGTTATTCCTGTAATGGATCTGAAAAAAAGGTTAAACATCGCTGAATCAGATGCAGGCATCAATACGCGTATTGTGATAATGGAGCTGATCCTGAATGATGAAAAGGTGGTCGTGGGTTATATCGCAGATGCGGTCAGGGGGTAATCTCTCTCTGCGGGGCAGATTCAGTCTCCTCCCAAATTGGGGAGCAAGTTAAGAATCGATTTTGCAAAGGGTATCCTTGAGCAGGATGATATCCTGGTAATAATTCTAGACATAGAACGTATTATTACAGGTGATAATGCAGTTCATATAACCATGGATGCTGAAAGATATACAGTATCTGACGATCCCCCCGTGTCTTGAAGAGCCTGAGATACTATGCGGGCTTGACTCAAATATTTTGATGATTATTTTATTGCCGCATTAATAAAAAAAATAATTTAAGGAGGTGATCTTATGAACAGCTTATTCAGTTTAATTCCAGGAACAGGTCTTGCGCCCAGCAGGAAACTATTTGATCGCTTCTTTGATGACTGGGGTCTGGAAACGGTTTTCGGTGAGGATAAAGAGTGGGTACCGGCCTTTGATATTGCTGAGAATGAAAAGGATTATTTAGTTACAGCG
The DNA here is from genome assembly GCA_964643755.1 of uncultured Desulfatiglans sp. Classification (GTDB taxonomy): domain Bacteria; phylum Desulfobacterota; class DSM-4660; order Desulfatiglandales; family HGW-15; genus JAAZBV01. The sequence continues at coordinate 5,180 of CAZXUA010000238.1, read as the reverse complement.
GAGCTGCCCGGCATTGATATAAAGGATGTTGATATTACACTCTCTGAAGGCATCCTGACTGTTAAGGGTGAAAAGAAACAGGAAAAGGAGGAGAGCTCTGAAGGTTTCCACAGGATTGAAAGGCGTTACGGCTCATTCAACAGGAGCTTCAGGATTCCAGGCAAGATAGCGGCTGAAAAAATTGACGCAAGCTATAAGGATGGTGTGTTAAAGGTTGTGCTCCCAAAGGCAGAAGGGACAGAGACCAAAAAGATTGAGATCAAATAGCTTCAATTAGAAGACCAAAAGAAAGAGGGTATTACCAACATGTGATACCCTCTTTCTTTAACCATAATCTTATGCTTTATCTTGCCTTTTATTTTTAAGCCATTTATATTTTGCCTCAATACTTAAACAGCCATATTACACTCTTTAAATATTCCTGTTTTAGGTTCTCCTATAAATTAAGAATTACCAGACTATTATCCTGATTTAACATTCAATAGGGCAATGAATGTATTACCATTTTTTGTATTACAGCAGCTCATATAAGAGAAGCGGCCTTTTGGGTGTTGGCTGGGAACCAGGCTTAGGTAACATACAAAGAAACACCCGGTCTGGGCTTAATTATTCTAACAATGAAAATGATAACCCCTTTATCGTTTCCATGAAAGGGGCTTCAGGGGAGATGGTTCATTTAGGGAACAGCTATTATGGCCTTGAAATAGAGGGTGTCTTTTATAAATTCCATTTTCTTGGTGTAACCTCTGGCTAGGAGGTCACAGCAAAAGATGGCAAAAAATACTATTTTGGTCATGACATCAGCCGGCAATCACAACAGTATGATCCGGTTGTCAGCACAAAGGTATTTAAGTGGTGCCTTGATGCTGCGAAAACCTTAGTTACATCCTACGTCACTAGTTACATCCAACCATCCAAAAAAAACAAAGAAAAAAGATTTAAGAATTGAATGGATTTTACCGAAAGATAATCAGTTTTAATCAAAATTAAAATAAGACATTTATGTATGAGCTTTATAAAATGAAGATTCCGGAAAAACAATATATCGCTTATGCGCGGCTGTTTTCCGGTTTTTATATCATGGGGATATCCCTTAACCTATTAGATTTTAAATTAAGAAAGGAGATAAAAATGACACGATTCTTAAAAAAATCATTACTATTTCTTGCAATGGCCCTTAGTTTTTCCATAGTAGGCTGTAACAGTGATTCAGTTACTAGCCCCACCCCTGCTCCTGGCTCATCGCAACCTTCATCAGATGCCACGATCTCTGGCAGCGCCAGTTGATATCAACTATTTCTTATTTTATTGAGGTGTTACCATGAAACAGTTAAAAAACCATATATTAAGAGTCATCTATCTGATAATATTAATTTTTCTGCCCATGTCCGGGATAATATCCGCCCTTACCCCAAATCACTCCTATACCATTACCATTAACGGGATATCTTCTTCGGGCAGCATTGTTAACCTTAATGTCACTACCCAGGCTACATCTGATTCATCAGGGAAACTCTCTTTTACATTTTCAGGGAACACAATCCCCATCCGTGGTGATTATAACTTTCTACTAATAAATATAAGGGATGGCGCTACAACAGTAAGACGTGCTATTATACCTGCGCCAGAAGATGGCTCTGCCATTGATATGGGTGTCTCGCCCATGACTGAATCCCAGACAGAGGCGCTCTTAGATGTAATGGCATCTGAAGGGACAGATAATCCTATGCTAGTGCTTTTTGGTTCACTGATTATACGATCAGGGGCATTTGACAGTACAACAATAGGAACTATCTCATCTCTGATTGGAGATGCCATTATGGGAGATGAAGGCTTCCATGATTTTATGATTGAAAATGTCGGATTAAATTCAACTACCGCCTTCTACAACTCAATTATTGATCAGTTTGGCGAATATACTGCAAAACTGAAGCAGTCTGTAGAATCCGCCACAAGTGTAGAGTCCAAGAATTTTCGTGCTGAGGCCGCCTCATTGTTGTGCAGTATCCTTGTTGAAGCCGCCAGTGCAGCCGGTTTCGACAGTTCAGTTGTCATTTCCGCCATGAAGTCAGCCTCAGACCGTATGGAATATTTTGCGGATAGGGATAATATTCCGGATGAGGTTACTAATGCTATTGACATGATTATGATTGCGAATGACCTGAAACTCCAAGCCGATTCGTTAAAATTCAGATATCTCAGCGCTATGGAAGTTTTAAATGCTTCAGACGGTCAAATGAGCAGGGTATCGGAAGCGGTTGAGACACTTGCCGGTAGCCTTGTTGCTGCATACCAGAGCATGGAAGGGCTCTTTGAAGATGAAGAAAGTTTTAATTTCGATCCAGATGATATTGAGGAGAGGATGGAGGAGATTCAGGATGCCATGAGTGATGCATTTTCTGCTTTCATTGGGGATATAGCTGCCACAGAAGATGAAATAGCTTCAATGCGCCAGGCCCTTGGTATTCCTGAGAACATCCCGGAGGGCTCATTTAAATACAGAACACGTAATGGTGGAGAACATTACTGGTCCATCACGACAGTAATAGCGCTGAACTGGTTAAGCTCCAATTATCCGAACCTCTCTTATGCAAGAAGCAATACGCCTATCCCTGCTTCCTGTGCCTGGCTGCCTGAAAGAAAAGACTACCAAGCTTTTCCGTATGATAACCTGCCTGCCCTTCTGCGAAATGTATTTGGGCTCAAGCAGGATCTTGAAATACTCTACCTTCAGCGTGTTATGGGTGAAATTGCAGCCAGTTACGATATTGTTATGCCTGTGGCTGACAGAGAGGTTTTCCTTGAGGAGGAACCTGATATTGCCGAAGCCGATCTGGCAGGCAAGGTTGAATGGTTCGAATTAAATGATGATAATGATGATGATGACCCGGCCAATGACCCCGATATCACCCTGGGCTTTACCCTGATATCATTCGGACATCTTAATGACCTGGCCCCATGCCTTACAGCTTATGAACTTGGAATGCTGGATGAGTGGTACCTTTATAATGAGGCAGTAATGAAGGGTCAGATAAGCAATGTAACAGGCATTACTGATAGCCAGTTGCAGGCGGTTTTTAATGCACTGAAAAACCCCGATATTGATTAACCGGTTAGGTTTAACAAACGCAGCCTATTGATGAGGCCCCTTTTTATATAGGGGCCTCACTTTATCCAGAGCAATATCATAGACGCGCTCATCTTACCTCACCGGGTAAACGCCCTTAAAGTACACATAGTGGAATGTGTGCATATTGAGGTACCTTCAAGATTATAAAAACACCATTCCTATGACTGTTGTATTGAAAGAGTCAAATGTTCTAATTGTTCATGAAAATAATAAGCAATTGTAATAGATGCAAGACTGTGGGTGTTAGGTTTACACAATTGAATTAAGAAAATATTGCCTGTAAAAGTTTGGGCACAAGCCGTTGGCCCATTTGGTTTTTTAAAAAATAGGACTTGTATGTCGCGGGTTTAGAAGAAGTTCTAATAAACCGGCTGTTTGAAAAAGCATAGAGCGGAATCAGAGGAGTTGTAGTAGAGGAAGGATCATAGGTGAGTTTTATGCTCTTTTTGTGTTGAGAGTTGCTTATCCACGTTATCCTTCATACGGTAGCTATGCCCTTCTATGATGACGGTCTCTGCATGATGTAGAAGCCTGTCAAGGATAGCTGAGGCAAGGTTGCTGTCATTGTTGAAGATGCCGGGCCATTCTTTGTAAGGCCTGTTGGTTGTTATAACAGTTGAGGCATTTTCATAGCGCATACTGATTACCTGAAAGAGGAGATCAGCCCCTTTTTTATCTACGGGCAGGAAGCCCAGTTCATCTATGAGGAGTAAATCGGGTTTAAGATATTTCTTGAGCTCCTGCTTCATGCGCCCTGAGTTCTGAGATGCGGAGAGGGTGTTTACTATATCAATGGCGGAAGCAAAAAGGACAGAGCTTCCATTGAGACAGGCGCTGTAGGCCAAAGCTGAGGCAAGATGAGTTTTACCTACGCCTACCCCTCCTATAAAGATGACATTTGATTTATCATTGATAAGATTAAGCCTAATGCCTCTCTGATTTTTTCCGTTGTAATCCTAAGAGGTTTTTATAGAGTTGCTCAACTTCCTCCAAATCATTTATTCTGATAGCTTCGATTAATTTATTAAAAACAGATCGAGCTGCCATATATGATTCATGATAACTCTTGAGTATATTATTCAACATATCCTGTCTTTGTTAAAACTATATGCATCCACTATTCTTCCAGGTAGGGGAAAATTTTTAACCATCTTCTTAAAATCTTCACCATATTTATCAATATCGCATTGAAATTGTTTCATTGCTATTTTCCAGTTATCATTTAATTGTGATTCTATTTTTTCTCTTTCTACATTATCATTTGATCCCATTCTTATCCCTTTTAAAAGTAATTTGAATATTTAAGGATTGTCCCGCTTTAATGTTGATTTTTTTAAATATATTTTATTTAAATTCTTTCACCAAATCCTTAAGGCAAAGAACTTCTTTTGGGCAATTATGCCAATCATGTTCCCAACAAATGATCAGGCCGTATTGGTTCGGGTCGTGTTTATGAGCCATGAAAGAAGATGATTTGAATTCGAATTCAGCTTTACAGCTATTCCATGTTCCTTTTGAGTTTCTTCTTCTTAACAATGCAACAGGGAAAGCACTTCGAATAGCATCTATCATAAATCCTAAGTCATGGCATAAAGCTGCGAATAAGAATATTACACCTTGTTCATTTATTGCGTCATATACGATTTCAGGTATTCGCACGCCTAAGCTGTTTTATTTTTAACAATCTGTAGGTCTCTTCATAAATATTTGCTCTAGGACCAATTGCTACTATATTTATCTCTTTATCTTTTTCTATCTGATATATAATTCTGAACCTCTTCACCCGATAACTCCTTAATCCTTCAAGTTCATCCTTTAAGGCCTTTCCTGCGCAAGGGTCTTCTGAGATCATTTTGAGTGCGCTTTTTATTTTCATTTTAATATCCGGGTGCAGAGAATGTAAGACCTTCACCAGATAATCAGGTATCCTCAGTTTATACATTGACAATACCTTTATTCATTGAATAATTCCTCTAATGAATAGAGTTTTGCATTTTTGTTTTTAAGTGCTTTTACGCCCTTTTTTATTTCCTTAACAAAATCAGGATTG
>CAZXUA010000237.1:0-5924 GCA_964643755.1 uncultured Desulfatiglans sp. | reverse complement strand
CCCATGGCATTTTTTACTCTTTTTTTGCCCTGCGCAGGCTTGCCGAAAGGACACGGAAGACCCCGGTGTTACCCCCTGCCCGCCTTGCTGAGCTGGGTTATAAAATCGCAGCGTACCCACTCACTCTCTTGTCTGCTTCAACATGTGCCATGAAAAAGGCACTCCATGCACTTAAGGCCGGTGAATCATTTGATGCAATCATGGATTTCAAAGAACTCCAGTCTGTTATAGGGTTTCCTGAATATGATGAAACTTTGAAACGCCTTGATGGGTAAAATTCACATTACCGGTTGTTATTACAAAAGTACAGATGGTCTGTTAATATTGAGATGTCCGGTTACTGAAACCTGACATCTCTTTTTATCAGTAACAGACCTTGTCAGGGTCTTCAACCAGTTCATTAAGGATATTAATGAGTATTTGAGGGTCAAAGGGTTTATTCAGGATGCCATTAACACAATAGGATTTAAGCCTTTCAATAGTCATATTTTCCATATCAGCATAAGCGGTAACAATAATTGTTGGTATTGATATCCCCCTTTCCTTCATCAACATAAACGTTTCAAGGCCGTTAAGTATAGGCATTCTCAGGTCAAGTATGAGTATATCGACATCCCCTTCCTGCACACGACTGATTGCCTCATCCCCATTTTTTGCCTTGTATACTGTAAAGCCATAATCATCAAGAACATCCTTTAAGTTATTTAAAAAATCAGGGTCATCATCAGCTATAAGTATCCCTGTGGGTGTTACTTTTTTGATCATGGAGAGGATTTCATCCATATCCAGAGGTTTGTGAAGCACACCCCATGCCCCGTTTTCCACGGCCTGTGTGAGCAGATCCTCAACACTGTAGCCGGTCATCATGATTATTTTCGCATTGGGCTTTATCTTTCGAATCTCAAGGAAGCTTTCTACGCCATTTTTGCCTGACATCTTAATATCCATAAAGGTAAGATCAAAATCTTTTTCTGTGAGTATTTTGATGGCGGTTTCACCATCATGGGCCATTTCACACTTATGACCCTCCATTTCAAAGATATCAAAGAGGCTCTCTGCAAAATCCCTGTCATCATCTACTATAAAAATATTCAGTCTTTTCATTGTTTTTCTCCAATAAAAATGGTTTTTTATACTATATACTTCCCCGATATTGTTATTGTTACAGATGCGCCCTTACCCGGTTCACCATACATATCCATATGGAATCCGTGCTGTTCAATTATCTGCCTGGTGATAGGTATACCAAGCCCTACACCAAATGCCTTTGTGCTGAAAAGAGGCTCAAACAGCCTGCTTTTTACAGCCATATCAAATCCAACCCCGTTATCAGATATTTTGATAATAACATTATCTTTTTCGTTAAAGGTTCTGATTAGCACATTTCCAGATTCTCCTGAAGCCTTTTCTTCTATGGCCTGATATGCATTTGTAAGTATATTTACAATGCTTTGTCTGAAGCGTTCACGATCAATGTTGATTGATACGCCAGAATTTAGCTCTGTTTTAACAATTATCCCTTTTGGGGGTTTTGTTTCATCCAGAACATCCTTTATCCAGTCATCAAGAGGTGTGGGGTTAAGAGCAAGCTCTTTTATCTTTGAATAGTTAAGGAGTTCATCGATTATAAGATCACATCTTTTGATATTCCTTTCAGCCCGCTCAAGGGCCATCATAACCTTTTCATCCTCCCCTTTCAGACGTTTTCCAATTGAGAAAACAGAAGTCCTTATTGTGCCCAGAGGGTTTCTCAATTCATGGCTTACAGTTGCCGTGAGCTTGCCCAGAGTAGCCATCTTTTCACTGACAAGCAATTCTTTCTGCGCCTTTTTAAGGCTGGCTGTGCGCTCCTCCACCATTTTTTCAAGACTCTCACGGTAATTATCAAGTTCTGAATCTATTCTTTCACGCATAAGATAATTTGCAAATATTTCAGCAACAAGTTTCAGTCTTCTAATTAATTCATCGGTCCATCTTTTTTCATAGGTAAGTGAGGAAAAAACCATACACCCTATAAGTGTATCACCGGCAATGAGAGGCAACATGAGTATGGATTTGGTACCTTCATTTCTTACCTTTTGCTCCCATAACCGCAAATCATCCGGCAGGGTTTCATTTACGCTATCAAACTTGATATACTTTCCATTTATAAGATACTTTTCAAGCCCGTATCTTCTTGCATTATTCAATACATCAGGAAAGGCAGGTGGCGCAGGATCAAGATCAGGGTTTGAATAGGTACAGATAATTTTATATACACTGAAATCGAGTTGATATTGACCTATAGCGCATCGGTCTACACCCATTAATTGAGCGAATCGTTTAAGCCAAAATTGGAGTTCATTTTCAATATCTTCAACCTTTATATTAATCAATGTTGCGGAAAACTCTGACACAAGTTCCTCAAATTTTAACCTCTCCTCAAGCTCTCTTTTTGTCTTGTTTAACTCTGTAATGTCCCTGGTAAAACAGAAAAAAAGACCTTCATCCGGTAAAAAATTGGTGCTGATTTCCACATCAAAGGTTGTTCCGTCCTTTCTCATATGACTTCTTATTTTATGAGATGACCCTTTTGAAATAGACTCAGCTCCATCCATTTCAACTTGATTTTGGTCTTTGGTTGAATCAATATCAGAGACTTTCATCATAGTAAGTTCATTACTACTGTATCCTGACATTCTGCAATATTCATCATTTACAACAAGTATTCTCTGATTGGTATCAGAAATCCAGAAACCAACGTTTGCGGTTTTGATGATAGAGGTATATCTCTGTTCCAGTTGCTGTCTGCGCTGCATTTCAGATATGAGCGCATCGCTTGATCTTTTGCGTAAAATAGCATTTGCTATTATCTCTCCTATCAGCCTGATCCTTCTGACAAATTCATCTGACCATAAATGCTCTTTTGAATAGGTTGCAAATGTAAGATTTCCAATAATCTGGTTTTCAGCAGAAACGGGGACAATTAATATGGATTTTGTCTTATGTCTTCGTATTATACTATTGTTAAATATAGGAGGTAAATCATCAGGTATCTTTTCTGCCCTGATAATATCCCCTTTTGCCAGTTTCTCCATAATTAATGGAGGTGCTTCATTACTCCTGTCTGTTGGGGGGACATTTATAAAAGGCATAGTAAAAGTAGAGATGACATTAATGCGCTTATTACTATAATCATATTCGTTAACTATCCCTCTTTCAACCTCAAGGAGTTCAACAAATTTTTTTATCCACGGGTCGAGGTCTTCTTTAATATCGGCAAGTTTCAAGTTGATTAGAGCAGCAGAAAATTCTGACATCAATCGTTCGAAATTAAGTCTATTTTCCAGATCTTCCTGTGCCTTTTTAAGCTCTGTAATATCCCTAATAAAACAGCAGATGATATCTTCTTTTTCAAGGAGGTTTGCACTGATAAAAACCTTAATTACCGTGCCGTCTTTCCTTATATGGCTTGTCTCATGATGAAAAGAGCCGGTCTCAAATATTGTTCCCTTATCTCTGTCGACCTTTTCTGAATCTCTTGAGATATCCAGATCAAATATTTTCATGCGAAGCAGTTCATCACGGCTGTAACCTGACATCTCGCAATAGGCTTTGTTAACATCCAGGATGTTTGCATCAAGGTCAGAGATCATAAAACCCACATTTGCGGTTTTAATAATCGATGAGTAACGTTCCTCAATCTTATGACGGAGTGCCATTTCTGTTAGAAGAGCCTCATGTGAACGCATTCGCAGGATAGCATTACCAACAATCTCAGCTATAAGTTTTATTCTTCTAACATATTCATCAGACCATTTATGTTCTTTCCTGTAATATGTAATTGCGAGGTTACCAAATATTCTGTTGCCAGTTAAGAGAGGAACAATAATAAATGATTTCGGGTTACTCTTTGCAATAAAACTCCCATTGTACATCGATGGCATATCTTGGGGTATTTTTTCTACTCGTATTACCCCTTTTTCCAGTAAAGGTATTTCCCCTTCAGGGGTGTTACGAGAATCCGGGACAGAAATTTTAATTACAGGGAGCGAGTACTGCATCAGGTTTTTAATTATTTTATAATTATCACTGTATTCATTTACAGCACATCTGTCCGCATCCATCAGGTTAACAAATTTTTCAAACCATTTTTGAAGTTCATTCAGGATATGCTCAGGTTTGATATTGATCAGCGTATTAGAAAATTCAGAGATAACCTCTTCAAATTCAAGACGTTCCCTGAGCTCATTCTGAGCATGAGTCAAAGCCTCGTGGGCGCGCATACGTAATATTGCACTGGCAATAATTTCTCCAATAAGTTTTATTCTGTTAAAGATATCATCTGACCATTTACGTTCCTTTTTATAACTTGCGAATGTCAGATTGCCTATAATCTGGCTTTCTGAAACAAGAGGTACAACTGCTAGAGACTTTGTATTATGTTTTTCAATAATCCAACCGCGAAATGGCTCCGGCAGCTCTTCAGGTATCTTTTCAGCCCGGATCATTGCTCCTTTTTTAAATTCATTCATCACTGTTTCAGGTGTTTTTAGAAGCGTATCATGTGGAGATGTCTCGCTTACAGAATCAGGAGCAGTATAATTTACAATGGCTATCATCATGTTATTATCATAGTCATATTCATTAATGATACCCCTGCCAACTTCAAGGAATTCTACAAATTTTACAAGCCATCTTTTAAGCTCTTCATTTATCTCTTCCAGTTCAATATTCATTAGAGAAGCGGAAAATTCTGAGACAAGTTTTTCAAATGCAAGCCTTTCCTCTCTCTCAATTTTGGCCTGTTTTTCTCCAGTTATATCCCTCATAAAACTGTAAAGGATATCTTCCTTTTTATTTAAAGTACTGCTTACAGAAATATCTATAATAGTCCCATCCTTTTTCCTGTGCTTCACTTCATGGTGAACAGACCCGCTTGTTACCAATTCTTTAAGTATCTTCTCAGGATTAGTATTAAAGGAGATATCAATATCAGGCACCTTCATGTTAAGGATCTCTTCGCGGCTGTAGCCTGACATTCGGCAGTATTCATCATTTACATCAATTATATTCTGCTCAATATCCGATGACCAGAAACCTACATTTGCATTCTTAACAATATAAGAATACCTTTCTTCAACCCTTTCGCGCTGAGCTGTTTCATTTAATAGCTTTTCATGAGAATGTTTTCTAAGGATTGCATTACCTATCATCTCCCCAATGAGTTTAAGACGCTTAACCAGATCATCAGGCCATCTGCGTTCATTTCGGTAATTAATAATAGTAAAGTTCCCTATAATCTCATTGCCAGCAATGATGGGAACAATAACTATTGCTTTCACATTTTCCTTTTCAATTAGACCGCCACGCAGACCTTGAGGAAGATCATATGGTATCTTTTCCGCCTTTACGCTTAACCCTTTTTTGAATATCTCATTAATGTTCGATGGTGTTTTGTGGAAATAGGTAAGAGGAACATCAATACCAGGCGCTGAATAATTAAGCAACAGATGAACCATATCCTTTTCGTATAGGTGCTCGTTTATCATTGCCCTGTCTGCCTTTAGAAACTCTACAAAAATCTTCAGCCATTTATTGAGCGCCCCGTAAATATCATCAGGATGCATATTTATGAGTTCAGCGGAAAATTCAGAAACAAGCTCTTCAAACCTCAGTCTTTCCTCTTTGTCCCTTTTAGACTGATTCAGATCAGTGATGTCCCGCATAAAGCTGAAAACAAGATCTTCCCGCTCAAGCTTGTTTATGCTTACGTCCAGCTCCATAAGACTTCCATCTTTTTTTCTGTGGATCACCTCACTGTGTATTGCTGTAAAATTATCAAATTCATCCAGGAGCTTTAAGACCTTTTCACTGTTAAATGAGATATCAATATCAGAAGATCGGAAGAGCACACGTCTGAACTCCAGTCACCGCTCATTATC
>CAZXUA010000236.1:0-5931 GCA_964643755.1 uncultured Desulfatiglans sp. | reverse complement strand
AAATGCCCTGCCGCCAGTGCTGATACGTTCCGCAACATGGTGCTCAACAAGCAGGTCAAGTATCCTGTATACTGTCACCTGGTTTATGGCGCCGGAACGTTCAATAATCTTAAAAATATCCGCGGCTGAAAGAGGGAAGGGGTTGCTCCCGATTACCTCAAGAACAGCTATGCGGTTTGAGCTGGCCTCAAGACCCGCATTAGTCAGCATCTCTTCATAATTGCATTGATTGCACATAACCTGTCCTTAAAATATTTTATTCACCACGGAGAGCAAAGAGCTCAAAGCTGAAACCTCAAGGCTCAAAGCTCAAAAACCTTTGCGAACTTAGCGCCCTTTGCAGTGAATATTCTTTGTTTAAAATGGTAATAAAAATTTAATCCTGTCTATTATTAATGAAAACATAAACGCAACACCTGATACCATTATTATAGATGCCCCTGATGTCAGGTTATAACTGTAGGAGATAAAGAGGCCCGCAACTGTAAATACTGCGCCTAAAAATGCAGAGACAACCATCATCTGAAAGAGTGATTTGACATATTTTTCTGCAATGTAGGGGGGTATGGTCAGGAGCGCAATCACAAGAATGAGCCCAACTATCTGTATAAGGAGTACGATTGTTATGGCAAGCATCCCTATAAGCCCGAAATATATCTTTACTACAGGCACCCCCCTTGTCTTGGCAAACTCCTCATCATATGACATGGCAATAAGATCCTTGTAAAAGAGCCTTGCAAGTATGGTCATAAGCAGCGCAATTATTAGCATTATATGGATATCATTTCTGGTGACAGTGAGTATGCTGCCAAATAGGTAGCTCATAAGGTCTGCATTATAGCCGGGCGTTATATCTATCATGATAATGCCAAATGCCATGCCGATTGCCCATATAACACCTATTATGGTATCAGCGCGGTGTTTTGCTTTATGGCTTACCATGGCCATTATCATTGAGGCGAAAAATGAAAAGCCCATTGTGCTTGGCAGATATGGCCACTTAAGGAAGAATGCAAGCCCCACACCGCCATATGCCGCATGAGCAATGCCCCCTGATAAAAAGACTATCCGGTTTACCACCACAAGGGTGCCCATGATGCCGCAGATTATGCTTGCCACAAGGCCTGCTATAAGGGCGTTCTGCATAAAATCAAACTGAAGGGCTTCAAGCATGTTTGTCTGCCTCATGATCCCTGAGCACACGATGGGGCATGCCGTGGGCTATAAGTTCTACAGGGCATGTCTTCCCAGTGGAGCCTGCATACATATGCTCAAGCATCTCGCCTGTGATCTCTGCCTGGTTATGGTAATAAAGCTGTTTATTCACGCATGCCACTGACTTTACATGGCGTGAAATAAGCAGCAGGTCATGGCTTACGAGCAGGATGGTGATCTCATTATTAAGCTCCTTAAGGAGCCTGTAAAAATCAGCCTGACCCTTTGCATCTATGCTTGCAGTGGGTTCATCTAATAGAAGCAGCTTTGGGCCTGAGACAAGTGCCCTTGCAATAAATACCCTCTGGCGTTGGCCACCTGATAAAGTGCCAATTTTTCTATCAGCGTAATTCCTCATCTCCATACGCTCAAGGGCCATTAATGCCTCATTATGATTTGTCTTTGAATATTTTTTTGATGAATGTGTTTCATTGTTGATCATACCCATAAGCACTACATCAAGGGCCGTGATCGGAAATGACCTGTTTATATGGACATTCTGGGGCACATACCCGATAGAGCGTGATGCTTTTTGAGGGGGCTTTCCATCTACAAGTATATTACCTTTAGTTGGTGTAAGGAGCCCCAATATTAATTTGAGAAGGGTTGTTTTGCCGCCGCCATTTGGCCCGATAATGGCAACAAAATCACCATAAGGGATATTCAGGTTCACATCCTTGAGCACAGCCTCCTTTTCAAATGAGAAATCACAATCACTTATTTCAATTATAGCCATCTATATTATCTCTATTTAAATGAGTCCCTGAGTTTATCCGCCACATCCTTTAGATTTTCCAACCACTCATACGCCATTGGATCGGCAAATATAACCTCCCCGCCTATCTCGCTCGCAATAACCTTTGCGCTTTTAACAGAAAATTGAGGCTGCGCAAAGATGACCTTTATATTATTTTCCCTTGCATGGCTGATCAGTTCTCTTAATTGTGCAGGTTTGGGCTCCTTGCCCTCGATCTCAACCGGCACCTGTTCAAGATTATAGGCACTGGCAAAATAACCCCAGGCCGGGTGAAATACAATAAATTTCATGCCAGATTTCCCTTTAAACAGGGTTTTTAATTCTGCATCAAGCTGTTCAACCCTACTTATGAAGTCTTTGTAGTTTACCTCATACTGAATTTTATGAGCAGGGTCAATTTCACTGAGCGCCTTCAGGATTATGGCTGCCTGTATCTTTACAAGCGGAGGGGATAACCAGATATGGGGGTCAAGGCTGTGATGTTCATGGTGCGCCTCTTCACCCGTTTCATGGTCATGGTGATGAGACTTCATAGCTATCTTTTTAATACCCTCATCCATATGAACTACCTTGATCGCCGGATTAATGGAGATGATCTTATCCAGGTGTGCCTCTTCAAATTCTATTCCTATGGCAAAATAGAGCCTTGCGCCAGAAAGCGCTGCCATCTGCCTTGGCTTTGGCTCATAAGTGTGCGCATCTGCGCCTGATGGCACCATTACCTGGCAATTCACAAGATCACCACCTATTCTCTGTACAAAATATCTCTGGGGCTCTATTGTAACAAAGACCGATGGCCGCCTGTCAGAAGCCATGTTAAATGTGCTGATGCAGAGAAAGATAAATAATGAAAAATAAAATATCCTGCTCAATTTTTTCAAAATAATTCTCCTGCTGGTGCAAAATAACTTATATTACCGACTTTTCATGCAACTCATTATCATTAATAAGATGATCTAAAATACTACAATATCTATAAATAAATAAATTATAATAATATAAAATATGGAATAATTATTAATATGGCATAATGCAAATATATTGCATTTTTAAATGAAAGGCAATATATATTTTTGATTTTCCGATAGCATCTTTTAGGAAATATCCAAAAGTTTATAAGTCAGTAGTCCTCTATTTTTGAGGTGGGTTTTAAGAATGAAGAAACGCATATATTTTAGATGCCGGGCAGTCATCGCTTTTTCAGCAGCACTTATATTAGCCCTTATGCCGCTTTTGCATGGCCTGCATCTGACCCTTTCATCACCGCACAGCCACAACATCTGCATGACTGCACACGATGGGGCAAAATCCTGTGGCTGTACATCCCCTGAAACCCATGATTGCAGGCACGGTTCATTTTTAAAATCCACATCTAAGGCCCATACAGATGCACATGATCCTGAAACATGTCCCTTCTGTATTCAGGTTACACAGCTCCTCAAAGGACACTTTGTTACAGCCTCTCAGTGCATACCTTTTATTGTCGGGTATTTTTCTGAAGAGTCTGTCCCCTTTTCCGGAAGGGTAATTAATGTCAGACCTGATAACATCAAACCAAGGGCGCCCCCTTTATCCCTGGCAGTAAAATAATAAAACTTCAATTTTGCTTTTAACTGTTTTTTGATTTTCAGAAAATAAAAGGAGTCTTTTATGTTTAGTGTAAACAGAACGCTATCGGTTTTCCTACTCATTACCATGTTGTGTTCTAGCATATCGGGCAAGGAAACCATTGGAAAAATAGATAAGAAGGAGACCTTTGAACTTGCCCCGGTGGTGGTACTGGGAAAGGCCATGGATTATAAAAATGGTGAGATTGAAGGCAGTATGCTTTTAAGACACAAGGTGGTTGATCTCGCAGAGATATTGTCCTCTGAATTTCCGGAGGTGCAGATGATTAGAAAAAGCGGGTATGGGAATGAGGTCTCGTTAAGGGGATTCGGGCAGGAGAATATCAAGGTGCTTATTGATGAAGGGATACTGGAAGGGGCATGCGGGAGCAGGAAAGACCCGGCCCTTTCTCACATCAATATGCTGACTGTTCAGGAGATTGTTGTAAAGCAGGGGCCGTTTGACGTTACAAAACCGGGGTATCTTGGCGGGTATATCAATGTTATTACCAAAAAGCCCGATTCAGGATTCAGCGGCGAGATAGTATCAAGGGCAGGAAGCTACAATTTTACAAGCAATGGCTTTATGGTTACAGGTGGAAATGAATATGTCAAAGGGCTGCTTGGTTATAATTATTCAGAATCAGGGCAGTATGAAGATGGGGATGGAAATGAGATATCACGGGTGCGGGATGGAATTGCAGCATCATATAACAATGCGGGTATAAACGCTGATTCATTTAAAAAGCGTGACCTGTGGGGCAAGATTAATTTAATACCCTCTGAAAAGTTATCTCTGCTGCTTGAACATACATACGGGGAGGCCAGGGATATCCTCACACCCAGGGTGGTATTTGATACTGAAAAGGAGATAAACAACCTGAGCAAAATAAGCCTCACTATTAATAATGGCGGCAGTTTTTCCGATGATCTCACTATATCCATATACAGGAACGCTATTGAGCATTATCCATTCCAGGG
Source organism: uncultured Desulfatiglans sp. (assembly GCA_964643755.1). GTDB lineage: Bacteria > Desulfobacterota > DSM-4660 > Desulfatiglandales > HGW-15 > JAAZBV01. Next base: position 1,371 of record CAZXUA010000236.1, on the reverse strand, counting down.
TTTCAGGGATGTGACCGCGCCAAAAAATAACATTGTGGAATCGGTTATTACCGGCGGAGGCATCAGCAACATGGTTGAAACAGGGTATGCGGATATTATGTATGGTGTTGATATATATCACAGGGAGTGGTGGGGAGATGTCTACAACAGCCTGACAGGGGCGCTTTTAAACGGCTACCTTATACCAACTGTAAAAAGCCTTAATGTTGGTGCCTTTTTCAAGGCGGATAAACGGATTGATAATTTCTCTGTGGGCCTAGGCTTGAGATATGACAGGTTCAGGCAAAAGGCAGATGAAGAGCTTGTTTTTACACAGGGTGTAACCTCTTTAAATAAGCAGACAGACTCGCTTCCGGGCGGTTATTTTATGGTTAAATACTATCTCCGCGACGGCATGATGTTATTCAGCGGGATAGGGCGCAGTCACAGGACCCCTACATCAGCAGAGCGTTATATACAGGGGGGCGCGACATTTTTTGGTAATCCCGGGCTTAATCCTGCATCCAATAGTGAATATGATATGGGTATTACAATTGAAAACAAAAGATGGGAGATCAGCGCAAAGGCATTCTATTCGGATCTGGATGATTTTATCTATCAGGAATTAAATACTGCGGGGTATCAGAGCTACACGAATATAGATGCCCACATACTTGGAGGGGATATAAAATTCAGGGTGGATATTCACGATTCTTTGTCTCTGAATGGCGGGATGGCATACCAGAGGGGCTACAAGGACAGTTTCCCTGATAATAACAGGGAAAAGGCGCTTGGACAGATTGCGCCGCTCAAGACAAGGCTCTCCCTTGACTTTCACGGTGCAAGGCCATTTGATATTGATAATACAGAACTCTATTCCACCATAGAGTGGGTGCACTCCGAGGATGCTGATCATATTGATCAGGATGCAGGCGAGGTGACCATTTCAGGCTGGGATATAATGAATATAAGGATAGGATACAGGTATAAGTCAGCAGTGATAAATTTAGGGATAGATAATCTATTTGACAGGCTTTACACTGTAGCCAACTCCTATGAGTGGGATGTTATAAGCGGAACCGGGGCAAACCCGGCAATAGTAAATGAACCGGGGAGGTTTTTATATGGTAGCGTTGCATTTAACTGGTGATACATTTTTTAAGAGGTGGTTTTTACTCGAAATGGTGTCATAAAAACCTTCATAATGTCGGGAAAATGTCAGTCATAAAAATGGCAATACGCGTGTCATGTTGGTAATATATTGAAAATACAATATAAAATGATTATTGATAGTTCTGGCACGCGCATTGCTATAAATAAGGTCATAATCAATAGATGCTTCTCGGATGCACGTGAATCTTTTTTGATGTGCTACTCAATTTATAAAAAAAT
>CAZXUA010000235.1:0-6139 GCA_964643755.1 uncultured Desulfatiglans sp. | reverse complement strand
GGCAAAGGGCTATAAATCCCAGACTATCAATATCAAAACAGATAAGGATTATAACCTGGGTGAGATGGTGATGGCCACTAACTAAATTAAAGGAGAAAATATTATGAAGACAGTAAAGGATACAGCCGGCACACCTTATGAGGCGGCAAAACACTTTGGTGTTTTCGGGTTACAGAAATTTGTTGAGGAGTCAAAGAGGGTAAAGGTCTTTTATTCATATTTTCAGCCGAACGGCGGGGCAGAGATGGCCGCATCCCCCACTGAAAAGATCTATTATGTGGCAAACGGTTCAATAACAGTAAACGGCAAGAATGAAAGTCATGTCCTGAACAAGGGAGACCTTATCTTTATAGGGGCAAATGAGGAACGTGAGATGAAGGTAAATGGGGGTAAACCGGCAGAGGTGCTGGTATTTATTATCACTCCTTAATTTCACCGGACTGTTAAAGTCTTAATTAACTTTATGGCGGTCATGCAGATCAACATCCTGGGCATTGCCAGGGTTGGCGCTGCATGGCCGCATCATTTTATGGAAACAGGCCAATTTATAATCCCTTTCATTCCTGACATATTGAAAAATTTGGCTTTTTTCCCTTGACCTGCAAAATGATATTTTCTATAGTCGAAGACCAAATTTAAGAAAGGAGTATAAAATGTTCAGACTAGACGGAAAAGTTGCATTAATAAACGGTGGTGCAGGCGGTTTGGGTGAAGCCTGTGCGGTGGCCTTTGCAGCACAGGGAGCAAAGGTAGTAATCGCCGATGTAAACCTTGAGGGTTCAAAGAAGGTTGCTGAAAAAATAGGCGGAGGGGCCATGGGCCTTGCAGTTAATGTTGCCAGTGAAGAATCTGTTGCTGAAGTGGCAAAGACAGTAGTGGATAAATATGGCACAATAGACATCCTGGTAAACGCTCACGGGATAAACATCAAGATGCCCGCGGTTGACATCAATTTGGACAACTGGGACAAGATGTTCCAGGTAAATGTGAAGGGCGTGATGATCCCGTGCAAAGTCATCGGCAAGATCATGATTGAAAAGAAAAAGGGTAAGATAATCAATTTCTCATCAGTTCGTGGTATCAGAGGCACTGATGGCGGCAATATGCCCTATGGCGCCACAAAGGGCGCAGTGGATATGATAACACGCATGCTGGCAGCCGAGTGGGCGCCATACGGTATCAACGTTAATGCCGTTGGCCCGTCTGTGGTCATGACAGAAAATTTTAAAAAGGCAGTTGCCCCGGAAAGGCTTGAAATACTCAAATCCAAGACACTGTTCAAGAAATTCCTTGACCCAGAAGACATTGCAGCCGCATGTGTATACCTTGCTTCAAAGGAAGCGGACAATATAACAGGTCTGATTCACTATGTTGATGGCGGCCTGACCGCAGTAGGGTAGTAGATATTTTTGTTTTTAACCAGGGATAGTAACCATTATTGATTATTACCCGGAAATTATAGATTTATAAAAATCTAATTACATAAGAAAGAGGAGGATTTAATTATGGCATACATGCCGCTGAACAAAAAAAGGATGTACCTTGACAGAAAAAAGATGACGAAGATTTATGACCTCTCACAGCCCTGGGGCGTAGACACACCTCTCTGGCCCTTCCCAGGCCCCCGTCAGGACCTGATTTTCCCACGCGGGCAGTATCTTGGCCGTTTTCACAAACGTACCATGACCTATACCGGCACACTTCATGCCGGCACCCATATGGACGCACCAAACCATGTTCTCCATGAAGAAGAAGTGGACAGGAAACGCAATGGTTATTCATTAAATGAACTGCCCCTTGAATACTGCGTTGGCACTGGTGTTATCCTTGATATGCGTCACATGAAAGACGAGTTTGAGAAGAAGTGGAAGACCGGTTTTGAGCCTGACCTGTGGAAGATCATCATGCCTGAGGATGTAGAAAAGGCATGCAAGAAGAATAAGCTTGAGATCAGGGAAAATGACTGGGTAGTTATGAACACCGGTTTCCATCATTACTGGAGGATTAACAATGACAAGTATTTTAACTATTATCCGGGCATGGGTCCTGAGGTTGCCGAATACCTTATCCATGAGAAGAAGATAAAGGCCGTTACAGGTACCTGGGGCGCTACTGATTCTCCGCTGTGGCATTATCCACTCAAGGAGCAGATGCCCTGGCTCTATACAACCTACTGCAAGGCAACAGGCAGAAATCCTGATGAAGAGTATCCTGATTATGAACCATGCCATCGTATGTTCATGCAGGCAGGATGTATCACAGTAGAAAACGCTGGCGGAGATGTTGATGAGGTCACAGGAAAGCGCATGATTATTGCTGCCCTGCCCTTCCGCTGCGAAATGGCAGACGGCGGTTTTGTAAGACTTGTCGCATGGGAAGAGGGATCATTCTAATACTCAGCTCTTACATGCATTTTTGATGAAATAAAAACCGAGCCCATAACAGGCTCGGTTTTGTTTTTTAGTGATATGATATGACAGATTATACAGAGGCTCTTGATTATTTTTTCAGGCCGGCGTCCATGGTGATTGTCGGGGCATCTGACGTAAAGGCCACCTTTGGCACCAGATATCTTCAGGCCATGATGGATATCGGTTTTGCTGGCAGGCTCTATGCGGTTAATTACAAGGGTGACGAGGCACTCGGGCTAAAGATATACCGCAGCGTTTTGGAACTTCCTGAGACACCGGAGCTCGCCTGTATATGCGTCTCTGCAAGGTATGCCCCTGATATTTTAAGAGAGTGCCTTAAAAAGGGTGTAAAGGCAGCTATCATCCTGAGCGCAGGTTTCAGTGAATATGATGAAGAGGGTAAAAGACTCGAAAGGGAGATAGTTGATATTGCAAGGGAGGGCATAAGGGTCATGGGGCCAAACTGCTTTGGCACCTATTGCCCTGCCGGCAGAATAACCATTGTACCCGGAGGCCATTTCCCTAAAGAGGCAGGGGGAGTTGCATTATTAACCCAGAGCGGGCAACTGGCGGAGGGGATAACCGCGCCTGCATTTGGAGAAGGGATCAGGTATTCAAAGGTCGCAAGCTATGGAAACGCATGCAACACAAATGAGGCCGATCTTCTGGAATATCTGATGCAGGACAAAGATACGCATATCTTTTCATCATATCTTGAAGGCGTAAGGGCCGGTCGCAGGTTCTTTAATATCGCAAGGGCCAGCAGGGGTAAAAAGCCCATTATTATCTGGAAGGTGGGCTTAACAAATATGGGGGCAGCCGCTGCCTCTTCACATACGGGCTCTCTCGCCGGGGGATCTATCGTCTGGGAGACGTTTTTTAAACAGACAGGGGCTATCAGTGTAGAGACCCGTGAGGAGCTTATTGATACTACAATAGGGTTTTCATGTCTCCCTTCAGGAATAGGCACTGGTGTGGCATTTATAAGCGGAGGGGGCGCAGGCACTGTTATAGGCGCGGATGCATGTGAAAAGGCCGGTATGCATTTACCGCCATTTTCAGCCGGGACAGCGGCAAGGTTAAATGAGCTGCTCCCTTCAGCAGGCACTATCGCAAAAAACCCCCTTGATATAGGCACACCTCATCCGCCACTTGAGATCTTTACAAAGGTGCTGGAGGCTTTGGCTGAAAGTGATGGTGTTGATGTAATAGTCATAAGAAGGATCTTTTTTGCAATAAAGGCCGCCAGATATTTTGCAGGCGCCCATGCCCCCTCTCCTGATCAGGTAGAGAAAATTAAACAGGTGCCGGTAAATATAAAACAGAAATATAATAAGCCGGTAGTAATCATACTCCCGGAAGACCTTACCGGCACAGAGGATATAGAGCTGGAGCAGGAGAGAAGGGAGCTCAGGGATTTCTACTTCAGTCATGGGATACCGGTGTTTAGGAGTGAGCAGAGGGCCTTTATGGCACTTGGCCATCTTGCCAGTTTCCGAAAGGATCAAAATATCAAGATTGATATACCTGTACAGGGTAATGCGGAATCAAAGGGCAGGACTCTATTCCTGGATACAATTAAAGATGCAGGCACTTCTATGCTTGATGAAATCCAGTGCAAGAAGATATTAAAACAGTATGGGATAGAATCTACAGAGCCGGTACTATGTAAAACAACTGAAGAGGCTGTTCAAGCCGCTGGAACAATTGGTTATCCTGTTGTCATGAAGATAATCTCCCCTCAAATTACTCACAAGAGCGATATCGGCGCTGTTAAGATCAACCTGAAGAGTTCTCATGATGTTAAAACCGCCTTTAACGAGATAATGGCTGTCTCAGGGGAGAAGGCACCAGAGGCAACACTGGAGGGTGTCTCTGTTCAGCGTCTGGCAAGGCCGGGTTTAGAGCTTGTTATGGGCATGACAAAGGATCCGCAGTTTGGCCCAATGGTGATGTTTGGCATGGGCGGCACACTTGTTGAGGTGTTAAAGGATATCTCATTCAGGATCACGCCATTAAGCAGGCAGGATGCCTCCGAGATGATAAAAGAGACAAAGGTCTACGCCATGCTCAAAGGGTACAGAGGTCAGCCCCCTGTTGATATCAGTTATCTTGAGGAGCTGCTCCTTAAGATATCAGGCATGGTTCAGGAAAACCCGGAGATAAAGGAGATGGATATCAACCCCATCTTTAGCTATGAAAAGGGTGCAGTAGCGGTTGACGCAAGGATTATCCTTGAGCATGAGACCTTATAAAATATTTTAACTATTCATTAGCCGGATATGAAAAGTCATCACTTTCAAGCTCTATCTCTATCCCTCCCACAAACCTGGCAATCAGATTGTATATGAGACAGACAATAGCAACAAAGATAAAGCCAAGCACCGCATAAATAATCGGCATAATGATCATGAACATGCCCCCGAAGAGTCCGCCAAATATACCGGGGAAACTATCTTTAGCAGGGCCTGTAAGCATGGTAATTATGCCTATGGGGATCATAATAATAGCCGAAAAAATAAAATACAATACTGCTGCAAATTTTGCTGTTTGTAAAACCCCTACTCTTTTTATCCTGACCATATGCTGCTCCTTTCATATTATGATTATTACAGGGTTATAAATAGAAAACTCACATTATATTAAAAGCATCATCCTCCATCACCCATCGTCCAGTTGAAAAATGGGGTGGTTAAGCCATTCATAGAATAGAATACAAAATTTTGTCTGTAATTAACCTATATAGCTGCAGCAGTAATCTGTCACCTTCTGAATTTTGAGCTTAAACCTTGATTCCGCTGGCACCTCAAAGCTCTCCCCGCCATTGATATGTTGCCAGTCCTTATCGGGTAACTGAATATCCAGCTCTCCTGACATGATTTCCATAATCTCTTTTTCTTTTGTGCCAAACTCATAATCCCCGGGGAGCATTATGCCCAGGGTCTTTTTTGAGCCGTCCTTAAAGATAACAGTGCGGCTTGTAACCTTCCCGTCAAAATAGATGTTTGCTTCACGAACCACATTTACATTTTCAAATAGAGACATTCATTACCCCTTAATATTTGCTATTTGGTTGCAAATTTTACTTTGCAAATGAAAACTGCGACCCCAAATTACCCTTTCAGGTTTATTTTGCAACTGTTTTTATAAATACCCATGTGACGTACATAGTATATGCTGATACATGCCGCCATCACATGTTATGTTTGCGCCCCTGATCCAGCTGCTGCCATCACTGCACAAAAAGGCGACAAGAGGGGCAATGTCTCCAGGCTCCCCCGGCCTGTCCATAACCCTGAAATCCTCCTCAGCCCTTGCGCCAAGTGTCTGGACAAAGTCAGGGAGTATTGGGGTATCAACCGGCCCCGGGCTTATGCAGTTCATCCTTATGCCCCTGTCACGCCATGTCCAGCGGTTTATCATTGTCCAGACAATAAGGGTCTCTTTTGAAAAAAAGTATGACCGGCCAGCTTCATCTGGTATCCCTATGCTGTCGCAAAGGCTTTCGACATTAGTAAAATCCCTGTGATCAAGTAATGCCTTTATCTGGGCTTCGGCCTTGTACCATTCAAAGCCTGCAAGTGAAGCCATATTAACGATTGAACCATTATTGTTGAGTTTCCCGATCATTAGCTCAGTAAAATGCCTGAGCCCCAAAAAATTAACCTTTATGACCATTGCCCTGTTTTTGGTTGGCGGGAGGCCTGCTATGTTACATATGGCATCTA
>CAZXUA010000234.1:0-6142 GCA_964643755.1 uncultured Desulfatiglans sp. | reverse complement strand
ATGGTAATATTTGCATTATCGAAATGAAAAATGTAACGGTTGATGCATCAATAATTCCTCAAGTTCTTCAATACGCCTTTTGGGCAGAAACCAATCCAGATTCTATCAAATCGTTATGGCTTGAGTGTGACAATAAGCCAGATGACATCGCTATAAGCTGGGATAGTTTTCAAGTTCGCATCATTGTCATTGCACCATCGATTTTACGGTCAACCTTAGACATCGTTGATAAAATTAACTACCCTGTTGATCTTATAGAGGTTAAAAGGTGGGTTGAAGATAAGAACTCATTATATCTTGTCAATAAATTAGAAACTGATCCAAAGGTATCTCGCATCAAACCAACATCTGGGATAGAAGAGTATAACGAGGAATTTTATAAGAGAGAATACAATAAAAATAGTGCCATCGAATTCATCAAATACGCCAAGGAAGTAGAAAAGTTTATCGCAAGAAAAGAATGGAACTTAGAAACAAAATTTAATAAGCATTATTGTGGGTTCAAAGCTGGCTTCTTCAATGCATTCGGCATACAGTGGATTGGCACTAAAACTTTCGCTCTATTTTTCAAGCTCTCTGAAGATGAGGCCAAAAGCACAAAAATTAAATACACGAAATACGAATCACAATGGAAACAAGCCGTTTATTATATTGAACCCGGAAAAACCAAAATCATTGACTATGAACCACTTTTTGATATGGCGTATAAGAAATTGACTGGAAATTGAAAAGTGAGTCTTCTAATTCACCAGACCGTCTGGGAATTCACCGACTGGTAGTAGGAACTTTAGCGATAAATAATTGGAGATCAAGTATGGCTCAAATCATTATAGGTAAAAAATCAAGCATTCATGAATATCCATTTAAAGATGAAGTCCATGACATGGCTGATTTCATTTTAGAACATCCTCATACTTTGGGCGCAGACATCCTTATTGTATGTAGGGAGCTTCAAGTTGGAACATCTAACGAATCTAGACGAATAGATTTCTTGGTTTACGATACTGGCTTAAACCAAATAGGGATAGTTGAATTAAAAAACAAGATTGCAGATGAAAAAGTCCTGCTACAAACTCTCCGATATGCTAATTGGATTAGAAATAACCCTGATACTGTTCGTTATCAAATCAAAAAACAAAATTTAAATATAGATGCTGAAGAGATCGATACAGAGAATATTAAGGTTCTGATAGTAGCTCCGAAAGTAACCCAATCATTAGCGGAACTATGTCAATATATCACATCATTTGATTTTGAGTTTATCGAACTACAGAGGTTCAAAGATGATAAAGGAGAAATCTACGCGGTTACTAATACCTTAGAAATTGAAACGACAGAACCCATCCCGAGTAAGCCTCGGGGTGTGTACGACCTAGAATGGTTCCAAACGCATGGTGTAAGATCAAAGCAAATGGAAAATCTTTCAGAGGCTATTAATAAAATACAAAATATAATATCTGAAAATGAATGGGAACTAAATTTGCGTTTTGTAAAATGGGCTGTAAGGTTTCAATTTTCTAATGGACATAACGCTTTTTATATTGGTGTAAGAAAAACACAAAACCACATACTACGAATACCTTTGGGTTCTGATTTTGATATAGATACGTTACGACTGAAACCTGAAGTTAGAAAAAAAATTAAACATACTAATCCATCTAGTAGATGGTGGTATTTACCTTTAGATGTTCAAGAAATAAAAGACTATATATCTCTTCTAAATGCTGGGTATCAGTCAATAGAATCAGGGACAACGTAGCTAAATAGGTAAAAAGAAATGATTGATATATTTTTTCACCTTCGACCCCTATATACTATAAACCGTCACTAACCAGGTAAATAGCATATTATTTGTGAGAACACAGTGCAAATTTTTGGAGCCTTAATAAATGAAAGAATACCTATTCGATAAATTCAATGGAGAAGGGGGACGCTGTAAGGTTATTAGTGGAGAAGGGGGACGCTGTAAGGTTATTAGGTTTAACATTTTTTAGTCAGGCAGGTTGGATTTTAACCCAACATCCTTTTTTAACGAATATAAATGAGAGAGATTATTTGAAATAAATGTTGGGTTGCTTCGCTTAACCCAACTACACTTTTCAACCTATCTCCTATATTCATTAACCAGTAAGGAGAAATATATGAGCACAAACAATCCGTTTAGTAAACAAGCTGCAAAAGCAAGTTGGGCGGCAGCATTACTTGCCCTTGGCGTGATGATCTTTACGACTGGACTGTCAAAGTCGAATCCGGAGGCATATAAGATAATATCAATGGCAACTCCCCTTATATTTATTCTCGGGCTTGGGTTGGGTATATTCGCGCTTTTTGGTATCAATAAATATGGGAAGGAAGGGATTCTTATACCTGGCATTGTAGGTATTTGTTTAAATGGTGGCCTATTAGGCCTAGTACTTATGATCGCAGTAACGGCATTTAAACGAACAGTTGGTTAACCACTTGATTAACCCGGACTGGAGAGAATTCCACCAGGTTGTAAGCATTGTTTGTCAATCCTTAAGGAAGAAATACAATGTTTATTCGCATTTTTTGTATTGTAATGCTTTTGTTCCCTTGTTATGGATTTTCGCAAGAGAAGGTTAAAACTATTGGTGTATTTGTTGCCCTTGCAGACAATGAGCATCAGGGAATTGTTAAGGTTCCCGATGCTATTGGTAAGGGGGATGACCCTGATAAAAACTTATACTGGGGAACGGCTGATGGTCTGAAGGGATTCTTTGGGCGCAGCAAAGACTGGAAATTAACTCAAGCCACAAATACAAACACCAATAGCTTTATTCTACGTACAAATGTATATAAGCATACTCGGCATCCAGTCGTATTGAACGCGTTTGCATACAAAGGTGAGGCAATATCTAAATGTATTAAGGATTTTGAAAATGCCATTTCATCAGGGACATATGATATGGTGGTCTATATCGGGCACAATGGATTAATGGATTTTACCATTCCCATACCTAATAAAACCAGCGACAAGGTCAAGGCCCCTGATTGCGTAGTCTTGTGCTGCAAGAGCGAACAGTATTTCAAAGAGCGGATTTATTCAGCAGGTGGTCGTCCTGTTCTGCTAACATCACAGTTCATGTATCCCGGAGCATTTATTCTGCATGCCATAGTGGACGACTGGATTGCAAAAAAATCTCTTAGCAACATAAGATCGAGTGCAGGGGCAGCCTATGCAAGAAATCAGAATATTTCAAAGAAAGCGGGTACAGGAGTTTTTGCAGTGATTAATGAAAATAATGATCCAGAAAACAATTGAACCGGGATACTTCGTACCGGTTAGTGGGTCATAATAAAATGTTGCGTCATTCTTCAGTATGCAAAAAAGGAGGTAAGAAATGAAAATTGATAAAATTCATCCTGAACTCAGAAATACAGTCAGGTTTATTCTTCCCTTTCCTCATAATCGTACCCTTGTTGCCATACTCAACCTGTTAATAAATTTAGCTCCCAGGAAAAGTTTTATAAACGGCGTGAAAATTACTGATAAACAGCTTGAGAATACTCAAGTAAGAATTTACCAACCTGAAGGCAGATTGTCGGGTGCAGGTTTATTATGGATTCACGGTGGTGGATTCATAATTGGCAGGGCCTTTATAAATGATAAATTGTGCGCCGCCTACTCAAAAGAGATGGGTCTTGTTGTGGTCTCAGTGGATTACCGGCTTGCGCCCAAATTCCCGTTTCCGGCTGCTCTGGATGATTGCGATGAAGCCTGGCAGTGGTTCCAGAATGAGGCCGCTAATATGGGTGTAGACTCTTCACGTATTGCAGTATCAGGTCAAAGTTCAGGTGGATGTCTGGCAGCTTCTCTAAGTCAAAAAATTCATGATGAGGGTAATGTACAGCCAGCGGCCCAGGCACTGTTATGTCCCACGCTTGATGACCGAACTGCTGCTAATAATGAGCTTGATGCGATCAATCACAGAATCTGGAATAATAAAAGTAATAGATATGCATGGTCAGCATATCTCAGGAATGCTCCCGGAATGCCTGATGTACCGGAATATGCAGTCCCATCCAGAAGAGAGAACCTTTCCGGGCTCCCACCTGCGTGGATCAGTGTCGGGGATGTTGAACTCTTTTATGAAGAGGCCTGCAAATACTGCGAACGTCTTAAGGCGAATGGTGTAGATTGCAGGCTTCACGTAACGCCTATGGCTCCACATGGTTTTGAAGCCTTTGTACCCAAGGCATCAATTACACAGGATCTCTATAAGGCGAATTACCAGTTTTTAAGAGAGACATTAAAATTCTGATTTGATTCATCTTAAGCCGGGAGGGAAAAAATTAAAAAGCCATCAACCACGGAGAGCACAGCCACCGTCGCCAAGGCTTTGGCGGGCCAGGGAGGACACGGAGAAACCATTACCAGGTAACAGAGAAGATGAAAAGCCGCGAGGATTCTCCCTATACTGATTTAGCGGTTTCTATAGCATAAAACTTATTGACAAAGTGTAGCCTAATGGCTACTATGTTGACATGATCGAAATTCATAAAACCGATACTTTCGTAAAATGGATTGATGGCATATTTATAGGAGTTAGTCATGGCAAAAACAAAAACTACTAAATATGATGTCGCAGAACATCTCCGAACTACTGAAGAAATGGCCGCTTATCTTGAAGCCTGTTTTGAAGAAGCAAACGGTGATGTTGCATTTATTGCTAAAGCACTGGGAGATATTGCACGGGCCAAAGGTATGACACAGGTTGCTCGTGATGCCGGGCTTTCCCGCGAAAGCCTTTATAAAGCATTATCCGGGGAACGGTCCCCGGGCTTTGATACAATAATTAAGGTTATTGGCGCTCTCGGGCTAAAGTTACATGCGAAAGCTGCTTAAGAAAACACTTAAGCCAGGTAGGTTGGGTTTTAACCCAACATCTTTTCTTAACGTATATTCATAAGGGATTATTTAAAAAAATTGTTGGGTTGCTTCGCTTAACCCAACCTACCTTTTGAAAAGAAAAGGGTCGCACTTATTGCTGACAGTATGGGAGTTTTTTGTCATGAAAAAAGAATACGATTTCTCAAAATCAGTAAAAAATCCTTATACTAAACACCTTAAGAAGCGAGTGACTCTATGGTTGGGTGTTGATGTAATTGAGTATTTTAAAAAACAATCTGAGGAAACCGGAGTTCCCTATCAGAATCTTATTAATTTATATCTACAAGACTGCGCTTATTCACTAAAGAAACTGAAATTAAACTGGATATCATAGGTAATAAGCCAGCCAGGTTGGGTTGCCTTGCTTAACCAGGCGATTTCGATTACGATGATGAAATACCGATTTCGATTTGAATACAAAAACCGATTTTGATATTAACACAATGATTTGAAAAGAAAGGGTGAAAAACTCTGTAACGCCTTAAAATACTTTTTTTTGACATTAGATTGATTAAGGATATAATCCCCAAAAAAATCTAAATGATTTTAAAGCCATTCATATAAACCATTAATATCAAGGGTGAGATAGCTATAGAATACAGACCCTGGACATGGAAACCACCAGAAAACAGCGATGAAATGAAAAGGGATCTGCCCCGGCAGGATGCCTTTGAAAGGGTAAGCGGTCAGGCAGTGTATACCCGCGATGTTGTGCTGCCGGGCATGCTTTACGCCAAGATACTTCTTTCGCCATATGCCCATGCAAAAATATTAAGCATTGATACAAACGAGGCGGAAAAACTGGTAGGGGTCAGGGATATCATGAAATTTGACGACCCGGATATTGCTTATGAAAATTGCACCTATCCCGGTTTTGAGGTATCGCGTAATTATAATCTCTTAACCCTGCCAGCTACATCCGAGTTCTCACAGCATCCTATGGGGGTGGCGGTTGTTGCGGACAGTGAAGAGATATGCGATCAGGCGCTCAGGCTTATAAAGATAGAATGGGAAGAAAAGCCATTTATACTTGATATGGAGGAGGCCCTAAAACCGGATGCACCAATGATAATGCCTGAAGTCAAGTTCATGAATCCCTCTGCAAAGGAGCCTAACACAGTATTGACTGACCGCGCTGAAATCGGTGATGTTGAAAAGGGATTTGCAGAGGCGGATAAAAAGATCGGAAGAGCGTCGTGTAGGGAAAGAGTGTAGGATTGGGTGGTGGTG
>CAZXUA010000233.1:0-6158 GCA_964643755.1 uncultured Desulfatiglans sp. | reverse complement strand
TTTATTTAAGAAAAAAAACATCAAAAATACGATAAAACTGTGGTAAAGAACATTTTAAAGGGTAAGGCGGTATAATGACAAAAAGAATCAAGACCATAGATACAGGGATTATCGATTTTGTAAATAGACTCTTCGCCGGTCATATCCTGATCCCTTCATTTCAGCGGGAGTTTGTATGGGGGCAGGATGACATCATAAGCCTGTGGGAGAGTATTTACAGGTTTTACCCCATAGGCAACATACTTTGCTGGGAAACAGGCACAAGGCTGAATATCCACAGGCGCCCTGGCGGGGCAATACATTATGATGAGCCATGTAAAGCCAAGAGGTATGTTTATATCCTGGACGGGCAGCAAAGGGCAACCTCTATTCTTATGTCCATACATAAAGAAAATATCATGGCAGAGGAGCGCGCCAGTTTTGATCACCGCCTTTTTTTTGACGGGTACAATATGAAATTCTTTTTTGCAGGGGAGTACATGCGCAGGAAAAGAGAAACGGGCAGGGATTTTCTTGTATCACTTCATGATCTTTTTATTGGGGGTACAGCCATTATAGAGGGCCTGACAGAAAAGGAAAACTGCACCGGGCAGATAAAAAGGGCTCTTTTACAGTTAAAGGATCTAGTTGATAATTACTGCCTGCCTGTCACTACATTATACGGGTATTCAACCTCAGATGTTAGCAGGATATTTGAGCGTATAAACCAGCAGGGGAAGAGGCTCAAGTCTATCGACATCATGATTGCCCGGACATTTCAGAATTATGAATACCCGGTTGAGGAGGATTTATAATTGGTCTCCATCCGGAATTTGTCTTCTTCTGGATGGGCATTATTTAAATAATTCCCTTAGTCAGCCCATCTATTTTCACCCTGATAAGACCAGCAAGTTTTAAACATAGAAATAAAAACCCATTTTTAGGTGTGGTTGCCATAAAAATCTAAAAACTCATGGATAATACTCGACTTTTTTGAATTAAACATGTAAATAACAGCAGGAAATTTGAGGCTGTCTGCTTATCTTGAATTTTTAAATTCATTATACTATATGAGCAGGAAATCTTAAAAAGACTGAAGGAGAATATCAGTGAATCTGGCTACTATTCTTGAGGACTCAGCGCAATATTTCCCTGATAAGACCGCTATAATAGAGGATGACAGGGTTATTACCTACAGAGAATTTAATGATTATGCCACAAGGCTTGCATCAAAACTGGTTGAGCTGGGTGTGCAGCCCGGAGATTACGTAGGCTTTTGCGCCCCTAACAGCTATGACTGGGTCGCCCTTTACTTTGGCGCCCTTAAGTGCGGCGCTGTTGCTGTAACCTTCTCGTACCGTTTAACAAAAAACGAATTTCTTAAAATACTTTTTGATTGCAAGCCAAAGGTGCTTTTTACATCGGAATCAAGGCTTCCTGATCTTGATTATGATGATACCAGGTACAGGCCTGAGCACATCATTATTGAAAAGGGGGCCATGAGCTGTGTTGAACTTGCCGCAAGCGGCAACCCGAACTTCAAGACCATAGACAGGGAAAGGGATGATATCGCAGCTATCCTCTATACAGGAGGCACAACAGGGCTGCCAAAGGGGGCCATGCTCTCACATATAAATATCCTCTACCCCATCTCTAATGTGGCCCGCTATGAGAGGAGCAGCGAAAAGGATATTACCCTCTGCTTTCTGCCCTTAAACCATGTGTTTGGCCAGATGCACATAGTTAACTCCACTATCTACAGTTCAGGGGCCATTGTAATTCAGCCCTCATTTAATATGGATATGGCCCTTGATGCAATCATGCGCCACAAGGTAACCAAATTTTTCGCTGTACCAACAATCTATATCAGGATGCTTGAGATCCCTGACCTCAAGGAGAAGTTCAAGTCGGTTACATACTGCTTCTCTGCTGCTGCCAGCATGGCAGCAGAGGTGGTCAAGGAGTGGAAGGCAAAGACAGGATTAAATATATTTGAGAGTTACGGGCTCACAGAGAGCGCATCTATAGTAACATTCAACCATTATCACAGACATGTGGTAGGCTCTGTAGGCACCCCTGCAAACCTTATGGAGATACAGATAAGGGATAAACTCGGCAAACCGCTTGAACAGGGAGAGATAGGCGAGATATGCGTGCGCGGGCTCAATATATTCAAGGGGTATCTGAATAATTCAAAGGAGACAGCCAGGTCATTCTGGTTTGACTGGTTCAGGACAGGCGACACAGGGTATATTGATAAAGATGGGTACCTCTTTATTGTTGACCGGGTCAAGGACATGATCATCACAGGCGGTGAAAATGTTTACCCCCGTGAGGTGGAGGAGGTCTTATATACCTGCGCCTGCGTTCAGGAGTGCTCTGTTATTGGGCTTCCTGACAGGGAATATGGCGAAAAGGTTACCGCATGCATAGTGTTAAAGAACGGGCACAAGTTTGATCCTGTTGCGCTCAAGCAGTATCTCAAACAGAATCTTGCAGGGTACAAGGTGCCGAAGGAGTATTATGTTGTGGATGAGCTCCCGAAAAGCCCAAATGGTAAAATACTTAAAAGAGAACTAAAGAAAAGATTTTTATGAGAAGATCAGGGGCTGATAACAGCAATTTTTTTGATGATGAAGAGGCCTTTGAAGCCCCTCCCAGCAGGACAAGGCTGAAAAAGGATGATCATGCAAGGCAGGATATAGGTGAAAGTCTTACAAGGCTTTCAGATAAGGAGCTGGAGCGATTAGAACTCCCCGATGAAGTAAGGGAGGCTGTGATCTTTGCACGAAAAATCTCTTCGCACGGGGCAAAAAAAAGGGAGATTAAACATATTGGCGCCCTGCTGCGACATGTGGATACTGCGCCAATAAAGAAGATGCTTGACCATATCAGCCAGTACCCAAACAGGAAAAGGCCTGAATAATTATTTTAAGCTGATCTTTTTAACAGATTAAAATAATTATGACCCATGCTAAGGTTTTGGTGTATAATCTACTCATTCAACTTTATATAAGGGGGTAAGGGAACATGGAAAGTATTGACAGAAACCCTTTTGACCGCAAGAAGCTGACTGCGGATATCCTGAATGAATGGCAAAACCTCCTGAATGAAAGCGCAGAGATACTGGGTGTGCCTGCGGGTCTTATTACCAGGCTTAATGGTAAAGAGATAGAGATACTACTATCAAGCAAGACCGAGGGCAACCCCTATCCGGCAGATTATGTATCAACCTATCCTGATTCCGGCTGGTTTTGTGAGTATACGCTTAAAACCAATGGGCTTAACCTGATACCAAATGCCCTGCTTGACCCCATGTGGAAGGATAATCCTGCAGCGGTAGATCTGCATATGCTCTCCTATGTGGGCATGCCTATTGAGCGTCCTGACGGAGGGCAGTTCGGCACAGTCTGTTTTATAGACAACAAGCAGAATGCCCATAATGAACTGCACATAAGGCTCATAGCGCAGATTAAGAAGATGGTGGAGCTTACACTTCGTATAGTTGATGCAAAGGAAGAGATTGACAAGCGTGACCGGCTGATTAATGACTTGAGCCGCATCTACCCCATATGCAGTTACTGTAAAAAGGTAAGGGAGGATTCGGGCGACTGGGTTTCAGTAGAAAAGTATGTAAAGGATATTTCAGGGGCCAAGCCTTCACATAGCGTTTGTCCTGAGTGTTTCAAAAAACAGCTTAAGGAACTTGAGACCTTTTAACGCTGAAAATCTGACATAAGAACAAACCATCTCTTTACTACCATTCAGGTTAAGCAAAGAGATGGTTTGTTTTGATGCCTATTTTTTCTTTGTTGCTTTTGCCTTTTTAGCTACCTTGGGCTCCTTTACCCTCTTTTCTGCCTTTGAGCTCTTTGCAGCCTTGGTTGTTTTAGTCGCTTTAACAGCCTTTACTGTCTTCGTGGCTTTGGGGGCTTTAGTTGTCTTTGTTGCTTTTACTGCCTTAGCAGCCTTGGGAGCCTTTTTTGTCTTTATTGTCTTGGCTGCCTTTGGCGCTTCAGCAGCCTTTGTTTTTTTGGATGGCTTATTATTCTTTGCCACATATTTTGGTCTGCCAACCTTTGAAATCTTATCCGGCCTTACAGATGCCTCAGGGGTAATGCTTACATCTATAAAGATAAAGGGTTTGCCTACACGCTTTATATCAAGTGGGCAGTGTTTTGTGTACTTGGGTACAAAGATATAACAGGGATAATTGATCTTGATGATCTCATCACCGAGGGTGAATTCTATATCCGCATCAAAGTCCACAAAGTTGGTGCTCTCGCCGATCAGGTATATCCACTGATCAAATGGGTGAGCATGGGTCGGTGAGCCGAGCACATCCGGTTTTGTGATGCGTGCAAAACCCATGGCAAGGTTAGATTCCTTGATATCAAGGGGGCCCAGGCCTGTGATCATAGGTTCTTTAATGGTATTGTGTATTGATTTCCAGGGTTTTACTTCAACGACATTGGGTTCACGTAAAACATTTTTCAGTTTCATTATACCTGCCATATGTGTCTCCTTTGATTTGTTAAGAGGGTTTATGAAAAGACTATAATGGAAAATATACAGCGCTGTCAAAATTATTCGTTACCTGTCATAAAGTAGTCCACATTTATTTCGATTTAGGATAATACATTTCTCTAAAAGAATAACAGGCCTGTCTCCCATTATCAAAAAGAGGGTATCAGGTATTTCATTTATGAGATATTATGCATCCTGGTTCATATAATAAAACAAAAAGGATTGTGGTAATTGTACTCATTACCGCATATCTATCTCTTATTTCCTGCTCGGTTTATTATCTGTATACTGCGCCTGCAGTGGGGGTTTCTCTAGCATGGGACAAGGATCAAAAACATTATCAGGTTTCATCAACAGAGCCCTGGAGCCAGTTGAAAACAGGGGATATCATCATCAGGATAAATGCTCTTGATGCCGAATTTCTCAGCCTTTTAAAAGACAATATCCATATAGAAAGCAGGGCTCAGCTCTTTTCGTGGTTCAGCTTAAAAAAAGAAGTTTACAGGGAATTATCCGGGTCTCAGGTCATGTTTCAGGTCTTTCGTGACGGCAGGCTAACATCTGTAGCAGGCATACCGCAACAGACCGGGACCTCTTTTCTGGCCAATATGGTATTTCTCCATTTTATTACAGGGTCGATCTTTTTTCTTATTGGCATTATTGTATTTTATAAATCCGATTCAGGGTCAACAGCCCCTGTTTTTCTATTCATGTGCATTGTCATGATGCTTATATTCATCACCAATGCAACCTCTCTTATGAGTGAAATAGTATATTACCCCCCATACCTCGCGCTTATGAATATTATAAATGTTATTTGTGCGCCTCTTGGCATTTTAATTCTAAACCACTTCTGTCTTTTGCTCCCGCAAAAACGAAGATTCCTTGAAAGATATACATGGCTTGTACCCCTGTATTATTTCATATGTTTAACCTTGATTGCATCATTACATATCCCTGTACTTAACATCCTTATGGCATTACCAGCTGTGGGAGCAATCATATCCATCGTGTATGGTTATTTTTATTACAAGGAGCCAATTAATCGGCAGCAGATGAAATGGGTGGCAACCGGGTTTTTATTCGGGTTCGGACCCTGGGTGCTCATAAATGCGATACCCATGTTGATCTTTGGCAAAAGATTGATGGATGACACCATGCTCGGCTTTTTTCTGGTTTTTATCCCACTCTCTATGGCCTTTGCCATATCTAAATACCGGCTCATGGATATTGATGCGTTTCTGGAAGGCACATTTGTTTACACAATAACACTTATTCTTTTAGGTGTCGGGGATTTTGCGCTCATAGGCATGCTGGGTAATCATTTTAGACAAATACCTTCTATCGGCATGTTTATATTCTCACTTATTATTACAGCATCTCTCTACATAATCTTAAGGGACCGGGTAAGAAGACTTATTCGAAGAATCTTCAGAAGGATAGATATAGATCAGACCGAGGCAATGGGTCTTTTATACAGGGAGTCTACAGTCAATTCTTCAGAAAATATCCTTAATATCCTTGCAGATGTAATCAGCAAGATATTTCAGCCGAAAAAGGTCGGCCTTTACACAAAAAAGACACAGGGGAATAAGGAGTAACAGTTTAGCAAATGACCCCAGCGCTTCGCTTTGGTGTTATAGATGAAAGAA
>CAZXUA010000232.1:0-6161 GCA_964643755.1 uncultured Desulfatiglans sp. | reverse complement strand
CCCAACTCCTGATTATTGCAGCCTTTTATAGCCGTTTAGAAAGAGCCGCACCCAAATAACATGCTCTTTTACAATCCAGATGCTGCCCGGCTTCATCTCGGCAAACTTATCGCCATCTATCACAAGCTCTTTACCCCCATCCGGATGTATAAAATCCATTGCCCTTTTAAATAAATCAAGATCGTCATATCACATCTCAACAAGACTATTCACCACTTGTAATTATCCGAAACTTTTTATATCCTCGGCATCATAAAAATAAAGGGGCTGTACCCCTCTAATACCCTTTCGCAAAGGAGGATAAAAATGGAAAACTGCATTTTCTGCAAGATAATAAAAGGTGAGATACCGAGCTTTAAGGTATATGAGGATGAAAAGGTGTATGCATTTGAGGATATAAACCCTATTTCAGAGGGACATACACTTATCATCCCCAAAAGGCATGCACAGGATCTGTGGGAGATTGAGGCTGAATCCCTTGCAGCGGTTCATCTTGCATCAAAAAAGATAATGGATGCAATTAAAAAAGCCCTTAAACCTACTGGTGTTGTGGCAATGCAGCTTAATGGCAAGAGCGTGGGACAGGCGGTGTTCCATTACCATCTTCATCTTGTGCCCAGATATGAGGGCGACCCGCCGCTTCCTGTTGCGCGATGGGAGTTAACGCCGGGAAATATGGATAAGATCAAAGAGACCACAGAAAAGATAAAGGGTGCGCTGCGTTAAAAAAGATCAGCCCTTATGCATCATATAGGTTACAGCCTTTTCAAGGCCGTCAAGGGTGAGCTCAAACATGGGAAATATCTCGCGTATCATGCCTATGGTGCGGGTATATGACCAGTGGGTTGATAGCTTCGGGTTCAGCCACACGCTATGGGGGAATGTGTCTGCTATAAACTCTAATCTCCTGTAACTCGGCATGCCTGAGTGCTCTTCAAAATATATTGAGCCGTCCTGTGCCATGAGTTCATATGGCGCCATGCTTGCATCGCCTACAATAATGAACCTTGTTTCAGGGTCAAGCTTTACAAGATCATTAACCGGAAAGGGTTTTTGCATCCTTGCAGGGTCTTCCCAGAGCCTGTCATAGATCGTATTGTGAAAAAAGAAGGTCTTAATATCCTTGAACTGCGCCCTTGAATAATAGAAAAGTGTCCGCACAATATCGATGTAGGGCTCCATGGACCAGCCGCCATTATCTATTGCGAGTATGATCTTGAGCCTGTCCTTTAAACTTCTGTCAAATACGATCTCTATCTCACCCCCATTTTTCATGGTGCGGTATATGCTTTCATCAATATTGACCTGATCCTTTGGCCCCTCAGGCACCATATTCCTTAGCCGTTTAAGCGCCTCGCCCATCTGTGCCCGGGTAATTGGGCCATCCTGGGAATAGTCACGAAAGCGTCTGTCCATTGCCACCTTTACAGCAGATCTGTTTCTGGAAATGCCTCCCACCCTCATACCGCCCGGATGATAACCTGAATGGCCCACAGGGGATGTACCGCCAGTGCCTATCCACTTGCTCCCGCCGTGATGCTCTTCTGTCTGATCCTTCAATCTTTCCATGAAATATTTTATAAGCTCTTCAGGCGTCATGTTCTTGAGCTTTGATTCATCAATACCAAGGGCATTTGCTACCTCCTTCGGGTATTTAAGCCATTCTTCTAACAGAGCCTTTGCCATGTCCGATATTATGGCCTCATCAGGCTCTTTCAGCTCTGCCCCCTCAAAGTGGTGGGCAAAGACCTGATCATAAAGATCAAAGTATATCTCGCTTTTTACCAGTATTGTGCGTGCTGCCGTGTAAAAGTCATTAAGGGAATTAACAAGCCCCATGCTTAATGCCTTTTGCAGCCTGAGAAAGGATGTTGGCGAAACCGGTATCCCCGCATTTTTCAGGGTATAGAAGAAGGTGGTAAACAAGGGTGGAACTCCGATTTAAATTTTTATTAATTGGCTATGTTAAAATTTGTATCCTTGTAACTTCAATCAACTGGCGCAGGGCACAAGGCTCAAGGGAAGGCTTTTCCTTGCGCCCTGAACCTTGCGCCTTGAGCCCTATCTTATCCTCACATGCCTTGCCATTGCATAATCAGGGCTTTTTTTAAAGAGTATGCCCAGGTATGGCGTTTTGCCCTTTACAAGGTCCTTTGTCTTAAAGTCCGGGTCAGAGCGCAGTGCCCTTATCCAGTTGATAAGCTCCCTTGTGGCCGGCCTCTTTTCTATGCCGTTTATCTCCCTCAGCCTGTAAAATGCCTCCACTGCATTCTGAAGCAGCTCCTTATCTATGTCCGGGAAATGTACCCTCACAATCCTCTCCATCATTTCCGGCTCAGGAAATGCGATGTGATGAAAATTGCACCTGCCCAGGAAGGGGTCTGAGAGATCCTTTTTGGCGTTCGATGTGATTATTATTACAGGGCGGTGTTTTGCCTTAATGGTTTTATCTATCTCCATGATGTCAAATTCCATCTGGTCAAGCACATCAAGCATGTCATCCTGAAAATCGGTATCTGCCTTGTCTATCTCGTCTATCAGGAGAACCACCTTTTCATCTGCTGTAAATGCCTGCCCGATCTTGCCCATCCTGATATATTCCTCTATGTTGCTCACATCCCTCTTTGAATCTCCAAACCTGCTGTCATTAAGGCGGGTAAGGGTATCATACTGGTACAGGGCATCAACTAGCTTCATGCTTGATTTCACATTGAGGACAATAAGCCTCATATTGAGCGATTCTGAAATGGCATGGGCAAGCATTGTCTTGCCTGTGCCCGGTTCACCCTTTAACAAAAGTGGCATCTCTAAGGCCATTGTGATATTAACAATCTCTGCCAGTTCATCATCAAGCACATATCTTTCAGCGCCCGCAAACTGGTTCGGGCTCTTTTCACAGGACATCTATTACTCCTTATTTCTCCATCCCTTCCTTTTTATGAAGGGGAGTGTATCTAATTATCATTTTCCAAATGCCAGCAAAATGGCAGGGCGTATTTATATAGACCGGCTTTAAAAATGTCAAATGGCGACTGGACTTGATTGAACCGTTTTCATGATATGGTCAAGCACCATGTCTGCGCGTTTATGGATATTTGTCATCATATCCGTGGAAAAAAGCGGTATGGTTATTATCTCAAAGCCAAGGCGGCTGTAAACATTGTATATCTCCCTGTGAACCGCATTAACCTGTTCCAATGTATCTTTTCTCTGATCATCCGTAGTGTATTGATCAAGAAGCTCAAAATAGAATACCTTCTTCTCATAATGGGCATCAGCGATATCAGAGTATATCCCTTTATCAAGCTCAATACCCGCTACAACCGCATAGGCAAGGTTATCTATGATTGATCTATCCAGCACAGCAAGCCCCTCTTTAAGCCCCTTTTCCCTCTCCTTCTGCCTTTCATGGCAGCGGCGGCAGAATATCTGCTGGTCCTCCCAGGGGTATAGCTGTTTAAACGAAGCGTCAGCCTCTCTTTTTGCCTGATCCTCCATTATGATAAGCCTTGCTGTCTCATGGAGCACCTGCATGCCTCTTGATTCAAGCATAGATATTACGCCTGACTTTCCTGAATGGGGGCCGCCTGTGATTATAAATTTTCTCCTCTTTTGCACCTGAATACCTGACCTTATTCTTAAGAGATATTACAGATGTTATTATTCACTTTATAGCCAATTTTCAACAGGTAAAAACGATTAGAGATTATCCTGTCACAAGATTTTTTCTGAAAAAGGGTTTAAGCCTGTTTTCATTGCGCATCCTTTTAAGCATGTTGATCATCTCCCTCTGACCCTTTACCGGGAGCCCGATCGATTTTTCAAGGACCATAATGGCATTTTCAAGACCCATGTCATAGGCCTTTTCTATGTCTTCCTTCTTGTATAGACGCTCAGAGATCTCTCCAGTCATATTGCCCCATGGTGTGATTTTTACCAGTTTAAAAGCAAAAACAGGGCCAGAAATCTTCATGGATGATTAAAAAAAATAAAAAAATATAACCCGCTGTAATTTAATGATAATTACGGTCTGGAGAGGTGATGGCAATTTTTCAGGCAATTGCCGATCACAAATAACCTTTATTTTGCACATAAAGCAGTGCATATTTTAAAAATAATTTCATTAAGGGCTCTGAAGATAAAAATTGGACATGTAAAAGCGGGCGAATGAGGATGGGAAGCAATTAATCATGTTTGATTTTTACTGATATTAATGTATATAACTATTCAGAAATTATACTCAAAAAAAGGAGCGATAAAAATAATGCAGATACCAAAATTTGACCCCAAAGAACTGGAGGTGGTTGGCAAGACCCCTGCCACACCATTTTCTCCTGAGCTGAAAATATTTAACTCCCCTGTATCAATGAGGGATGCATACTATGCCATGACAAGAAGAAGGCCGGTCTGGCAGGTATCAGGGCTTGACAGCCGTATCTTTACACCCAGGATCGTGCCTGATAATGTGGCCCGTGCCTTTGTACTTGAGGGGAAGCCCTTTGATATGGCAAAAGAGGGTGGGGGAAAGGATATGTTCGGTATTGAGTGGGAGTTTATCCCTGTTGCCGGAGGTTCCATGGTGCGGCCCGGCAAACCCTTTATGGAGGATGCAACAGAGTGGTACGAAAAGGTTGTATGGCCTGATATAGATTCATGGGACTGGGAAGGGAGCGCCAAGATTAACAATGGCACTTACCTGACAGAAAAGACCTTCAACCTGGTATGGTTCCAGACAGGGTGGTATGAAAGACTTATATCCTTTATGGATTTTGAAGGTGCAGTGCTTGCCATGATTGATGAGGATCAAAAAGAGGCGGTAAAAGAGCTTTTCCATAAACTCTCTGACCTCTATATAAGGATATTTGACAAGTACCTGACCCACTATGAGCACATAGACGGTTTCTATATCCATGATGACTGGGGCTCACAGAAGGAGACCTTCTTTTCCCCTGCTACCGCAGAAGAGGTGATTGTCCCGGCCATGAAGAGGGTCACCGATTTTATCCATTCAAAAGGGAAGGTCACTGAACTGCACAGTTGCGGACAGCTCTTTAAACAGGTGCCCAATATAATCGCAGCAGGCTGGGATGCATGGGCAGGCCAGGAGATGAATGATACCCATAAGATTTATGAACTATATGGCGATAAAATATTGATCGGTGTAATGCCTGAAAAATATGATATTAATAACACTTCAGAAGAAGAACAGAGAAAAAGGGCGAGAGAGTATGCGGATAAATTCTGCAGACCTGAGAAACCATCTTACTTCAACTTTATGGGCTTAAAATATGTGACCCCTGCTTTCCAGGAAGAGCTTTATAAACAGTCACGTATAAATTACAGCAGATAAATAATAAAAGCGCTGACAGCTTGCTTCTGTCAGTGCTTTTTAAAATAAAATCATTCGCGTAAAATATTAAGCTTAAATAACAACAAGATATTCTTAATCACAGCATAACTTTCAAACCTGGAGTATCTATATGGGATTGAAAGGGATGATATGTGCTCACGCAGCAGGAGGAGCAGGATATCAGAGACAAGGAGTACCTTCTGTTACCTGTGCGTGAGAGAGCTTTGTGAAAGCATGACATCCCATAGCAAGAAGATCAGGGGTATCCCAGCCTGCTGTAGGCTATGCTGTAGACAGGGGCAAGACAGCAGCAAAAGCCAGGGATATTAGACTGAAAGACTAATAACTTAGAATCTTAGTCGCGGTAGGAATGCCGATTACTCGGCACCCCCCGCACAGATCCCCGGCGTGTAATGCTATTGCACCGGGCTCTTGCCTCTGGTTGTGACGCAAAGCCTTTGCCAGGGCTGTTGATGAGTGACCTTTGCTGATGGAATCCATTTCTTCAGATACTTATTGGTAAAAGTGTGTAAAAGTGGAACAGGAGGTTTCTTTTTTGCATAGCTATTAAATTATTTTTTTCTATGCTAATCGGGGGACTATAACCTTTTGTATTTTTATTATATAACGACCTTTAAAATTAAAATTGATTGAAATTGTTTAGATTTTTAGTAAAAGTGTGGGCATGCCAAGAATAGCCAGACTAGATACACCAGGTTTATTACATCATGTGATGATCAGGGGGATAGAACGCCAGGACAGAGTACATGCAAGGGATTTGCTATGTTATTGGGTGGTGGTTGATCTTGGA
>CAZXUA010000231.1:0-6197 GCA_964643755.1 uncultured Desulfatiglans sp. | reverse complement strand
AGGGATGGTTTAAATGATCTATTTGATTGATACCAATATCTGTATTTATTTAATGATCAAAAAACCCTCAAAAGTAATTTTAAATTTATTTTATTCAAACTGGTAATAATATGAGATCAATAAAAGCATTCAGGCTCTTTTTCATAATCCTTGTTTTGGGTTTTTCCAGTTTATTATTCTCATCATGCGGTTTTGTTGCAGCATCGTATCTTATTGTGACAGCGCCCTATAAGGTGACAAAATTTACTGTAAAAACCATATATGGCACAGGAAAGGTAATATATAAAATCGGAAAATTCACCTTTAATGTGGTTAAGGCGCCTGTTACCTGGCCTTTCACCACGGATGGACTTGAGTCTATTGATGGCCTCTCTCCAAAAGAGGCAATAGCGCAGGGTCGTGTGAAAATGGCCCCCTATGTTGTTAATGGCAAAGAATATCTCCCCATGTCCCTTGAAGAAGCAGGGGAATATAATGAGGTGGGCATTGCCTCATGGTATGGCGAAGAGACCATGAAAAAGAAGGGAGGCCACATGACCGCTAATGGTGAGGCATTTGACCCTGACGGCCTTAACGCTGCACACAAATACCTTCCCCTTCCCTCCTATGTGAGGGTTACAAACCTTCAAAACAAAAAATCAATAATAGTAAGGGTAAATGATCGCGGCCCTTTTGTGGATAACAGGATAATTGACCTCAGCAAGGGCGCAGCAAAAAGACTGGGATATTACAAAAATGGTACAGCCAGGGTGCTGGTTGAGGCCATTGAGGTAGAGGGAATCGAATAAGGATTTGGTCAAACAGTAAGTCCCCATCATTAATAATCTCAAGGCTGATGAAGATTTCAATCTTTAACCGCCTTTTATTTCCGGGGTGTCCCTGAACACTGTATCTGGATATTTGAGTGGCTGCAGAAAGGCTGAAGGCTAGCCTGAAAGAATTCATTTAACCAGAAATTTATATTTCCTTGCACCATGAATAATTCGACGAACCTGAATAGTAATAACCTTTATCACATAAAAAACAAGATAATTGTCTATAATCAGTATCCTATATCCAAGACGCTTAAGCCTTGTATCATTTGGGACTATTCCAAGGAAAGGATGGGAAGCAAGCTTGGAAATTGTGTTGTCAAATTTATCCAAAAGGTTATTAGCAGCGGAAGGATTATCCAGATAGATATATTCAAAAATATCATTGATATCTTTTTCCGCTGTACTGAGATATCGGATTGAATATTTTTTACTCATTATATTTTTTTCGGAGGTTTTGAATTATTTCCTTATGAGTTTTTCCTTTTTCACCAGCTGAATCCAATGCCTCAGCTTCTCCCAGATTCTGGTAAAGATCAAGCAGGCTGGAAATACGATCATAGTGACTATGGCTCATAACTACAAGGTCTCCTTTTCCATTTTTCGTTATAAAAACAGGCTGATTTTCTCTGTGACAAAGAATAGATATTTCATTTGCTTTATTCCGCAGATCGGTTATCGGTTTGATTAATGGCATGTAGTTATCCTCTCTTTAAAATTGGCAAATAATATCATAATTATGATATTTGTCAATTTCGGATGAAAAAATGATTTAATATTTTGTATGACATCTGTTATACTTTTGTAAATTATAGAAAATAACTTCATTTTTTATTAACACACTCCAATATCACGGAGAAAAGATATGCCATCAAAGGCCCTTGAGGCAAATATAAAGAGCAGCCGGGTTGATGTGATCATCAGGGAGGAATACCATATCCTTATGGAGGTTATGGAGAGGTACACCGGGGTTGCTGACAACCTCAGGGTATTTATTACAGAGCTGTGCCACCCGTATAAAAACTGGAAATTCATTATAAAGGAGGCAAGGGGTTATTCCCTTGACTATTTTCACCTTTTAAAGGCACATGAAAAGGGGCCCATAGCCGCAAAGCTGTTTGTCGATATCTTTCTTGACACCATTACTGAATCACAGGATGCAACAGTTTATCAGGATGGGGCTGATAACCTCCTGATTTACATCCAGAAGATCATCAATGAGGCAAAGGAAAACCTGATGAGCTTTTTACCGGTAATTGAGCATGGTCTTACAGAGATATGCGCCCTCGATGATGATAGGTTTCTCCTTTTTGTGAAAAGCTTTTATCAGATAAACCGGATAATCTCGCCTTTAGTTGAAATAACTGATTATGGCGTGTTAACTGCTGCAAATAACCTTCTTATCAGGTATCTCAAGAGGTCATACCATTTCTGGGCAGGGCATAAAGACCCTCTGGAATGGTTTATAAATGAGGCAGGCATACCTGTTGATGCAAAAAATGGTCTGGAAGAGATTTTTGCCAGTGTATCACACGGGGAGCTTAAAAAACTTCTGGATAGACTGGAAGGAAATATCAACGAGCTTAAGGATGATAAAAAGGGGCTCTTTAAGGCTCTAATAAGCCTCCCCGGATACAGGCAGATCGCTGATCATTACAGGAATATCCCCAGGCTGCTCTTTAAAAAGGGTGAAGGAACAGGGCACGGACAATACTGGAAACTCATCTTTCTGTTCCATATAATGAACATAGACGGGCTCTCAGTAATACATGAAGAGACGCTCAGGGAGGTAAACAGGACATTAACCCTGCTTATAAACACTGAAAAGCCCAAAAATCTTCAGCCTCTCATCCTTAAGACCTTTAATATCCTGAAGGAGAGTGTAAACCTCTACCCCGGCACTGCGCTGAACTGTGTCGGGAATATGGGGAATGCCATATACAGGACAGACGAAAGCGAACTGGTTGACTTTTTTCTTGAGAGCGTAATGGATCTGGGCTTCCAGACCCCTGATTTTAAAGGGGTTGGAAATGACTGGCAGGCAAAGGTCAACATGGCCCATATCCTCAATATCAGGACATGGCTTGAGATCATTGAATTAAACCCTGCATGGTCAAAAAAGCTCTTATCCTCCCTGATAATATATCTCTCAATAGGCGGGGTATATATAAAGGATACTGATCTCTTTCCACGTGATATCACAAACCTGCTCAACAGCGATATCGCAGGCGTATACAACCTTATTAAACAGCTTACCCGGCTCTTCCCTGCCTATTTTAATGAGATAGGGGCAGAGGGTCAGCTCAGGGATATATCAACAAGACTCGATGAAATAACCTTCAGAAAGGATGCGCTCGTTCATTTCCTGCGCAAGCAGAGCCATGTTGAAAGCAGCAACAGGATCATAGGCCTGATGGAGTCAATGCTCCATTTCTGGCTCACAAAAGAAAGAGATGGCCTTAAGGAGTATCTGCCCCCTGACATATACATGCAGGTAGAAGAGGAAGGCCCCTATTTTGACGGGGTTCACAAGCTGATCAACGAACTCTTTCAAAAGAAAGGTCTCAGTAACATAAAAGAGCTGCTTGATCTTGATATAAATGCCATAAAGGAGATAGCGGGTGTTAAGCCTGTTGATAAAGAGAGGCTTGAGCTCTCTGTTATCTTCTATAAACTCCTTGTTCAGAAATACTCTATTGATTCACTTGAACTGGAAGGTTATGTAAACCAGTTGCCGGCAGGCTCGTTCCCGGAAATAAATCTACTCAAGGATGCATTAAAACAGGAAGATGGCTATACAAAGATAAATGATCTTCTTGTTTACCTTGAAAAATTAAAAGGGGTAATACTTTCACATGAGAGGTATGACATAAGGGAGGACATCTATCATAAACGCCATTTTACAGTAGATATACCATCCATGTATGGCAGTTATCATGAGAAAAAATTTGATGCCCTTGGCCTGACATTCAGGCTTGAATCATTTGTAAATACACTTTTTGACAACCTTGTGCAGGAAACTGACCTGGGACTGATCACACGTGAGACCTTTTTTAAGATCAATGATTATCTGATACTCTTTTACAGGGCGCTTAAGCTTGATGGGATCATATCATCAGAGATAGAAAAACAGCTTGAACTTCTTGCCCACTCGCTCAGGGTGAGGGGATTCACATTCACCCAGTTTATCGATATCTTCAGGGGATTTTCACAGGCAGTAAGCAACCTTGTGAACGATTACTTTAACTCCATCCATGAAGAGAACCTGACAAAAATAATAACAAAGCTACTCGAAGAATCACTATTGCCCAAGTATCACCCTGAGGGCGGGATATTTGATAAAGAGAGGCTTATACACAGGGTCTCAGAGGTATTTTTAAGGGAAAGGATAGCCTTTGCGCTGGGGCTACAGCAGCTTGATCTGTTTTTAAGCAGGATCATGAGCACACTCTTCAGGCAGGCTGATGAACTACCCAATGAAAAGCTGCACCTGCTCCTTAATTATGACCCGCAGAAGGCCATCTCACCAATAGCATCACCCAACCCCTCTGTCTCAGGGGTGATACACATGGGCAACAAGGGGTATAATCTTGTAAGCCTGCATGAGAATGGTTTCAGGGTTCCTCCAGGCTTTATCATTACAACAGAGGTTTACAGATTCTGGGAGATAATAGAGGGTTATCAGCCTGCTGAGATAAATTTCAGAAAACAGGTGGAAAGAGAGCTAAAAGAGATTGAAAAACAGACAGGGAGATCTTTCGGCAATCCCAAAAACCCTTTGCTCCTCTCTGTAAGAAGCGGGGCGCCCATCTCACAGCCAGGCATGATGGATACATTTTTAAATGTGGGGATAAACGAAGAGATAGTGAAAGGCATAATTGAGATCACCGGAAATGCATGGTTTGCATGGGACTGCTACAGGAGATTTTTACAGTCATACGGCATGGCATGGGGCCTGAACAGGAATGATTTTGATGATATTATAGGAAGGGCAAAGGAGGAGCGCAATGTGCTCCATAAAATAGATCTTACCGGTGAAAAGATGAGAGAGACAGCATTCAAGTACAAAGATTTTATTATCGGGCAGGGCATAGTACTTGAAGAGTCACCTGTTAAACAGCTCTATATAATAATAGACAAGGTAATGAAATCATGGAACACGGGCAAGGCAAAGGCATACCGTAAAATCATGAAGCTCTCTGATGACTGGGGAACAGCGGTTATCATCCAGCAAATGGTGTTTGGCAACAGGGCCAAGGATTCAGGTTCAGGTGTTCTCTTTACTCATAATCCGAGGCTGTCAGGGGGTCTTGTGACACTGTGGGGCGATTACACACTGGGTAACCAGGGGGAGGATGTTGTGTCAGGGCTTGTGAATACACTCCCTATATCGGAAAGACAGGCTGAGATTGAAAACAGGGATGTAGAGAGTTCGCTGCAGAATGCCTTCCCTGAGATTTACAACGCCATGAAGAGTTGCGTGAGCGGGCTTATATATGAGAAAAACTGGAGCCCCCAGGAGATGGAGTTTACATTTGAATCGGGCAATGAAAAGGATCTCTTTTTTCTGCAAACGCGGGATATGGCAATCAGGCATGGTAAAAAGGTACTATCCTTTGTTGGTAAACCTGAGACAAAAGCAAGGTATATTGGGCACGGCATAGGGGTGAGCGGCGGGGCAATGAGCGGCAGGGTGGTATTCAATCTTGAGGAGATCAGGGCATACAGAAAGACCGAGCCTGAAACATCACTGATACTGGTAAGGGGGGATACGGTACCAGATGATATACAGGAGATATTTGAGAGTGACGGGCTGCTCACTGCCAGAGGAGGGTCAACATCCCATGCGGCAATAGTTGCTCACAGACTCCATAAGACCTGTGTGGTTGGGAGCCCTAATCTGGTCTGCATGGAGCGTGACAGCGCCTGCTCCATAGAGCAGATTCATCTTAAAACAGGTGACTGGCTTAGTATTGATGGCAGAGAAGGTTCAATATATCTGGGTAAACTTGAAATAGAAGAAATGTCAAGGAGGTAAAAAATGGAACAAAGAGAGACAAATTTAAAAAAGAGTGATCTGGTACTTGGCATCAACGGTCTGGGCAGGATAGGCAAACTGACCCTCTGGCACCATGTAGGCAGAAAATATTTCAGGGAGATAGTTGTAAACATGGGTAGATCAGTTGGCAACTCCATTGAAGACCTTGCCCATTATGTAGAAAGGGATTCCACATACGGCTGGCTTCATAAACATCTTTACGGACACAATTCATCAAGCGTAATTCACGAGATGGATGAATCAAAGGGGGTTATGAATATTGATGGTGTAAAGGTCACCTTTCTTAAGGAGAGCAGAAACCCCAGGGAGATAAAATGGGCTGATCA
>CAZXUA010000230.1:0-6257 GCA_964643755.1 uncultured Desulfatiglans sp. | reverse complement strand
CAGCAACACCCTTTCTTAACAATGGCTTGCTTCGATTAAATACAAGCCGTTAAAATGCATGAAGAGCAGAGGCTTACAATATAATGGCAAAAACAATAAGGGTTAATCTGGACCTGCTGCTGGTTAAACGCAGGATGACACTTTCCGAGCTGGCAGAGAGGGTGGGCATAACACTCTCAAACCTCTCCATACTCAAGTGCGGCAAGGCAAAGGCCATTCGCTTCTCTACCCTTATCGCCCTTTGTGAGGCGCTTGACTGCACACCCGGCGATATTATGGAGATTGAAGAGGCTGATGAATAGTAATAGTTTTTCAAAATCCATTATCTGTGTCCAACAATCTTGCGGTATATAGTTACGGAATCTTCAGGTGCATTTTTACAACCCAGCTTTTTTATAGCGATATTCAGCTCCTGAAGCCTCTGCAGGGGGCTTTTTTCAGGTTGTATCCCAACGGTCTTTTTTATATTGTTTTCAGAGGGGTTCATTTACGCTCCATGTATTTATAAATTTCTGTAAAAAAGGCCGCATAAGGCAGTATAACATCCAGAATTATAGTGAAACCGGGACATCCGGTCAACATGATATATTTCTTTAGAAAAGCTCCCTTCAGGGGCTTACATATTTAACCGGATTAATAGTAACACAACACCATTGATCATAACCTTTTCATCAACTGGAGGGCAGCAATCAAGACCGGATCCCATACAGGGCTGAACGGGGGCGCATATGCTAGGTCACACTGGCTTAGCTCCTCTACTGTCATCCTCCTGTGGAGTGCAACTGCCGGGGCGTTTATCCTGTGGGCAACCCCATCCGTTCCAACCATCTGTACTCCAAGCAGCCTGCCGCTCTTTTTATCACCTGTCATGTGAACCTTTATCTCCGCACTGCCCGGGTATGCGTGTGCCCGGCTCGGACTTGTAATCACCACATCAACCGGGTCAAACCCAGCCTTTTTTGATTCCTTCATGTCTAGCCCAGTACGGGCAACCTGCATCTCAAATACCCTGAATACTGCTGTACCCGCAACACCCTCAAGCTCTACACTGCCTCCTGTTACATTATCGGCCACTGCCCAGCCTGCCCTGTTTGCCCTGAGGGCAAGAGGTATATAGGTTTTTCCACCTGTAATAACATGATAACTGTCAGCGCAGTCCCCTGCCGCATAGATGTTTTCATCAGAGGTTAAAAGCCGTTTATTAACAGCGATCGATTTTTTTACCCCCAGCGTTAACCCGGCACTTTCCGCAAGACCGCTATTTGGGGTTACCCCTGTTGCTATAATCACCATGTCACAGCTAATCGCCATATCACTGCACCTGACAGTGAGCCCGTGCTGAGCCCCTACTATCTCCTCAATTTCATGACCCGCATGAATGATGACACCGTTCTTTTCCACCTCTGCCCTCACCATGTCCGAGAGCTCATCATGCATCCATGGTATAAAGCCCGGCCTGGGCTTCACC
The DNA here is from genome assembly GCA_964643755.1 of uncultured Desulfatiglans sp. Lineage (GTDB taxonomy): Bacteria > Desulfobacterota > DSM-4660 > Desulfatiglandales > HGW-15 > JAAZBV01. The sequence continues at coordinate 4,789 of CAZXUA010000230.1, read as the reverse complement.
ATTGTGACTTCTATATTATTTTTTCGTAAAGCCTCACATATCTCAAGGGCAATGTACCCCATACCGATAATAACCACCCTTTTAACATTGCGGTCACGAATGAACTGCTTGATCTTTCTGCCATCCCCAAGGCTTTTAAGTGTAAAGACACCAGGAAGGTCTGTTCCAGGGATATCAGGGATGATGGGGGATGCGCCTGTTGCGATAAGCAGTCTGTCATAGGAAAGGGTCATCTGTTTACCATACGAATCGGTACAGAAGACATTCCTTTTTGCCGGATCAATTGAGGTTACCCTGTGACCTGTCCTCAGATCAATGCCCTGTTTACTGATGAATGCCTCTGCCTTTCTCACCACCAGGTCATCCATCTCCCTGACAGGGTCTGCAATATTGTAAGGCATGCCGCATGCGCTGTATGATACATCCATGGTCTGTTCAAGCACTGTGACATCCATCTCAGGCATATTTCTTTTTGCCCGGCTTGCCGCGCTCATCCCTGCTGCGTCGCCTCCAATGATTATGAATCTCATGGCTGCCTCCCTAAACAGAACGGTTTATTTTTATACTTTTTTAACTACCTCTAATTAAGATAGTTAGATGCGTAACAAGTCCCTGCACTTTTTTAATCCCAGCCGCTTCCGCTTTTGTATTTCTTGATAACACCTATTGCCATGATGTCACGTATCTTGCCGCCTTTTATCTTGAAAAGTTCGGACATGGGCATAGAGTTTGGCTCTCCCCTGAAGTAGGCTGCGGGCTGTGTAGAACCATCGGGCATGGTGATTGTCTCAACACCTAGATGGTTGAACATATATACGCCCCATGTTACCCCCTTTTCCACATCAACCACAGGTGTCCTTCTGGGTGTAATGCTCTCAATAAGTGCAAATACCCCTGAATCAATCGCCTCTGAACATACCCCTCTTGCAAAGGCAATAGATGTTTCACCTGTTGGGCCGGGTTGCGGAGCAGGTGTTTCTTTCACATGCACAGCAAGCTCCTGTGGCAGATGCGGCCCCGCTGTCCACATCCCGTTTTCAAGACGGTAGCATTCATCATGCCAGGGCACAATCCGACTATTGCTCAGTTCAATGGAATCAAAATAGAGGTTTGATATCCTTAAAAGCTCTTCACGTGACACACGATCTTCGGATGGGAGCACCTGAGAGTATGCAATCGGTGGGACAGCCATTGCCCCTCCCATGCCTCCTGTTAATGAATCAACAACAATGGCCTCAGCCTCTGTGATCTCCCTGTTTTCTATCCTGAGACGCATGGAAAGAAGCGATGGTGTCTCTTTATCATTTGTTTTTACAAGACCTACGAATGCTACCTGTCCTGCCTCAGTATCTGCAATATAGAATTTATAATCTGTCAGGGATGCTGCTGTTGTCCATAGACCTGATGAAATGGCTGATAGAGGTATCTCATCTGCGTTTTCTGTATACCGTGCGGCTTTAGAAAATGGGGCATTGCCCGGTTCATGCGCTATCATGGCCTCAAGGTATTTGTTAACAAACCCCTCAAGGCAGGTCCTGTCACATGTTGAAGTATCAACAATCTCCTCATTTTTCTGGCTCGTACATCCGGTAATCCAGAAAATGATTAATCCTGTTATTAAGCATAATTTAAATAGGCGCATATATCTCCTCCCGCTTATCTGGGGCAATATCTAAATAATAAAACAGCTCTGGTAAAAATAGACAGAAAAACTGTTTGTATGAAGCGAAGTATAGAAACATTAATACCGGGTGTCAATGCTAACATGTTTAACGGATATTATTCAGGATTAATATAAATTTAATCAGCATTTGGGTTGATATCCTTAATTACCGGCCTTGACTCAACAGCTCAAAGACTCTATACTTTCGTGTAACTGCATACAAAAACCTGAAGGGAGTATGATGCAAAAATTACTTTTCAGCTTTATATCACTTCTTATTTTTAGTTTTTCTGCAAATCCGGTTAAAGCCGCGGTGATTGAGTTCTGGACAACCGAGACACAATCTGACCGTGTAAAGACCATTCAGCTTCTGATGGATACCTTCCAGGCACTGAATCCGGGAACGACTGTGAAACTGATACCTATGGATGAAAACCAGCTTCCATCACAGGTGGCAGCCGCTTCAGCAGCAGGCATCATGCCGTATATTATCGAGGCAGGAATGGAGTTTATTCTTTCACTCGCAGATGAAGGCATACTTGATATCCCCAATACCACTGAACTTGTAACAAAGATCGGAAATGAAAGGTTTTACAAAGTTCAGGAAACTTGATCTCGCTTGAAAAGTTTGAAGGTGGGTATGAGTGTAAAAGGTAAATAAAAGTAAACAGTTAAAGGAAAGATGGATAGGGAAAATAAAGGCTTGTCATAGGAAAAAGAACATGACACCTTTTCCTTGCTAAATACACCAAAAAAGTGTGAGGAAAAGATGCCATGCCACAACAGATATTACCACTAATTCCGTACGGATCAACCCCAATCAACAATATAGTCAGTGTATATCGAGCAGAAGAAAGCTGGACCTATTTTTTAGGTCTTCATCCTATATATGATCATATAGCAGGAAATGATCGAATGTTCAGATTTGTCACATCTCAGTTAATCAATACCGGTGCATGCCGCCAGGTGGATATCATTAATACATTTGGAGTATCAAAAAGCAGCGTAATCCGGGGCTTGAACAGATTGAGGGAAGAAGGGATGGAAGGATTTTTCAGGAAAAAAGGAGGTTGCAGGGGAGGCAAGGTAATGGAAGAGACTGTTATTGAGAAAGCACAGCATATGTTGAATGAGGGGTATACAAGGAGAGAAACAGCAGAAGAGCTGAGAGTAAGATACGATACATTGAGAAAGGCGATAAATGATGGACGGCTCACAGAGAAAAGAGTAGAGAAAGCAGCTTTAAACAAATCATCACGAACGGTAATAGACGCTGATGCAGCAAATGAGATGGGAACTGCCTGTACCAGAGGAGGAGACCGCATATTTGCTGCATTGGGTAAAAGCCTTGGTGCCTCCATTCGATTTGAAAGCTGTTATGATGTTCCAAATGGAGGGGTTCTATGTGCCTTGCCACTGTTAATAACAAATGGTCTTGTGAGCGGAGTTGAATATCTGCGTGGTAAGGTCAAAGGATACTATAGGGCTTTACCGGTGTTATTGCTTCTGGCATTTATGTCCCTTTGCAGAATCAGGACAGTTGAGAAACTTAGAGGCCGTGCCCCCGGAGAGTTTGGAAAGCTAATGGGATTAGACCGGGTTCCCGAGGTAAGATGCCTTAGAAACAAGATGGATGATTTAAGCTCAGACGGGAAGGCTGAACAATGGGCAGCCTTTTTAAGCAAACAATGGATGATATCTGATCCGGAAGCTGTAGGAACACTTTATATTGATGGTCATGTTCGTGTTTACAATGGGGGTTTAACAAAACTGCCTCCCAGATATGTATCCCGCCAGAAACTTTGTCTGAGGGCTACTACAGATTATTGGGTAAATGATATAACCGGCCGACCATTTTTTGTTGTTGAAAAGCCTATAGACCCGGGGTTATTAAAGGCCTTAAGAGATGACATCGTCCCCAGACTTATAAATGATATACCTTTTCAGCCCACTGACCAGCAATTTATAGACAACCCCTATCTATGCCGGTTTGTCCTGGTTTTTGACCGGGAGGGGTACAGCCCTGCATTTTTTAAGGAGATGTGGCAGAGATATCGTATATCCTGCATCACCTATCATAAACATCCAAAAGGATCATGGCCTGTCGAATGGTTTACAAAGCATGATGTAGTCATGCCTAATGGAGAGAATGTAACCATGAATCTTTGTGAGATGGGAAGCCTGGTCGGGTCAGGTGATAATGCTACATGGATGAGGGAGGTTCGTAAGCTTACAGATTCGGGGCATCAGACAAGCTTAATAAGCACTGCTTTTGATTTGCCTCATACAGTGCTTGCGGTTCGTATGTTCAGCAGATGGTGTCAGGAAAACTTCTTCAGGTATATGATGGAACACTTTGCCATTGATCTTCTTCAGGAGTATGGCACTGAAAAGATTCCTGACACCGAAAGGGTTGTTAATCCGTCTTGGAGAGACTATAAAAGGGCACACGACTCGATTCAAAACAAACTCAAATACCGTCTTGCCCTATTCGCAGAGATGACAATCTCCCCTGAATATGACAATGATTCATTAAAATATCACAGGTGGGAAAAGAAAAAGGGTGATCTCCTGGAGGAAATTGAACAATACAGGGATCATTTGGCAGATATAAAAGAAAAGCTCAATAATACTGGAAAACATATCTCTCTGATGGAGCTTCCCGAAAAGGATAGATTTAACCGCCTTCTTCCGGGGCGTAAGCGTCTCATGGACACTGTTCGTATGATTGCATACCGGGCAGAGACCGCTATGGTTGGGTTATTGAAACAGGCAGGTTTGGCTTCTCCACAAGCACGAAAACTGCTGCAGGATCTCTTTATAACCGAAGCGGATATATTACCTGAGCCTGACTCTAAACTCTTACGGGTTCGTGTGCATTATGCCTCAAGACCCGCGACTAACCGAACCCTATGTGACCTTTTTGAGCTACTCAATAATGCTGAGATTATCTTTCCCGACACCGATATGAAAATCGTTTATGAGCTGGGGGGCTCCCAGCACCACACCAAATAATACCCAATTCCGCGACTCAAGGTGTCTCTTTCACTTCCCAGAGGTAAGGTTTTCTGAAGTTGATACAAATGCGTATGTCAGCCATGGCTAATGCTTTACAGTCACAATTGC